>DATAQE010000107.1:0-71216 GCA_036264835.1 Candidatus Elarobacter sp.
ACGACCAGCGGGCCTTTGTTCGTCTTGCGCACGTCGAGGACGTACGCGCGAATGCGGTCGTTGATGCGGTAGTTCTCGCGCGAGACCTGTTCGCTGAACGGGAGCAGCGCCTCGGTCTTGCGGTCGTCGAGGAGCACGTACATGTTGCGCTGCTCGTAGCGCTGCACGGTGCCGAGCACGATGTCGTGCAGCTTCGCGGAGTACGTGTTGTAGACGGTGTCGCGCTCGGCCTCGCGGATGCGCTGCACGATGACCTGCTTCGCGGTCTGCGCGGCGATGCGCCCGAAATCGCGCGGCGTGACGACCTCGTCGTAGAAGTCGCCCGGCTCGTAGCGCGCGCCGGCCTCGCTCTTCGCGATCTCCAGCTTCGGGTCGGTGACCTCGTCGTCGTTCACCACGGTGCGGCGGTGATAGACCTGGTAGTCGCCGGTCGTGCGGTCGATCGTGACGATCGCGTTCGCCTCGCCGCCGAAATTCCGCTTGTAGGCCGAGATCAGCGCAGCTTCCAGCGCTTCGAGCAGGGACTCGAAGCTTATGTTGCGTTCGTTCTCGATCTCGCGGAGCGCCGCGATCATCTCTGCGTTCATCGGTTCTTCTCTCGTTGTTTCGCGCGCTGGAGATCGGCGCGAACGTCGTACTCCAGGTTCGCCGACTTGATGACGGCGATCGGGATGGGGAGCTCGCCGCTGCCGCGCTCGAGGATCACGTTCGTCCCGCGCACGCCGGCGAGCTTGCCGCGATGGGTCTTCGCGTTCTCGATGGCGAGCGTGGTGACGATCTTCGCGTCGCGGCCGGTGAAGCGGTCGTAGTCGGACGGTTTGGTGAGCGGGCGGTTCAGGCCGGCCGACTCGACCTCGAGCGTGTACGGGTCGGAGAACGCGTCGAGTGCGGCGTTGATCCGCGAGGCGATCCGCTCGCACGTGCCGATGTCGATCCCGCCTTCGCGGTCGACCGTCACGTGCAGCGCGGACTGCTGCCGGCGCCGGTGGACGCTCGACGAGACGATCTCGACGTCGCGGAACTCGGGCTGGTGCGGCAGCGCGTGCACGACTCGTTCGAATGCTTCTGTGAACAGCGTCTTCTCGCCGTACGGCTCCACCGCGACCTCCTTCCCTCGTACAACAGAGAAGCGCGGGCAGTGCCCACGCTTCCAGCGTCAAACTCCGTCCGCCATCATACGATAAGCGGCCGTTTTCCGCAATCTCAGAGGTGGCGCGGGACCGGCGTGCGGAGCGAGCCGGGGACGACCGGCTGGATGCGCGGGTCCTTGCACGAGACGTCCACGTACTCGACGACCGGCTTGAGGTCGGGCGGCGGCCCGGGGAAATTCGGCCGGGGGAAGCCGCCGATGATGTGCGGGAGCGGGGTCGGCGGAGGCGGCGGCGGGTGGTCGGTGATCCAGAACGCGCGGCAGACCTCGCGGCCGAAGATGTCCTTTTTCCGCTCGAAGACGTAGGCGACCGAGTCCGCGTGCATGACCGTCCGCGAGACGCGGATGATCCCGAAGGTTGCGGCGAGGACCTCGGCCGGGGGCGCCAGGGCTTTCTCGTACTCGTCGACCGCGGCCCCCGGATCCAGGGTGCCGCTGTAGTGGCCGGGCTTGACCTCGCCGTGCGGGAGCAGCGAGCGGAGGCGTTCGTTGAGCCTGGCGTTGGCGTCCGAAGGCGAGGCGTTCGGGCCTGGCGATGCGGCGCCGGCGATCTGCCCGCCGCCGGGGCGAGCCGGTGCCGGCGCCCTCGACGCGGAGGTTCCAGGACGGGCCCCGGGCGAGGTCCCCGGTGCCGTGCCGGAGCGCGAGCCGGAATTCGCGGCGGGCGCGCCCGTGGCACCGGCGGCCGGCCCCGCGGAAGCGGCCGGCCCGGCGGAGGCGGCGGGCGCCGCGGCGGAGCTGCTGGCCGGACGTGGCGCGCTGGTTCCCGCGGGGCGCGGTGCGGTGGTGCCGATCGGCCGCGGGGAGCCGAGCGCGACGGCACTCGTGGCGAGCGGGCGCGGCGTGCCGGGCGCGGCCGTCGGCGCCGAGGTCGTCTCTGCTGCCGGGGCGCGGCTCGGTGCGGCGGTGGCGCGAGCCGTCGCTGCGGCGGTCGGCCTCGCGGTCGGCGCGGCAGCGATGACCGGTGCGGGCGCGACCGTCGTCCGGGCGGTGGGGGCGGTGGTGGGACGCGCCGTCGGCGCGATCGTCGGTGCAGCGGTCGGCGGGAGCGGGCGCGGCGTCGGGGGCGACGTCGGGCGAAGCGTCGGCGGTGAGGTCGGGGGGAGCGGCCGGGGCGTCGGAGCCTGGGTCGGCGCGGCGGTCGGGGGCAGCGGTCGCGGGGTGGGGGCCTGTGTCGGCGGCGGCAGGGTCGGGCGGATCGTCGGCTCGGCCGTCGGGGCCGTCGTTGCAATGGCGACCACCGCGGTCGGCTGCGCGGTCGGGACCCGGGTCGGGGCCAACGTCGGCGGCAGGGTGG
This sequence comes from Candidatus Elarobacter sp., assembly GCA_036264835.1. Taxonomy (GTDB): domain Bacteria; phylum Vulcanimicrobiota; class Vulcanimicrobiia; order Vulcanimicrobiales; family Vulcanimicrobiaceae; genus Vulcanimicrobium. The sequence goes on from DATAQE010000107.1 coordinate 2,448, forward strand.
GCGGGAGCGTCGGCGGGGCCGAGGGCTGCGGCGGCGCGGACGGGCGGATGCGCGCGAACTCGCGATGTCGGGGCGGCGGCGTCCGCGCGGGACGAACCTTGCGCGGCCGGACGGGGCCCGGCATGACGGTCGGGACCGGGACGGCCGAAGGCAGCGGCGCGGCAGTCGGCGGCGGCGCTTGGGTTCGCGCGGGGATCGGCTGCAGCGGCTGGGCCGGCTGCTGCTCCGCGGGCTGCTGCGCTGGGGCGCGCTCTTCGACCAGGACTTGCGCGGTGGTGTCGGATTCGGCGGGCGCGCCGCCGGTCGGCGAATTCCAATAGAGCACGACGAGCAGCACGACGAGCGCGTGGATCGCGAACGAGACGGCGAGCGCCAGCGCGTCACGACGAGGCGACGGCCGTTCGATATGAGCGTCCCGCGCGTCTCGAGGCTGCATTCGAGCGGTTCTTTCCTGTCGCGTCCGCGTGCTTCATCCCGGCCTGACGCAAACGTGATTCAGCGTTGCGAATACGCGCCGGTGCTTTCGCCCGCACCGCAGGACCGCCGACGCGCGTTCGGGGAAGCCGCGGGCCGATGCCGCCGCCACCGAAACGCACGAAGATCGTCGCGACCGTCGGCCCCGCCTCGCGCGATCCGGAGATGCTGCGGTCGCTCTTCCTGGCCGGCGTGAACGTCGTGCGGCTGAACTTCTCGCACGGCACCCACGACGAGCACGCCGCGACGATCGCCGACGTGCGCCGCATCGCGAAAGAGCTCGGCCTGCACGTCGCCGTGCTGCAAGATCTGCCGGGACCCAAAGTGCGCACCGGAACGTTCGGCAACGGCACCGCGTCGGTGCGGCTCACCACCGGTGAACCGTTCACGCTCACGACGGAACAAGTCCCCGGCGACGCGGAGCACGTGAGCGTCTCGTACGCGGGCCTCGCGCGCGACGTCGAGGTCGGCAAGCGCGTCTATCTCGCGGACGGCGCGATCGCGCTGCGCGTCACGGGCGTCGACGGACCGCGCGTGCGAACGATCGTCGAGACCGGCGGCGAGCTGCGCGAGCGGCAAGGGATCAACTATCCCGACGGCACGCTCGACCTCGAAGCGGTGACGGACCGCGATCTCGAGCACCTCGACTTCGGCCTCGAACAGGGTGTCGACTGGGTGGCGGTCTCGTTCGTGCGGACCGCGCAAGACGTCTCGCGGGTCAAGTCGCACATCGCGAACGGCGGCAAGTCGATCCCCGTGATGGCGAAGATCGAGAAGCACGAAGCGCTCGACCACATCGACGACATCCTGCGGATCGCCGACGGGATCATGGTCGCGCGCGGCGATCTCGGCGTCGAGATCCCGCTCGAAGAGGTTCCGCTCGCGCAGAAAGACCTGATCCACCGCGCGAACAAAGTCTCGAAGCCGGTCGTGACCGCGACGCAGATGCTCGAGTCCATGATCTCCTCGCCGCGCCCGACGCGCGCCGAGGCGACCGACGTCGCGAACGCGATCCTCGACGGCACCGACGCGGTGATGCTCTCCGGCGAGACCGCGCGCGGGGAGTATCCGCTCGAAGCGGTGCGTGTGATGGCGACGATCGCGGTGCAGACCGAGGCGAAGTATCCGTTCAAGGAGATCCGCCGGCGGCGCGCGACCGACTACGGCGGGATCGAGCACGACGAGGACATCGGGATGGCGATCGCCGAGGCCGCCGTCGGCGCCGCCGACGCGCTCGGATTACGCCTGGTGGTGAGCGGGACGACGACCGGCAACACCGCGCGCCACATCAGCTCCTTCCGCCCGCGCGCGAAGATCGTCGCGCTCACGCCGCTCGAAGACGTCGCGCGCCGCATGGCCGTCGTGTGGGGCGTCGAGTCGTCGGTCGTGCAGACGTACCGCTACATCGAGACGCTGATCGAGATCGCCGAGGCACGCGTCGTCGCCGAAGGCCACGCCGCCCCCGGCGAAACGATCGCGATCACGAGCGGTATGCCCGTCGGAGCGGGCGGCACGAACGTGTTGAAGATCCACCGCCTGCCGGAGCACTAGATGCGCGCCGCGGCCGCCCTCGTTCTCATCGTCGCGGCGAGCAGCGGCGCCGTGTACGCCGCGCCCGAGCGCGAGCGAAGCAACACGGGGCCCTCGCCGGAAAGAGCGATGTGTCGCACGGCGGCCGGCGCAACACCGCCGCGCTAGCGGCTCTGGGCGGCGCGCTGGAGCGGAGCGACGAGCTCGTATGCGGCGATCTTGCGGCGCCATTCGTCCGGGATCGGGACCGAGGTGTTCGCGTCGTAGTCGAACGCGACGAGCGCGGAGAGGCCGTGGCCGATGCGTTCGTCGCCGCGGTAGAGCTCGTAGGTGAAGTCGAGGGATTTCGTGCCGAGGCGTGAGGTGCGGCAGCCCATGACGAGGCGGTCGTCGTATTGCGCTTGGCGCTCGTAGTTGAACGATTGTGACGCCATGATGACGTTCGTCTTCGCGCCGAGGGGGCGGTCGAAGGCGAGCTTGCAGTAGTCGATGCGCGCTGTCTCCATCCAGGTGATGTAGACGGCGTTGTTCACGTGGCGGTAGAAGTCGATGTCGCGGAAGACCACGCGGATGTCGAGCTTGTAGCGGAAGTCCGCCAGCGCCATCAGCGCGTCACCGGGATCTTCTTCTCGTTCGGGGCGATGCGCCAGACCGCGTCCGCGAAGGCGTGGACGTCCTCCGCCGTCGTATCCCAAGCGGTCATCCAGCGGGCGATGTGTTCGTCGGCATCCCACATGTAGAAGCGGCGCTCGTGCATCAGCGGTTCGATCGCGTCCGGCGGGAGGATCGGGAAGACGCCGTTGGCCTGCACCGGATAGGCGAGCTGGATCACGTCGTCGAGATCGCGCAGGCGCGCGGCGAGGAGCTGCGCCATCGCGTTCGCGTGGCGGGCGTTCTCCAGCCAGAGATCGTCGCGCAGCAGCGCCTCGAACTGCGCGGCGACGAAGCGCATCTTCGAGGTCAGCTGCATCCCCTGTTTGCGGGTGAACGGCAGGACGTCGGCGGCGGGGTGGCCGTTCGGGAAGACGATCGCCTCGCCGAACATCAAGCCGTTCTTCGTCCCGCCGAAGGTGCAGACGTCGACGCCGGTCTCGGTGAGCATCGTGCGCGCGTCGGTGCCGAGCGAGGCGATCGCGTTCGCGATCCGCGCGCCGTCGACGTGGAAGAGCAGGCCGTGCTTGCGCGCCGTCTCGCCGAGCGCGCGCAGCTCGTCGACCGTGTAGACCGTTCCGACTTCGGTCGACTGTGAGATCGAGATCGCGCCGGGCTGGACGTGGTGCTGGTCGCCGATCCCGTGGATCTGCGCGTCGACGAGCTCGGGCGTCAGCTTACCGTTCTCGACCGGGACGTCGATCAGCTTGCCGCCCACGAAGCGCTCGTACGCGCCGCACTCGTCGACGTTCAGATGCGCGCCCGCCGGGCAGATCACCGCCTGGTACGGGCGCAGGGCGGCCGCGAGCGCGACGACGTTCGCGCCGGTCCCGTTGAACGCGAAGAACACGCGCGCCCGCTCGCCGAGCAGCTCGCGGAAGCGCGCTTCCGCGCGGCGGGTGTACTGGTCGTCGCCGTAGGCGGAGGTGTGGCCTTCGTTGACGGCGGCGAGCGCGGCGAGCACGGCGGGGTGGACGCCGGCGTTGTTGTCGCTGGCGAAGTGGCGGGAAGGCATCATGCAGCACTACGATGCCCAGGCAACTGCGTCCCTGGATCGAGATTGCCCGTTCGCCCGGAAAGAAGGTCCACAAGACAAGCGAGCGAATGTCCTGCCGACGACCGGTTCGTCGAGGTACATGATGGCGAGCGCAACCGACTACATCCAATCCTTCGATCGGTACGAAGTCGTCGCCGTCACGCTGCCGGGCGCCGCTCTACTCCTCGCGTTCGGGTACTTCTACCACGATGCTCTCGCCTCGAGGTTTGCCTGGATCTCCGGGAGCGACGCGACGCGAGCGAGTCTCGAAGCGCTCGGGATGTTCGCGGTCGCGGCGTTCGTCGCGGGTCACGTCATTCAAGCCGTCGCGCACTACGCCGAAAAAGCCATGGACCGCCGATTTGCGCCGAGCTCTCTCCCGTCCGGCACGCGTGCACGCACGTGGTCCGACCCGCTCGACGACGTGCCGGCGAATCTCCGGTTGGACGTCGTTGGTGTGCTGTGCGCGGTCGATCCGGGGTTGACGGCGCTACGCGGGCCGTCGGAACTGGACTTCACCGTGGCCGGTGCGAAGAAGGTCCACGCCCTCCGCCCGCAACTGCTCGCCCGCGTTCGCGCCTCCACCGGCGCGCAGTTCTTCGAGACGCTGAAAGTGAACGCGGGCGTGAACCGCGGGCTGTTCGCGGTCTCCGCGATCGTCTTCGTGCTCGCGTGTATCGCCGGTGATATCGTGGCGATGGCCTTGAGCTTCGTCCTCATGCCGCTGTTCTTTCGCCGGTATCGAGATTACGAGCGCGAGCGCAATGCGGAGATGTGGATCGCGCTCGTCGGTATACCGGATCTCAAACGCTGATTACGGCGCGGTCGCGATCGCGGCTTCGGTCGTGTTGAAGTCGGCGTACTCGGCTTCGAGGTCCGCTTTCATGCGCGGGAGGTTGATCGTCGCGGTCTGTTTCTGGACGAACTCGCGGCCCGCGACCGGTGCGAACGTCTGCACGAGCGTGATCACGCCGCCGTCGCTCCGCGTCCAGGTCGCTTTGTCGATCCGGCCGCGCGCCGCGTCGAGCGTCACGTCGAGGTACTTTACCAGCACCGGGCTCTTCGGCGTCAGGCGCAGGACCGGCGCGTTCGTGGTCGACTGCGGCGCGAACGCGATCACGTAGCGATCCGGCCACTGCGCGGGGTTCCCCAAGTCGTACTTCATGTCGGAGAACGCCCGCGCGATGATCGGGACGCCGCGGAAGACGAAGCGGTAGATACCCGGGCGCTTGTACCACGAGTCGCCGTGCAGCGTCAGGTGGATGAAGGGGAAGACCCGCATCTTGACGTGCAGCGCGACGGAGGCTTTGTACTCCTGCGGCTGTTCGGCCGACGCCGCGAGCGCGGCGAGCACGGCCGGGATCGGCGGCGCGTCCTGCGCGACGGCCGAGAACGGGATGAGGACGAGCAGCAAGGCCGCCAGCGCGGCCGGCACCCTCCGCATAGGCCCGTTCTACCCCGGATTTCTGGTGATCGTCTGAGAGCCCCGCGGACCGGCGTCACCGTGCGATCTCGCGGTCGCCTGGTAGAGCGCCGAGAGCTCCGCCGGCGCCGCGAGCGGCACGACGTCGACCCGTTCGGAAGCGAGGCCGAACTCGGCGGCGAGCGTGCCGGCGAGGCCGGCGTTCGCGACCGTGACTCGAGCCGCGCGCCGCAGCAGCTCGGGGAGGCGCTTCTCGGCGAACGCGCGCGGGAGCTCGTGGTCGCGCACCGGCTCGGGAAGGGTCACGACCGTCCGCGCCGCCCGCGCGGGCGCGAGCGAGCCGAGCGCGACCGCGGCGGCGGTCCAGCCGACGGCATGGAGGACCTCGGGGTCGTCGCGCTCGACCGCCAGCCGGAGAACCCCGACCGAGCCCAAGTCGCTGAACAGTCCCGACGGCTGCCAGGACTCGACCGGGACGCCGAGCGGGCGCAACAGCTTGCCCTCGGCGTCGGGTGCGAGGACGCGGACGTCGTGCTCGCGCGCGGCGTTCGCGACGAGCGCGGTCAGCGTGCGGCGGTGTTCCTCGCCGCCCGCCGAGGCGAGAACGAGGATCTTCAACGGCGGCGCGCGGCGAGCAGCTCGGCGGCGTGCTCGAGCGCGACGCCGAGCTCGTCGCCGGAGAGCATCCGCGCGATCTCGACGCGGCGCGCCTCGTCGTCGAGCGCGCTCGCGCCGATCGTCGTGACGCCGCCGCGCACGTGCTTGCGCAGCGCGACGTGCGTGTCGCCGGAGGAGGCGATCTGCGCGAGGTGCGTGACGCAGACGACCTGCGCGCTTTCCGCGAGCCGCGCGAGCCGCGCGCCGACCGCCGATGCGGTCGCGCCGCCGATCCCCGCGTCGATCTCGTCGAAGACGAGCGCGGTCCGCTCGCGGCGGTCGGCGAGGACGACGACGAGCGCGAGCAGGACGCGCGAGAGCTCGCCGCCGGAGGCGACGCGCGCGAGCGGGCGTTCCGGTTCGCCCGGGTTCGCGGCGAAGCGCAATTCGGCGCGCTCCGCGCCGCCGGGGCCGATCGCGCCGAGCGGGTCGAGCGCGACGCGCAGCTGCGCGGCCGGCATCGCGAGCGCGGCCAGCTCGTCGCGCACCGCTTCCGCGATCGCGTCGGCGGCGGCGCGGCGGCGGGCGCTCAGCGCGGCGGCGCGGTCGTGGAGCGCGGTTTCCAGCGCGTCCACTTCGCGCTGCGCGGCGGCGATCCGCGCGTCGCGGTCGTCGACGTCGGCGATCTCGGCGGCGAACGTCTCGCGCTGCTGGCGCACCGCGGCGAGCGAGCCACCGTACTTCTTCTTCAGCGCGTCGAGCGCGTCGAGCCGCGCGACGATCTCGTCGAGCTCGGCCGGATCGAGCTCGACCGCGTCGCGCTCGCGCGCGATCCGCGCGGCCAGCTCGTTCGCATCCGACTGCAGCGCCGCGGCCGCGCTCGCGAGCTCGCCGAAGCGTTCGCCATACCGCGCGAGACCGAGCAGGGCGGTCTCCGCTGCGCCGAGCGCGTCGACCGCGGCGCCGTCGTCTTCGAGCGCCGCGCTCGCGGTCGTCAGCGACGCGAGGACGCGCTCCGCGTTCGTGAGGAGATCGCGGCGCGCGCGCAGGCGCTCGTCCTCCTCGTCGTCCTCGATCGCCGCGGCGTCGATCTCGCCGAGCGCGAAGCGCGCGAACTCCGCGCGCGCGAGCTTGCGGCCGTCGTCGTCGCGCAGCGTCGTGACACGCTCGCGCGCGGCGCGCAGATCGTCGTGCAGGCGGCGGACTTCCTCGCGCACCGCGACCGTCTCCGCGCCGCCGAACCGGTCGACGAGATCGAGCGCGAACGCCGGCGCGAGCAGCCGCTGTGCCGCGTGCTGCGAGACGACGTCGACCAGCGCGCCCGCGAGCTCGCGCAGCTGGCTCGCGCTCGCGGGGACGCCGTTGATCCGGCCTTGCGAACGTCCCGAAACGAACACCTCGCGCTGCACGATGAGATCGTCGTCGTCCTCGAGCGCGAACCCCGCATCCGCCAGCCGCACGCGCAGCGCCTCGTCGGGCGCCACTTCGAGCGTGACGCGCGCGCGCTCGGCGCCGGTTCGTACGGTGTCGCTGTCGGATCGCTCGCCGAGCGCAAGCGCCAGCCCGCTGAGCAGCATCGTCTTCCCCGAGCCGGTCTCGCCGGTGACGACGGTGAGCCCGTCGCCGAACGCGAGCTCGGCGCGCTCGATCAGCCCAACGTTCTCGATCGTGAGCCGCAGCAGCGCGGTCGGCGACGGCGCGCGGCTCATCGGTCCTTGATCGGGACGCCCCATTGGAGCTTGTCCTCGAGCCGTGCGAAGAACGCGCCGGGGCGGACGCGCGCGAAGCGCACCGGCTCCGGCGCGCGGCGCACCGTCACGCGGTCGCCGGGATGCAGATCGGCGGCGACGACGCCGTCGGTGTCGAGGTTCGCGCTGACCAGCTCGGGGTCGCAGCTGATCTCGATCGTCGCGTCGCTCGGCACGATCAGCGGGCGCGCGAAGAGCGTGTGCGGCATCAGACCCGCGACGCCGAGCGCGTCGACCGACGGATGGATGATCGGGCCGCCGGTGCTCAGGAAGTACGCGGTCGACCCGGTCGGCGTCGCGACGATCACGCCGTCCGAGGGCAGGTGCGCGATCATCTCGCCGTCGAGCGAGAGCCCGAACGGCGCGAGCCGCGCCGACGCCAGGCGCCGCGCCGTCACCTCGTTGAGCGCGAAGTGCGTCTCCTCGAGATCGTTCACGCGCGCGTGCAGCGCCAGCCGGTCGTCGTACTGGATCTCGCCGTGGAAGACGCGGTCGAGCGCCTCGAAGCCGTCGGCGTTCGCCTCCACTTCGGTGAGAAAACCGAGCCGGCCGGTGTTGACGCCGAGGATCGGCACGCCCAGCGGGTGCGCGAGCCGCGCGCCGCGCAGCAGCGTTCCGTCGCCCCCAACGGTGACCATGAGATCGGCTTCGTCGAGGCTGCACTCGGTCGGGAAGCCGCTGGCCTGGACGCCGCCTTCGCAGACGCCGACGTGGACGCCGTGATCGCGCGCGATCGCGACTACGCGCTCCGCCGTCTCGCGCGCCTTCGGCCGTTCGAAGTTGACGTAGAGCGCGATGTTCTTCACGACTCGTGCACCTCGGCGACCAGCGCGTCGAGGCGCGCGTCGGAGACTTCCTCGCCCTCGCGGCGCAGCTCGAAGAAGAACTCGGCGTTCCCCGCCGGACCGCGCAGCGGCGAGGCCGCCGCGCGCACCGCCCGGACGCCGGTCACTCGCACCGCGTCGCGCACCTCGCGCAGCACCGCGGCGTGGACCGCCGGATCGCGCACGACGCCGCCGCTCCCGAGGCGCTCACGCCCGGCCTCGAACTGCGGCTTCACCAGCGCGACGATCGCGCCGCGCTCGCGCAGGTACGCGACCGCGCGCGCGACGATCGTGCGCAGCGAGATGAACGACGCATCGACCACGATCAAGTCGAACCCGCCAGGGAACGCGTCGTCGGGGAGCTTGCGGAAGTTCGTCCGCTCGATCACCGTGACGCGCGGGTCGCCGCGCAGCTTCCACGCGATCTGTCCGTACCCGACGTCGAGCGCGGTGACGTGCCGCGCGCCGTGCTGGAGCAGCGCGTCGGTGAACCCGCCGGTCGACGCGCCGACGTCGAGCACGTCCATCCCGCTCACGTCGAGCGCGAACGCCTGCAGCGCGCCCTCCATCTTCTCTCCGCCGCGCCCGACGTAACGCGGGCTCTCCGCGACCACGACGCGTGCACCTTCGCGCACGTTGGCACCGGGTTTCGTCGCGGGCACGTCGTCGACGCGCACCTTCCCCGCGAGGATCAGCGCCCTGGCCTGCGACCGCGTGAGGCTCGTCATGTCCGCGACCGTTGCGTCCAGGCGCCGGGACTCAGATCTCGATCTCGTCGTCATCCAACGCGTCCTCGATCGGACGCGAAGGGGCCGGCGGCGCGTTGACCGCGTCGATCGCCTGCTGCGCGGTCTTCAGCAGACCCTCGCAGCGCGTGACCAGCTCGCGGCCCTCTTTGTAGAGCAGGACCGCGCGCTCGAGGTCCGGCTCTTCGGTCTCGAGCGATTTCACGATCTGCTCCAAACGCTGGAGCGAGCTCTCAAAAGAGGCTGATCTGTCGTCCGCCATGCGTCCCTTCGCGTTCGACGCGCGCCGTGAGGCTTCCGCGAGCCAGCCGCGCCCGGATCAGCGATCCCGGCGGGACCAGCGCCGCGTCCGTCAGCGATCGCCCGTCCTCCGCCTCCACGATCGCATATCCGCGTTGCAAGATCGTTTCCGGGTCATGGCCGGAAAGCGACGCCGCGATCACCTCGAAGCGCGCGCGGCGCCGCTCGATGAAGCGCTGCATCGCCGCGTCGAGCCGCTCGGCTCGCCGCCCGGTCGCGGCCATCTCGCGCGCGACGCGCTGCATCGGGTCGGCGAGCCGCAGCCGCGCCGCATCCTGCGCGACGCGCTCGCCTCGCCGCGCGACCATCGTCGCGCCCGCGCGGCCGAGGCGTTCGCGCACCTGCTCGAAGCGCCCGCGCCGCTGCGCGAGCCGCTCCGCCGGCGCCGCCTTCGCGAGCCGGCGTTCGAGCGCGACCAGCGCGCTCTCGCTGCGCCGGATCCGTTCGCGCGCGGACGCGAGCAAATGGCGCGACGCGACGTCGACGTGCTGGCGGCGCGTCGCGACCGCGCGGTCGGCGTCGCGGATCAGCGTGCGCTTCCGCTCGCCGACGAGCGCGAGCAGCTCGTCGCGCCGCGGCAGGATCGTCTGCGCGGCGGCCGACGGCGTCGCGGCGCGGTGGTCGGCGACGAAGTCGGTCAGCGGCGCGTCGGCCTCGTGCCCGATCGCAGAGACGGTCGGGACGCGCGACGCGGCGAGCGCGCGGACGACGCGTTCCTCGCTGAACGCGAAGAGATCCTCGAACGAGCCGCCGCCGCGCGCCACGACGATGACGTCGACGTCCATCGCGTTGGCGAGCGCGATCGCGCGTGCGATCTCCGGCGCCGCGCGCTCGCCCTGCACCGGCGTCGGGACGACGATCACCTCGACGTGCGGCGCGCGCGCCGCCGCCTGCGTGCGAAAGTCGCGCGCGCCGTCGGCCGCTTCCGACGTGACCAGCGCGACGCGGAACGGGTAGCGCGGCAGCGGGCGCTTACGCTCGGGCGCGAACAGCCCTTCGGCGGTGAGCCGCGCCTTGAGCGCTTCGTAGCGGCGGTGCAGCGCGCCGGCGCCGCCTTCCGCGACGACGTCGAGGACGCGCAGCTGGTAGCGCGACGCCTTTGCGTACGTCACGACGCTCCCGTACGCGACGATCTCGTCGCCGTTCGCGAGCTCGGGGAAGCTCGCCGCCGCCTCGCTGAACGCGACGCAGTTCAGCAGCGCGTCGCGGTCCTTCAGGTCGAAGTAGGTGTTGCCGTTCGGCTGCGCGCGCAGGTTCGAGATCTCGCCGCGCACGCCGAGCCGCGCGAACGCGCGCTCGCGCGAGAACAGCCCCGCGATGTAGTTCGCGAGCCGCGAGACGGCGACGATGCGTACCTCCGCGCGCTCGCCGGCGGTCATCGTCGTTGCGGCTGCTGCGCCGCGGCCGGCGCCGCGCTCGGCGCGGAGTCGAGCCGCTGGAAGTACTGGCCGTCGCCGATCGAGTCCGGCGCCGGCGTGAGCGGGACGAGCGTCGGCGGCGTGCGCGGGACGGCCGCCTTCGCGATCGGGACCGCGGGCGCGAGCGGGGCCGGCTCGTACGCGTGACGGTGGCGCGAGTACGGCGCAGGCGAGGAGTCGTCGACCGTCCCGCAGGTCCGCTCCGGCTCGGTCCCCGTCAGGAAGACTTCGTCCTTGCCGGTCCCGCACAGACGGACTTTGTGCACCTCGCCGACCGGGAGCGTGAAGTCGTGCGGTTTGACCTTATCGAGCGCTTTCTTCATGAAGCGCGCCCAGATACGGGCCGGGATGTTCCCGCCGTACGACTCGTTCATCCGCGTGTAGTCGTCGTTGCCGATCCACACAGCGGCGACCAGGTCGGGCGTGTAGCCGACGAACCACGCGTCGCGGAAGCTCGACGTCGTCCCCGTCTTCCCGGCGGCCGGGCGGCCGATCTCCGCGTTCGGATAGCCCGTCCCTTCCTTGATGACGGACTCGAGCATCGACGTCATCACGTACGCGACGCCCGCGCTCACGACTTCGTTCTGCTGCGGATAGGTGTTGTCGAGGACCGGCGTGCCGAGCGAGTCGCGCACGATCTTGATCGGCGAGGGCGGGATGTGCACGCCCTGGTTCGCGAGCGTCGCGTAGCCCGCGGCCTGGTCGAGCGGCGAGACGCCGGACGAGCCGAGCGCGAGCGAGAGCGTCGGGTCGAGCGGTGCGGTCACGCCCATGCGGTGCGCGTACTCGACGACGCGGTCGATCCCGAGGTCCTGCGCGAGCTTCACCGCGACGACGTTGCGCGACTGCGCGAGCGCGTAGCGCAGCGTGATCGCGCCGAGATAGCGGTTGTCGTCGTCCATCGGCGCCCAGCGCGTCCCGTCGCCCATCGGGTAGCTCACCGGCGTGTCCTCGACGATCGTCGTCGGCGGATGGCCGGCGTCGATCTCGGCAGTGTAGACGTACGCCTTGAACGAGGAGCCCGGCTGGCGGTGCGCCTGCCACGCGCGGTTGAACTGGTTCTTCAACGACCACGGCGTCGCGCCGCCGACCATCGCGAGGATCTCGCCGGTCGACGGTTTGATCGCGACGAGCGCGCCCTGGTGCGCGCCGATCCCCTCGGCGGCCGCGCGGTCGATCCCCCACGTCACCGCCTCTTGCGCGGCGTCCTGCGTCGCGGGGTCGAGCGTCGTGTAGACCTGCAGCCCGCCCTCGAACGTCGCCTGCGTCCCGAACTGCTGCTCGAGCAGATGCGTGACGTACGTCGTGAAGTACGGATAGCGGTACGACTGCAGGCCCTGCGGCCGTTCGCCGAGCAGGTGCAGCGGCGCGTTCTCCGCGTGCGCAGCCTGCGCGGTCGTGATGAAGCCCGCGTCGACCATGCGCTGCAGCACGTGCCGCTGCCGCTCTTTCGCGTGGTCGAGGCTCACGTAGGGCGAGTAGTCCGAGGGCGCGGCGGGGAGTCCCGCGATGATCGCCGTCTGCGCGAGCGTGAGGTGCGCGACGTCGGTCCCGAAGTACGTGTGCGCCGCGGCTTCGACGCCGTACGCGCCCGAGCCGAAGTAGATCAAGTTGAGATAGCGCTCGAGGATCTCTTCCTTCGTGTAGTAGCGCTCGATCTCCATCGCGAGCAGCGCTTCCTGGATCTTGCGCGAGTACGAGACCTCGTTCGAGAGGAAGAGGCCGCGCGCGAGCTGCTGCGTGATCGTCGAGGCGCCTTGCAGGTGCTCGTGGCGGTAGTCGGCGAGCGCGGCGCGCACGATCCCGCCCACGTCGATCCCGTGGTGCTGGTAGAAGTGCGCGTCCTCGGTCGCCAGGAACGCGTTGCGCACCGTCACCGGAACGCGGTCGAGCGAGACCCAGGTGCGGTTCTCTTTGTAGAGGTTCGCCAGCGCGATCCCGTTGCGCGCGAAGACGCGCGTCGAGCGCGAGGGCTGGTAGTCCGCCATCCGGTTGATGTCGGGGAGGTTGCGCGAGTACGACGCGACGATCCCCGCGACGATCCCGGCGAACAGCAGCACCGCGAAGAGAGCCAGCACGACGAGCGTCTTGAGGACGCGGCCGACGATCCGCCACGCGCCGCCTCCGCCCCCGCGGCGCTTCGCAGCGCGGCGGCGCGCCGGGGCGGTGCGCGGGCCGGCGAGGGTGCGGCTCATGCGCTGGCCTTCGACAAGACGCGGCCCAGCACGCCGTTCACGTAACGGCCGGAGTCTTCGGTCGAGAACTTCTTCGCGAGCTCGACGGCTTCGTTGATCACGACGGCGGGATCGATCTCCTTGCGGTGGTTCAGCTCGAACGCGCTCATGCGCAGGATGATCCGGTCGATCGTCGGGAGGCGGTCGAGGGTCCAGCCTTCGAGCAGCGGCGCGATGAGCGAGTCGGACTCGTCCTCATGTTCGAGAGTGCCCAGAACCAAGTCCCGTACGAACGCGCGCCCCTCCGAGCTCTCGTCGCGCGCGAGCAGCTCGGACATCGTCGCGTCGGGAGGGCGCTTTCCGACCTCCGCGCCGTAGAGCGCCTGGAGCGCGAGCTCGCGCCCGTGACGCCGGGAGAACGATGCCATGGGATCAGACCGCCGCGGCTCTCCGGGCGAGGTATGCCGGCAGCCAGGCGACGCCGATCCCGCCCGCGCGGAACTCCGGGTCCTGCATCAGCTCGTGGCAGAAGTCGACCGTCGTCTTCACGCCTTCGATACGCGTCTCGCTCAGCGCGCGTTCCATCCGCAGGATCGCCGACTCGCGCGTCCGCCCGACGGCGATGATCTTCGCCAGCATCGAGTCGTAGAACGGCGGGACCATCGCGCCGCCGTAGACGTGCGTGTCGACGCGGATCCCCGGGCCGCCGGCGAACACCACCGTCGTGAGCGTCCCGGCCGCGGGCGCGAAGTTGTTGTTCGGGTCCTCGGCGTTGACGCGAACCTCGATCGCGTGGCCGTGCGGGTGGAGATCGTCCTGGCTGAAGCCGAGGTGCTCGCCGGCGGCGATGCGGATCTGCTCCTTGACCAGGTCGACGCCGTAGATCAGCTCGGTGACCGGGTGCTCGACCTGGATCCGCGTGTTCATCTCCATGAAGTAGACGTCTTCGCCGGCGACCAGGAACTCGAGCGTCCCCGCGTTCGTGTAGCCGACCGCGCGCGTCGCGGTCGTCGCGACGTCGTGCAGGCGTTTGCGCACCGCCTCGTCGAGCACCGGCGCGGGGGCTTCCTCGATCAGCTTCTGGTGCGAAGGTTTCTGCACCGAGCAGTCGCGCTCGCCGAGGTGGACGACGCCGCCGTGCTCGTCGGCGAGGACCTGCACCTCGACGTGCCGCGGGTTCACGATCAGCTTCTCGACGTACATGCGGCCGTCTTTGAACGACGCCTCGGCCTCGGCTTGCGCGGTCGCGAACGCGGTCGCGAGCTCTTCCGGCGCGGTGACGGCGCGCATCCCTTTGCCGCCGCCGCCGGCGGTCGCTTTGAGCAGCACCGGGTAGCCGATCTGCTCGCAGACCGCGCGCGCCTCGTCGACCGACTTCACGATGTCGCTGCCGGGCGTCGTCGGGACGCCGGCTTCGCGCATGATCCGCTTCGCGGTCGCCTTGTCGCCCATCGCGTTGATCACCGCCGGCGTCGGGCCGATGAACGTGAGCCCGTGATCCGCCGCGATCTCGGCGAAGCGCGCGTTCTCGGCGAGGAACCCGTAGCCGGGATGGATCGCGTCGCAGCCGCTGATCAGCGCGGCCGAGATGATGTTCGGGACGTTGAGGTACGAGCGCACCACCGGGCCGGGCCCGACGCAGAACGCTTCGTCGGCGTGGCGCACGTGCAGCGACATGCGGTCGGCGTCGGAGAAGATCGCGACGGTCGCGACGCCCAGCTCGTGGCACGCGCGGTTGATGCGCAGCGCGATCTCGCCGCGGTTCGCGATCAGGACTTTCTTGAACATGCTACCGTTCGATGGCGAAGAGCGGCTGGCCGTACTCGACGGGCTGCCCTTCGGTGACGAAGACCGCGGTGACGTGGCCGGCGCCGCGCGAGCGGACGGGGTTGCGGATGCCGAGCGTCTCGACGTAGGCCAGCTCGCGGTCGCCGTCGAGGTCGCTCCCTTCGGTGACCGGGGGGCGCAGCAGCCGGACCACGCCGACGACGTCGCTCGAGATCAAGTCCGCGCGGCGTTCGGCGGGCTCGGTCCGCTCGGCGACCGGTGCCCCGACGGCGTGCGCGCCGGCGCTCGCTTGCGCCGCGGCGGAGGAGGTGCCGTTGCGCGGGGCGCGGCGCAGCTCGATCTCGGTGTCGCCTTCGCGGACGCGGAGCCGGGCGAACCCGGCGTCGGCGAGCGCGCCGGCGAGCGCGCGGGCACGCGACGCGATCACGTCTTCGGTCATCCGCCGAGCGGTTCGACGCGGGCCCCGAGGGCACCCGGATACCGTTAGGACGCTGTTGCGAGGCGGGTAGGATGACGACAACCTCAGGAGGAGGCTGACCGTTTGATCGCCAGCAGCGTCGCCAAGGACTCGGCGTTCGTTCTCGTGCACCCGCAGGGGCTCGAGCTGGCTTCGGCATCCCGTGACGCGCTCGACGCAGCGGGGATCATCTACCGCGAAGGCGCCTTTCCGTACGCCGGTGAGGACGCCGGCGCCTATGTCGTCTACCTGATCGACGAGGCTCGGCTGCTCTCGCTGGGCTCGCGCGACGTCGTCGCGAGCGCGCTGGAATTGATCGCGCGGGCGCAGGCGGCGACGACCGTCGTGCTCGCCGAGCGCGAGACGAAGAATTCCTGGCTCGCCGCGAACCCGCACGTCGGGGGCTGGATCGTCGCGCCCGCCGATCCGGCCGCGCTGGTCGCCACGGTGCGCGCTGCGGCCGCGACGGTCTCCGCGAACGAAGCGCTGCGCGCGGCGCACGGCGAGAGCGAACGGCTGATCAACATCGGGCTCGCGCTCTCGTCCGAGCGCGACGTCACGAAGCTGCAGCAGACGATCGTCCACAGCGCGCGGCAGCTCACGCGCGCCGACTCGGGTTCGCTGTACCTTCTCGAAGACGGCCGGAACGGCGAGCGGGTGCTGCGGTTCGCGGTCGCGCAGACCGGACCGTACGACGACGGGACGTACCTCGGGGCCGTGCTGCCGCTCTCGCGCTCGTCGATCTCCGGCTACGTCGCGCTGAGCGGCGACACCGTGCGGATCGACGACGCGTATGCGATCCCGCCGGGCGCGGAGTACCGCGTGAACCGCAGCTTCGACGACGCGAACGGCTACCGCACGATGTCGGTGCTCGCGGTCCCGATGCGCGACCACAAAGACGCGATCGTCGGCGTGATCATGCTCATCAACCGCAAGCCGGACTTCAACCTCGTGCTCACCTCGACGGCGCACACCGAAGAGACGGTCGAGCCGTTCAACGAGCGCGACGAGCATCTGCTGCACTCGCTGGCCTCACAGGCCGGCGTCGCGCTCGAGAACAAGGCGCTGCTCGACTCGATCCAGGATCTCTTCGAGCAGTTCGTGCGCGCGTCGGTGAAGGCGATCGAGGTGCGCGACAAGTCGACGCAGGGCCACTCCTCGCGCGTCGCCGAGCTGACCGTCCGCCAAGCCGAAGCGGTGAACGCCGTGCGGAGCGGCGTCTTCGCGGACCTGCACTTCGACACCGACCAGATCCGCGAGATGCGCTACGCCTCGCTGCTGCACGACTTCGGGAAGGTCGCGGTCCCCGAGTACATCTTCGCGAAGGCGAAGAAGCTGCCCGAGGGGCGCATCGACACGATCCGCCTGCGGTTTCTGCTCGCGATCGAGCAGACGCGCGACGAGCGGCGGCGCGCGGCCCTGCGCGAGCTGCTGGCGACCGTCGAGAACGCGAACGAGCCGCGCGTCGTCCCGGTCGAGATCGGCGACGCGCTCGCGGCGCTGGCGCGCATGACGTACCGCGATCTCGAAGGCGAACGCCCGCTGCTCGACGAGGCGGAGCTCGAGTTCCTGCACATCGCGCGCGGCTCGCTCTCCGCCGAGGAGCGCCGCACGATGGAGCAGCACGTCACGCAGTCGTTCTACTTCCTGCGCGAGATCCCGTGGTCGAAGACGCCGTGGCAGCACGTCCCGGAGATGGCGTACGGCCACCACGAGCACCTCGACGGCACCGGCTACCCGCGCGGCCTCAAAGGCGCGCAGATCGTCCCGCAGGTCCGCATGCTCACGATCAGCGACATCTTCGACGCGCTGACCGCGAACGACCGCCCCTACAAGCCTGCGATCACCGTGGAGCGCGCGCTCGACATCCTGGTCGACGAGTTCGCGAACCGCGGCAAAGTCGACCGCGACCTCCTCGACCTCTTCATCGCGAAACGCATCTACGAACCGGTCCTCGCCGCAAAGGCGTAACTCTGCGCGGTGCCGGGCACCGACGACGGCGTGGGCAGAATCCGGGACCGGCCCGTTCCGCTGGAACGCCGTATCGAGACGAAACAGCGGCTGTCCCGCACCCGGGAGATCGAGGTTCCGTCCACGGCGAAGCTGATCTACGACGCTATGGTCAAAGTGGCCGACCGCACCACCGAATCGAACAAGCTCCTCGAATCGAAAGCCAACGGCGTCATCGCGCTCAGCTCGGCGTTGCTCGGGTTCGGCGCGACATCGCGAACGCACATCATGTTCCGCACTGGCCGATCGCGGCGGTGGCGATCGTGTCGCTTCTGTTCGCGCTGGGCTGCGGCTTTCGCGCTACGCTGGTGAGTACGTCAAACTTGCCAGCGCCCGCGTGCTATAACATCTTCTCCATTGCAGCCGATCCCACGAACGAAGCGAAAATCGCTCTGGAACTTGCGGAATCATGGCACCGGTACACGATCGATGAGCGGCGAGTCGAGGCGATCAAGAGCGCATGGCTGAACCGCGCCGTCGCGTTCATGGCGTGCGGCTTGCTCGCGTTCGGCGTCGTCGCCATAGACGTGCTCCTCGCCTCGAGCCTTCTCCCGGCCCGGAACGGCGTGGTACACTAGCACATGATGGACGACCGAGATCGGGACGTAAACCCGATATCCGCCTGTGACGTGCGTTCGGACGAAGACCTCGACCGGGTGCCAACCCCCACTCCGCGTCTGAGCCGGTTCTTCAGCGGCCTGGGGATGTCGACCATGCCGAACGACGAAGACCTGAACGCGTAACGCCGTTATTTACGCGCGGCAGCCTTTTTTGCTGCGCCGCGTTTCGTGCCGCCGACGGCGTCTTTTAGGCCTTTGCCGGCGCTGAAGGCGGGGATCTTGCGGGCGGCGATCTTGATGGTCTCGCCGGTTTGCGGGTTGCGGCCGGTGCGCGCGCGGCGCTCCCTGATCACGAAGCTGCCGAAGGGGATCAGCTGGACCTTCTCGCCCTGTTTCAAGGCGCCGGTGATCTCGTCGAGGATCAGGTCGACGATCTCGCCGGCCTGACGCTTGGAGAGCTCGTGCTCGTTGGCAACTGCGTCGACGATATCAGCTTTGGTCACGGGAGGAGGATACGCTTGCATGCGACACCCTCCTCCCGCCTCGGCGGTCATGGAGAGCGATGGATCGCATCGTCACCGCCTCCGCCGCGCGCGGCACCGTATCGCTCGCGGCCGGGGTCACGTCCGGGCTCGTGCGGGAGGCGCGCGAGCGCCACGATCTCGCGCCGACCGCGAGCGCAGCCGTCGGGCGGCTCCTGACCGCCGCGGCGCTGCTCGGCGCCTCGCTCACCGGCCGGGAGCGGCTCACGCTGCAGGTCGTCGGCGACGGGCCGATCGGCGCGATGACCGCCGACGCCTGGAACGGCGGTGACCACGTCATCGGCGCGCGCGCCTACGCACGCAACGGGCGCGCCGACGTGCCGCTCAATGCGCGCGGGAAGTTCGACGTCGCGCGCGCCGTCGGCGCCGGCAAGCTGCAGGTCACGAAGACGTACGAAGTGGGGCAGCCGTACAGCGGGATCGTCCCGCTCGTCTCGGGCGAGATCGGCGATGACGTCGCGGCGTATCTCGCGAACTCGGAGCAGATCCCGAGCATCGTCGCGCTCGGCGTGCTCGCGGATCCGAACGGGATTCGCGCCGCCGGCGGCGTCATCGCGCAGGTACTCCCCGGCGCCGACGACGCGACGGTCGCGACGCTCGAGCGCAACGCCGCGGCGATGGACGCGGTGACGAAGCAGATCGTCGACGGCGCCGACGCCGAAGCGCTGCTGCGCGCGGTCGCGGGCGATCTCGAGGTGAAGATCTTCGAGTCGTACGGCGTGCGCTTCGACTGCCGCTGCACGCGCGAGAAAGTCGAGACGGCGCTGCTCGGGCTCGGCAAGGACGAGCTCGCGAAGATCGCGCGCGAGCAGCCCGAGACCGAGGCGACGTGCGACTTCTGCGGCGAGACCTACGTGCTCAGCGCCGACGACGTGCGCGGACTGGCGGAGCGGCTCGGCTAGCTAGTGCGGCTGGGCTCCCGGGGCGGTCGCTGCTTCGGGGCCGCGCGGTTTGGCGCCGCCGATGCGGGGGCGGAACTCTTCGACGATACGGCCGTGGCCGAGGTTGGTGTACCACCAGCCGCATTCGCAGCGCACCGGCGCGCCGTGGTCCGGCGGATACGGGTAGACGCGGTCGCAGCGCGGGCAGGTGAACGTCGGCCCCTCGACTCGCTGCGCCGGGGTGTAGGTGATCGCGGCCGCCGAGGCCGCCGGTTTGTGGGTCGCCATCGCTTCTACGTTATCTCCGGCTGAGGGACGATTCGAACGAACTTTCGGGAGCCGACCTGGAGGACCGCGGGGCCGTCGGCGGGCCAGCGGGCGGCGGGGTCGGTGACGGTTGCGCCGTCGATCCGGACGCCTCCCTCCGCGATCAAGCGCGTCGCGGCGCGCTTCGAGTCGGCGAATCCCGCGGCGACGATCAAGTCCGCGAGCTTGGTCCGGCCGGCGAGCGGAAGATCCGGCATCTCGGCCGGGATCTCGCCGCGCTGGATCGTGCGCTCGAACCACTCGCGCGCCGCGCGGGCGGCGTCAGGGCCATGATACAGCGCGACCAGGTCCTCCGCGATACGCTTTTTCTCGTCCATGGGCGAGATCACGCCGTTGATCAGCCCGCTCTCGAGCGCTTGGACCCGCTCGGCGGGCCACCAGACCGCGAGCCGCGCGTACTCCGGGATCACCGCGTCCGGGATGCGCATCGTCTTCCCGAACATGTCGTTAGGCGGGTCGGTCAGCGCGATGTGGTTGCCGGTCGACTTCGACATCTTCTTCTGGCCGTCGATCCCGACCAGCAGCGGGACGGTGATGCAGATCTCCGGCAGCTGGCCCGCGTGCTGCTGGTACGGGCGGCTGATCAGCAAGTTGAAGAGCTGGTCGGAGCCTCCCAGTTCGACGTCGACGTTCATCGCGACCGAGTCGTACGCGACCGCGACCGGGTAGACGAACTCGTGCAGCGCGATCGGCGTGCCGTTCTCGTAGCGCTGGCGGAAATCGTTGCGCTCCAGCATCTGCGCGACGGTGGTGAGCGAGAGCAGCTTGTAGAGGTCGGAGAACGTGAGCTTCGAGAGCCACTCGCTGTTGTAGGTCAAGCGCACGCGGCTCATGTCGAGCACTTTGCCGGCTTGCGCCGCGTACGTCTGCATGTTGGTGACGATCTGGTCGTCGGTCAGCGGCGGGCGCAGGGCGTTGCGGCCGCTGGGGTCGCCGATCCGCGCGGTGAAGTCGCCGATGAGCAGGATCACGTCGTGGCCGTCGTCGACGAAGCGCTGCAGCAGCCGCAGCACGACCGCGTGGCCGACGTGCAGGTCGGGCGAGGTCGGGTCGAGGCCGAGGTAGACGCGCAGCGGGCGGCCGAGCGCGAGCCGGTCGGCGAGCTCGGCGATCGTCTCGACGTGGTCGCAGCCCTCGGTGAGCATCAGCGCGCGCTCGCGCGGCGTGAGCGGTGTCGTCGTCGTCTCCATCGTCATGCGGTCGGCGAGCGCAGTTCGAACACGGTCACGCCCCCGCCTCCCTCGTCGGCATTGCCGTAGCGCACGTTCTGCACGAACGGGTGTGCTTTGAGATACTGC
Source organism: Candidatus Elarobacter sp. (assembly GCA_036264835.1). Classification (GTDB taxonomy): domain Bacteria; phylum Vulcanimicrobiota; class Vulcanimicrobiia; order Vulcanimicrobiales; family Vulcanimicrobiaceae; genus Vulcanimicrobium. The sequence continues at coordinate 23,232 of DATAQE010000107.1, forward strand.
TGCAGGCCTTTTCCGAGCAGTCCCGTCCCCTTGCCGTGGATCAGGCGCAGCGGCGAGTGGCCGAGCAGAATCGCGTCGTCGATCCAGCGCTCGACCAGCGGCTCCGCCTCGACGAAGCGCTTGCCGCGCACGTCGATCTCGGTCTGCGCGGTCGACGCAGCCTCGAGCGCCGCCTCGCCGGAGCCATCGGAGGAGGAACGTTTCCGGCTGCGATCACCCTTCGACAGGCTCAGGGTGACATTCGAGCCGCGGCGGCGGAGCTCCGATTTCGGGACGGTCATGCGCATCGCGCCCATCTGCACCAGCGCGTTCTCGCCGAGGTCTTCCAGGACGGTACCGTCTTGGTCCCATGACGCGACGTGGACGCGGTCGCCGGCCGCGATCGGGACCTGCGCGTCGCCGTCGCGCGCGCGCGACGGGCGCGATTCGAGGCCGAGCTCGCGGTGCATCTGGTCGAGCGTGCGCGCCAGCAGATCGGCTTGGCCGGAGGTCACGCGGGGCGCGCGCGTGCCGCGTTCGGCGCGCTCGGCGGCGCGGCGCTCCAGCTCGGTGGTGAAGCGGCGCAGCGTCTCGGCGAGCTCCGCGTCGGCTTTCTTCGCCAGCTCGCGGCGGTCGCGCTCGAGCGCCTCGGCGCGGCGGCGCGCATTGTCCTCGAGCGAGCGCAGGTGCGCGCGCTCGCGGTCGAGCTGCTCGCGCTCGCGCGTCGCGCGGATCCGCTCTTCCGCGACCTCCGCCAGCGCGCGCTCGTAGTCGCGCTCCTGCGTCGAGAGCAGCGCCTCGGCGCGTGCGACGACGTGCGGGTCGAGCCTCATCCGGCGCGCGAGCGCGAACGCGAGCGACTGGCCCGGCGAGCCGACGTCGAGCTGGTACGTCGGCTCGTACGTCTCCGGGTCGAAGCGGACGCTGGCATTCGCAACGTGCGGGTGGTCGGCGCCGAACAGCTTCAATTCGGTCGCGTGCGTCGTGGCGAGCACGCGCGCGCCGCTTTCGAGGAAGCGTTCGAGCACCGCGAGGGCGAGCGCGGCGCCGGCGTTCGGCTCGGTCCCGCTGCCGATCTCGTCGATGAGGATGAGCGTCCGTTCGTTCGCGGCGTCGACGATCTCGGCGAGCCGGCGCAGGTGCGCGGAGAACGTCGAGGCGTTCTGCGCGATCGACTGCTCGTCCCCGATGTCGGTGCAGACACGCTCGAACCGCCCGATCGTCGCGGCCGCGGCGGGGACGTGCATCCCGCACGCCGTCATCGCGACCGCCAGGCCGACGAGCTTCAGCGCGACGGTCTTCCCGCCCATGTTCGGGCCCGAGACGATCAGGATGCGGATCTCGTCGCCGAGGCGGACCGACTGCGGGATCGCGCGCTCGTCGAGCAGCGGGTGGCGCCCGTCGACCAGCTCGATCGTCGCGTCGTCGACGAGCTCCGGCGCGACCGCCTGCATGCGGTGCGCGATCGTCGCGCGCGCGGCGGCGAGATCGAGGTCGACGTAGACGTCAACGTTCGTCGCGACCTGCGCGGCCTCGCGCTGCACCATCGCCGAGAGCTCGGCGAGGATGCGCGCGATCTCGACTTCTTCCTGGACGCGGAGCGCGCGCAGACGGTTGTTCGCCTCCAGCGTCTCGAGCGGCTCGACGAACAGCGTCTGCCCGGAAGAGCTCGTGTCGTGCACGATCCCCTGCACCTGGCCGGAGAACTCGGCCTTCACCGGGACGACGAAGCGGCCGTCGCGGACAGTCACGATCGCGTCCTGGATCGCGTTCGCGTAGCGCGAGGAGCGGACGATCGCGGCGGCGCGGTCGCGCGCGTCGTCTTGCGCCTGCTGCAGTCCGCGGCGGATCCGCGCGAGCGCCGGGGAGGCGCGGTCGAGGACGTTCGCGCGCTCGTCGATCGCGTCGGTGATCCGGTTGACGATGAGCGGGAGCGCGCGGAACTCCGCGCACCGCTCGCGCAGCAGCGGCAGCTCCGTCTCCACCTCGCGGATCGCTTTCACCGCAGCTGCCGATGCGGCCAGCGCGTCCGCGACCGCGCGCAGCTCGCGCGCGGGGAGCGAGACGCCGCGCGCCGCCGTCGCGACGGCCTCGTCGACGTCGTCGATCCGCTGCATCGAGAAGCCGGCGTCCTGCATCAGCGCGCGCATCTCGGTCGTCTCGCCGACCAGCCGGCGCACGAGGACGAACGCGCTCTCCGGTTCGCACGAGAGCGCGCGGGCATGCGAGCGCGGCGCATGCGTCTGCCCCGCATACCGCTCCCGAATCCGCTGGAAGTCGAGGACCTCGAGCCCCCGCTCGTCGATCAACGCGCTCACGACCGGCCCCGCTTCGCCTTCCCCCGCACCGCCTCCGTCCTCGGCTCGCGCGACGCCGTTACTGCGTCGTGAACGAGCCGAGCGTCGCGGTGACCAAGCCCTGGCACACCGCGGAACCGGGGAGATACGGCGTCGCGCTGACCGTGACCGTGTAGGTCGTCGCTCCGTGCAGCGTCGGGATCACGCTGCTCGAGACGTTGTTCGTGGTGATCACGCTGTCCGGTTGTTGGACGGCCGGCGCGCCGTTCGACGGCGTCAGCGTGACGACCGTGCCTGGCGCGGTGCCCTGGAGATCCGGCGAGCTGGCCGTGAAGGTGATCTTTCCGAGGTTCGGTGAGACGCCGGTCGCGCCGTTGGGCGGTGAGATCAGCGTGCCGGAGGTAAAGACGCTCGTCGCGATCTGCGGACAGATCGCTGGGAGCGAGTCGGCACCCCCGGTGCCGCCGCACGCCGCGACGCTCACCGAGAGGGCGAGGGCCGCAGCACATACGGTGACGCGAGCGCGGAGCATCGCGCGCTATCCTCCGAGCTTCTCCTTGAGCAGCTCTTGCGCGAGGGCCGGGTTCGCTTTGCCGCGTGACTGCTTCATCACCGCACCGGTGAGGAAGCCGAGGACGTTCGTCTTGCCGGCTTTGTAGCTCGTCACCGCGTCGGGATTCGCGGCGAGCACTTCGGCGACGATCGTCTCGACCGCGCCGCGATCGCTGACCTGCGCGAGGCCTTCGCGCTCGACGATCGCTTTCGCCGAGCCGCCCTCGTTCCACAACGTCTCGAGAACCTGCTTCGCGGCCTTCGAGTTGATCGCGTTCGACGAGGTGAGCGCGACGAGCTCGGCAAGCGACTCCGGCGTGACCTTGCCGCGCGCGACGTGCGTCGCGCTCTCGTTCGCGAGGCGCGAGAGGTCGCCGAGAACGAATGCGACGACCGCTTTCGCGTTGCCGGACGCCGCGGCGACCGCGCGGTCGAACCACGCGGCGAGCTCGAAGTCGTCCACCAGCTGCGTCGCGCGCTTCGTGTCGAGGCCGTACTCGTCGACGAAGCGGACGTAGCGCTCGTACGGCGCCGGCGGCAGCGTCGCGCGCAGACGTTCGACCGTCTCGGCGGTGACGTCGAGCGGGACGAGGTCGGGGTCGGGGAAGTAGCGGTAGTCGTGCGCCTGTTCCTTCGAGCGCTGGCTGTGCGTCTCGCCGGCGGCCTCGTCCCAGCCGCGCGTCTCCTGGATCACGCGGCCGCCGCTCTCGACGACTTGGATCTGGCGGCGGATCTCGCTCTCGATCGCGCGGCGGACGCTGCGGAACGAGTTCATGTTCTTGATCTCGGCCTTCGTCCCGTACTCGGGCGCGCCGCGCATGCGGATCGAGACGTTGGCGTCGCAGCGCAGCGAGCCTTCCTCCATCTTCACGTCGCTCACGCCGAGCTCGCGGAACGTGCGCGCCAGCGTCTCGAGATACGCGACCGCGTCGTCGGCACTGCGGATATCGGGCTCCGAGACGCACTCCATCAGCGGGACGCCGGCGCGGTTGAAGTCGACCAGCGACGAGGTCGAGCCGGCGAGACGGCCGTCGGCCGAGCCGGCGTGGGTGGATTTGCCGGTGTCTTCCTCGAGATGGATGCGGGTGAGGCGGCATTCGCCGCGGCGTCCGTCCTCGAGCCAGTAGCGCACGACGCCGCCGATGGTGAGCGGCATGTCGTACTGCGAGATCTGGTAATTCTTCGGCATGTCCGGATAGAAGTAGTTCTTCCGGTCGAACTTCGAGTGCTCGGGGATCGTCGCGCCGAACGCGAGCCCCGCGCGGATCATGTGCTCGATCGCCTTCGCGTTCGGCACCGGCAGCGCGCCCGGCAGCGCAAGACAGACCGGGCACACCTTCGTGTTCGGCTCGCCGCCGAACTCGTTCGGGCACCCGCAGAACATCTTGCTCGCGGTCTTCAGCTCGACATGACACTCGATCCCGATGACCGCTTCGTACTTCTGAAGCAGGTCGGGAGTAACGGCGACGTCGTCCGGTGATGCGATGGTGCTCATGCGGTGGTCGTCTCGGGGAGCGGGAGGTTTTCGGCGTGGCGGGTGGCGCGTTCGTAGGCGTGGGCGTAGCCGAGGAGGGCGCGTTCGGTGAAGAGCGGCGTCGTCATTTGGAGGCCCATCGGCATCGCGCGGGTGCCGTCTTCCGGGATCGCGGGGGCGCAAGGGACCGAGAGCGACGGGAGGCCGGCGAGCGAGCCGGGGATCGTGTAGTAGTCCATCAGATACATCGTCACCGGGTCGCTCTTCGCGTTGAAGCGGAACGCCGGCGAGGACGCGGCGGGCGAGACGATCACGTCGCAGCGCTCGAATGCGCGTGCGAAGTCTTCGGCGATCCGCGTGCGCGCCTTTTGCGCCTTCAGGTAGTAGGCGTCGTAGTAGCCGGACGAGAGCGCGTACGTCCCGATCACGATGCGGCGCTTCACCTCCGCGCCGAAGCCCGCTTCGCGCGTGCGCTCGTACATCTCGCCGACGTCCGGCGCGTCGACGCGCAGTCCGTACCGCACGCCGTCGAAGCGCGCCAGGTTCGACGAGCACTCCGCCGGCGCGATCAGGTAGTACGTCGCCAGGCCGTAGTCCGCGGTCGGCAGCGAGACCTCGACCAGCTCGGCGCCGAGGCGTTCCAGCTCCGCGTAGGCGGTCTCGTACGAGGCGCGGCTCGCGGCGTCGAGCTTCTCCAGCCCGAACTCGCGCACGATCCCGACCCGGACGCCGCGCAGGTCCTCGCGCAGCCCGTCCGCCGTGGGCTCGACCGCACGGTCGAGGCTGGTCGCGTCGAGCGGGTCCTTTCCGGCGATCACGTCGTAGGCGAGCGCCGCCTCCTCGACCGTCCGGGCGAACGGCCCGATCTGGTCCAGGCTCGAGGCGAAGGCGATCAGGCCGTACCGCGAGACCCGGCCGTAGGTCGGCTTGAAGCCGACGACGTTGCAGAAGGCGGCCGGCTCGCGGATCGAACCGCCCGTGTCGCTACCCAGCGAGAGCGTCGCCTCGAAGCCGGCGACCGCCGCGGCGCTCCCCGCCGAGGAGCCGCCGGGGACGCGGTCGAGGTCGTACGGGTTGCGGGTCAGGCCGAGCGCGGAGTTCTCGCCGGACGAGCCCATCGCGAACTCGTCGAGGTTCGTCTTGCCGACCGGGAGGGCGCCGGCGTCCAGCAGCCGGCGAACCGCCGTCGCGGTATACGGGGCGACGAAGCTTTCGAGGATCTTCGAGCCGGCCGTGGTCCGGGTGCCCGTCAGGCACATGTTGTCCTTGAGCGCGACCGGGACGCCGGCCAGGGGAAGCGTCTCGCCCGCGGCGACGCGCTCGTCGACCCGCCGCGCGTGCTCACGCATCAGCTCGGGGGTGAGCTGGAGGTACGCGCCGATCGGCGCGTCGGTCCGCGCGGAGTGCGGGATCAGCGCCTCGGCGATCTCCGCGGCGCTCGTGCGGCGCGCGTTGACCTCCCGCGCGATCGTGCGGGCGGAGTCCCGGACCGGGTCCACGCTAGGCCTCCTCCGCCAGGATCCGCGGGACGCGGAAGTACGGACCCTGCGCCTGCGGCGCGTTCGCCAGCGCCTGGTCCCGCGTCAGCATCTGCTCGGGGCGGAGCGCGTCCTCGCGCTGCACGTTGCGGGACGGCACCACCTGCGCGGTCGCGGGCACGTTTGCCGTGTCGAGCTGGGCGAGCGCGTCGACGTGGGTCATCAGGCTCCCGAGCTGGGGCCCGAAGGTCGCGATCTCTTCGTCGGTGAGCGCGAGCCGCGCCAGCCGCGCGACGTGGCGGATGTCGATCCGGTCCGTTGGCATGACCCGCTCCGGTTCGCCTCGCGCGGGCTGGGCTCCGTCCGCGCGGCGGCCCGGGAAGCATTGCTCACTCTTAACGCCGCCCGCGCCGGTTCACGCTGGCCGCTCCAGGAACACAACCTCTCACGTCGTACAGCCGATATGTCGTAGGGTCACACGTCCACGCCTCATCAGCGGCGGGGATTCATGTTTTGGCCCTGCGTCTTCTCACGGCCGGGCTCCCTGTCAGGTGAAACGGACGAGGTTAAGGACCTTCATGCTTCGGATGCGCTCAGTCTCTTCGCTCGCACTCGTCCTCGCCGGCACGGTCGTGCTCAGCGCTTGCGGCGGAGGCGGGTCGCACGGGACGCTCCCGGCCGCCGGCCAGCAGGCGCTGGTCCCGGGGACGCCGGTCGGCTCGACGACCTCGACGTTCACGTTCACCTTCCCGAAACCGACGACGAGCTCGAAGTCGCGCGCGACGGCCTCGACGCGCAAGCCGCAGTATCTCTCGTCCGCGACGGCGTCGATCACGCTCGTGGTCACCGACACGAAGAACGCCGGCAGCAACAGCGACATCTACGCGAACGTCCCGAGCGCGCTGAAGGCCGTGCAGTATTTCAATCCGGCGAACCTCACCGACGGCGCCACTCTCGGTCACTGCGGCACCGACCCGTCGAACGCCGGCAACTACAAGTGCATCGCGTCGTTTCAGATGCCGATCGGGATCGACTCGGTGACGATCACCTCGTGGGATCAGTCCGAGTCGAGCTGTACGAAGAATACGTCCCCGTCGCCGCCGACCTGCAGCGTCGGACACGTGCTGTCTTCGCAGGTCGGCACGTTCACGACCGTTCAGGGCACCACGAACAGCTTCTCCCTCTCGCTCGACGCGAACGTGAACAACTTCACGCTCAGCACGACGTCGGGGTTCTGCGCGGGCGCGTTCACGGTCGCGGCGAACCAGAACGTGCCGACGACCGGCACACAGATGCTGAGCTTTGCCGCCGCGTACACCGATCTCGCGAACAAGACGATCGTCAATCCCGGCTACCCGGTGCTGAGCGTCAACGGCCACACGGACGACAACGGCGGTAGCGGCTATAACGACGCTGGAACGGGCGCGAACGTGAACGTCAAGGTGAACCAGAGCGCCCAGACGTTCACCGTGCAGCCCACCAGTTCGAGTTTGACCAGCGCCACGATCGCCGTGACGATGAACCCGCCCACCGGCGACGGCCTGACCTACAGCAAGTCCGTGACCTTCACGGTCTCGTCGGGCGCCGCGCCGGCGGCCGGCCTCCTCGCGGCGGTGGAACAAACGAACACGACGCCGGGAAGCATGGCGGGTCAGGTCGACTTGTTCCAGATGACGAACCCCGCCGATCCGACCGGGTTCAGCGGCACGCCCGTCAACCCGTCGACGATCACGCCGGCCGGCAGCCCGTCGAAGGACGTCGACAACCCGCAGGACATGGTGTTCGACCCCAACGGCGATCTGCTGATCGCGAACGGCGGCGCGGGCAACCCGGATTTCGGGAACTTCGCCTGCATCCCGGCCGGCGTCATCACCTCCACGACGCCGTCCGCGAGCTCGGTCACGATCGTGACCTCAAACGCCGACGATCCGATCTCGATCGCGCTTTCGAGCGACAGCAGCGTCGGCATCGCTAACCTCCCGGCCGCCGCCGCCGTCCACCTCGTCGAAGAGGTGCTCAACGGCACGTACGCCGAGGCGTCGCCGACGCGCGAAATCTCGAACACGGACGTCAGCGGAGAGGGTGCACTGAACGTCACGGCACTCGCGACGAACGGGACGAATCCGGCCGGTAGCTTCGCGGTCGGGCTCTCGAACGGCGCGAACCCGCCGAACGGGAACTCGTGCAGCGACGGAACGACACCGGCGAACTCCTCGGAGGTCTTCATCAGGCGCCCCAGCGGCGGGTCCACGGTCATCAACGACAACAACGCCACCGTCGTCGAGCCGCTCGTCGGCTACGACGCAGCGGACAGCCGGCTGGTAGTCCTCGGCTCGGGTGCGTGCAACGCAAACACTGCGGCCACCGGGAGCACCGCGTACCTGACGACCTGGGACATCGACTCGTCGACGACGGCCGTCAGCAAGAGCTCACAGTTCCTCTTTGCGGCGCCATCAGGGACCCCGCAAAGCAGCATGTTCACCTACAGCCACTGCTGCATCGCCGTCTCCTCGAGCGGCTACGTGGCGATCTCGGGCACGCTGTACGACCTGAACACCGGCGTCGGCGGTCCAATCGTGCAAGTCTTCCAGCCGGGGACCGGAGCGCGCAGCACCCAAGGCGCGCCGATTCCGTTCAACGGAACTGCCTCGGCGAACGGCGCGAACAGCGTCTACTGCAGCGGCGCGAACGTCTGCTTCGTCAACTCTCTCAAGTTCCTGAGCGCGACGAAGCTCCTCATCGGACTCCAGAGCGACAACAACACCTATCAGGGGTTCTATCTCTACAACGTCGGTACGACGGGCGCGACGGTCGCGCCGTGCAGCCCGGGGTCCTGTTATGACGCGTACGGGAACGCGTACGGCAACGGCCCGGTTTTCCTCGACTTCAAGCACACTACAAACCACCCGCTCGCCGCGGCGTACCACCCGTAGCGAGCACCGGAGGAGAGCCATTTGTCGAGTCCCTACGTCGGCGAGATCCGGATTTTCGCCGGCAACTTCAACCCCGCGGGGTGGATGCTCTGCGACGGCGCGCTGCTCCCGATCTCGGAATACGACACTTTGTTCAACCTGATCGGGACGACCTACGGGGGCGACGGGCAGTCCACGTTCGCGCTGCCCGATCTGCGCGGCCGCCTCGCGGTCCACCAAGGCACCTTGACCCAGAACTACGTGATCGGCCAGCAGGGTGGCGTGGAAAGCGTGACGCTCTCGACGCAGCAAATCCCGAACCACAGCCATCCCATCGTGGCCGAGAACGATACTCCGAGCACGATCAACACCGACCCGACGAACCACCTCTACGGCAATCCGGCGCCGACGACGCCGTACTCACTTCACACGGGCAACCTGCACGTGATGGAAACGCTTCAGAACAGCGGCGGAAGCCAGCCTCACGACAACTTCCAGCCGTACCTGTGCGTCAATTTCATCATCTCGCTGTTCGGCATTTACCCGTCGCAGACGTAACGGAGGTCATCGATGTCGAGTCCATTCGTAGCTGAGATCCGCGTCTTTCCGTTCAACTTCGCGCCGCGGGGCTGGGCGATGTGCAACGGGCAGTTGCTGGCGATCTCGCAGAACACCGCGCTCTTCTCGCTCCTCGGCGGGAACTACGGCGGCGACATGAAGGTCACGTTCGGTTTGCCGAACCTTCAGGGGTCCGTCGCGATGCATCCGGGCCAAGGACCCGGCCTGTCGCTCCACACCCTGGGCGAGACAGGCGGCGAACCGTACGTCACGCTGCTGCAAAGCGAGATGCCGGTCCACGCGCACACGATCTCCGGCGATCCGCTCGGTCTGAACGCGAAACAGACGAGCCCTCAAAACAACGTTCCGAGCAACCTCAGCGGCGTCACCCAATACAACGACACGACGACTCCCAATACGACGATGAGCCCGTTCATGGCGTCGATCGCGGGCGGCAGCCAGCCGCACAACAACATGATGCCGTACCTCACGCTCAACTACTGCATCGCGCTGCAAGGCATCTATCCGGCGCGGCCGTAGCGCACCTCACGTCAAGGAGCAGAGAAACACACGATGTCAACGCCGTTCCTGTCCGAGCTGAGGCTCATCTCCTGGAACTTTCCGCCGAAGGGGTGGGCGTTCTGCAACGGACAGACCCTTGCGATCAATCAAAACCAAGCTCTCTTCGCACTGCTCGGAACGACGTACGGCGGCAACGGCCAGACGACGTTCGGACTGCCGGACCTGCGCGGTCGCGTGGCGATGCACCAAGGCAGCGGGCACACGATGGGCGAGCGCGGCGGTGAAGAGTTCCACACGATCATCCAGTCCGAGATGCCGGCCCACACGCACTTCGTGCCGTCGACGAGCACGGCCGGAAATCAGACGATCCCGACGGGCCACGTTCCCGCGAACAGCCAGCCGACCCAGATCTACAGCAAGAACCAGAGTGCGACGACCGCCGTCGCGATGAGCCCGCTGATGATCTCCTCCGTCGGCGGCAGCCAGCCGCACGAGAACCGCCAGCCGTTCCTCGTCATGAACTACATCATCGCGCTGCAAGGCATCTTCCCGAGCCAAAACTAGGCCGCAGCGCCGTTCCCCGAGCCTCCCCCCACCTCTAGCCCCCCACGGAGAACGATCAACAAGTGAAGCGCGCCCCCTTTCTTGGGGCAGCCGCGGCCGTCGTATTGACCGGCTGCGGTTCGTCCCACGTCATGAGAGCGCTCCCGGGTGTCGCGCCTTCGCAAACCAAGAACGGAAGTTCGGGCGGGCTCCGCCTCGTACCGGAGTCCGCCGACCCGATCCCCGCCAACGTGCTGGCCAAGCCGATCATCGGCGAGGCGTGGCGCTTCGAGGGGACGACACCGCCCGCCGGGTGGGTTGTGGCTCAAGGGCAGAGCCTCAACACCGCCCAGTATCCGCAGCTCTCGTCGATACTCAAGCACGTCACCGCGCCTCTTCCCAGCGCATCGGCAACGTTCACCCTCCCGAATCCGGGCTACGGCTTGGTCCTCGCGGCGGCCGGGATGTTGCCGACCAGCCCGGATCTGCTGAAGAACTCCGGCCGGAAAATGCGCCCGGAAGACTGGCTCGGCCCGAACGCGCGGCGCGTCATCGGGCGGCAGCTTTCGGCGCGTTTCCTCGAGAGGGAACGCGATCGCGCAGCCGCGGTGCTCTCCGCACAGCGTCTGATCAGCTCGGCGCCGCGGGTCAGTTCGGGTCCGTCGATTCCGATCGCGCCGGACCTCGCCGCGGCGATCGAGCGATCTCGCGCCGCGGCGCGCGCGGCTGCCCTCGGCCGGCTCTCTGCCGCGAACCGCAGCCGCGCGGAGTCGGTCGCGGACGCGATCGCCAGGGGCCGCACGTCGACGCACGACGGGCAGCTGCAGATGGCCGCGGTGCTGTCGCAAGACGAGGCCGCGACACTACTGCAGATCCTCGACGCGCACACGGCCGCATTCCGCCCCGGATGGCCGGGGATGAGCCATCCGGATCCGGTCGCGGAAGCGGCGCGGTTCATCGTGGACTTCACGATGACGCCGGAACAGCAGCGCGCGTACGCCGAGCTGCCGGGAAACCGCTGAGCGCATACCTCGTGAACAAGATCGTCAACTTCCACCTGCCGGCCGACGACGTCGAGCGCGCCGCGAAGTTCTACCGCGACGTCTTCGGATGGGAGTTCACTCCGGTTTCCCCGTCTCCGGTCCCGTATCTGGTTCACGAGCCGGGCGACGGGGGCGCCGGGATACCGGCGGCCATCACCGCGCGGCAAGACGTCATCAAGGCGCCGGCCCCAACGATTGAAGTCGAGCACATCGATCAGTCGATGATCGACATCGCGACGAAGGGCGGTCAGCAGGGCCAGGTGTTCGACATCCCCGGAATCGGTCGCTACGGGTACGCGATCGATTCCGAGGGCAACATCATCGCGCTGCTCCAGCGAGCGCAGCCGGGGAGCACCGAAACGCGCTAGAGCGCGATCTGCGGGTTCATCACGCCGACGTCCAGCGTGCCGAGCCCCGTCGTGTAGTCGTAGCCGGGTAGCGCGGCGTACGCGCCGTTGGCGCCCGTGATCACGTCGTGGAACCCGCCCAGCGCCTGCGTCGGCGGCGGACCGTTCACCGTCGTGGCGTTGCTCTGGTGGCTGTTGTAGTCCCGGTAGAAATACGTCCCCATGTACCCGCGGCGCGTTTGGTGGATCGCGGAATTCGTCGCGAACCGGGCCGAGGCGCCCATCGCCAGCGGCGAGGCCTCGCTGGTTCCGCCGATCGCGCAGCCGCTGCTGCAGTCGCCGACGCCCGGGATGTTCGGCGCATAGACGTTGTAGGCGCCGGAGACGGCGTCGGCCGCCATCGCGATGTCCGGCACGGCGCGCAGGTTCGCGGCGGCCACCGCGCCGGTGTTCGGCGCGACGCCCTGCTGGAGCGAAGAGGCGTTCTCGAACTGGCTGAGGCCGCCGCCGCCGGCGTTCCACGCCGCTTCACCGGAGTACGTCCCGTCCGCGTTCGCGACGACCGTCGTCCCGCCGACCGCGACGACGTAGGGCGACGAGGCCGGATAGCTCACGAACGGCGCTCCTGAGGCGGGGACCCCGTTCGTCGGGGCGAGCGCGCATGCCGATCCGGTGTCGCCCGAGGAGGCGAACATCGTTTGGCCCTGCCCTGCGGCACGCATGAACAGCGCGTCGTCGACCTTCATCGCCCCGTCGAGCCACGCCGAGTACTCGCACTCGCCGAACGAGGAGTTGCCCAGCTTCGCGGCGTCGTCCGAGACCCACTTGTCGTACGCGCTCGCGATGTCGGAGTCGCTGAGCGACGTGGTCGCGTAGAGCATGAGCGACTGCACGTTCTGAGCCATCCCGGTCGAGCTCTGCGTGTCGAGATCCCATTCGACGACCCCCGAGGTGTCGGGGCTGGGCAGCCCGACCTGCACGACGGTGACCGGAACCTGCGGCAGACCCTGCTTGTTCTCCGCGTACTGCAGATCGGTGAGGACCTGCGAGACGTTCCCTTCGGCAATCACGGCGACGGTCGTCATCGAGCCGTCCGTGACGGTCCCCACGTCGTAGAACTTCTGCACGTCCGCGGCGTTGAACGCCGGGAGGCACTGGCCGGTCGGGGTCGCCGTCACGAGGCACGCGACGGAATGGACCTTGCTCAGGTCGGGGCGGATCGCCATCTTTCCGGCGTTCGTGAGCCCGAGGACCGCGGTGACGACGCCGTCGAGCGACGACGGGACGAGCGCCGGCGCGGTGTTGACGTACACGTTGCCGCCGCCGAGCGAGAACGACTCGAGGGTCGTATTGAAGGCCTTCGCCGCCTGGGCGGCGGTCCCGTCGGCGCTCACGAGCTGCGCGCCGGCCTTCACGTTGTGGAAGCCCTGGCTCTGCAAGTAGGAGACGACGCTCTGCACCTCCGCCGCGGTCGGACCGTACTGCGCCTGGAACTGTTGCGGCGAGAGGACCTGGCCGGCCGCGATCCCCGCCGCGAGCTGATCGGTGTTCCGAAGGTGCAGTCCCAGCCGAACCGTGATCGGGGTGGTCGCGGCGAGCGGTCCCTTGTCGGTGGCGTTCGCGATCGTCGCGCCGCGGGTCGCGGTCGCGGCCCAGCCGGGCGGGGCGACGATCGCGGTGTCGCGGGCGGCGCGGGCGCCGGACTGCGGTGCGGCGGCGCCGTGCGGGAGCAGCGACGAGGCCCCGTGCCCTCCGGAGCACGAGGCGAAGGTCAAGCCGGCCACGGCGGCCAGGGCGGCGAGTCTGAGCATTGCGGGTTCCAATCCTCCTCATGCTCAGGCTACGAGCCGGCGGGGGGTGCCCGACATACCCGATTTTGCGTATGGGGCGGGGCCCGTCGGCACCGCTAGTCTGAGCGTGAGGAGGAGGAACCCCTATCATGACTCCACGACTGGCAGCCCTCGCGCTGGGAGCGCTCACGACCGCGATCGCCACGGCCTCGTGCTCCGGCGGCGGCGCGAACCATCTTCTTCCCGGGGCGCGCTCGCCGCAGGCGAACGCCGCGCGCGCCGCACAGGACGTCATCGTCGCGCCGGCCGGCTGGGCCGCGACCGCGACGCGCGCCGCGACGATCCCGGGCGCGACGGATCTCGGCGCGGTCGCGCCCGCGACGCCGCTCACGGTCCGCGTCGGGATGAACCTGCACAACGAGAGCGGGCTCGCCTCGCTGATCGCCTCGCACCAACGGATCACGGCCTCGCAGTTCGCGGCGCAGTACGGCCCGACGCCCTCGGAGGTGCAGTCGGTCGTGGGCTATCTGCGCGGCCAGGGGTTCACCAACGTTCAGGCGAGCGGGCAGCTCGTGAGCGCCGACGGGACCGCGGCGCAGGCGGCGAAGGCGTTCGACACGACGCTCGAGTCGTTCCAGCTCAACGGCGCGAAGCTCTACGTGAACACGCAGCCGGCGTTCGTCCCGACCTCGCTCGGCGGCGTCGTGAGCGCCGTGCTCGGGCTCAACAACGCGGCGAAGATGACCGTGCATCCGGCGCTGCGCACGAAGGACACGCAGTGCTTCCCGAGCGGCGGAACGCCGGCCGGCTGTCTCCCGCTCTTCGACTCCGCCGGCGTGCAGAAGTACTACGACGCGGCATCGCTGCCGATTCCGTCGAACACGACGATGGCGGTGATGGCGGAAGGCGACGTCTCCGGGACGGTCAACGATTTGAACTTCGCGCGCACGCAGCAGGGGCTGCCGCAGGTGCCGGTGACGGTGGTGAAGGTCGGTCTGTCGAGCCCGGACACCGCGGGCGCCGGCGAATGGGATCTCGACACGCAGAGCTCGACCGGGATGGCCGGGAACGTCGCGATGCTCTTTATCTACGCGACGACCTCGCTGACCGACTCGGACATCGCGAGCGAGTACAACCGCTGGGCGACCGACGACATCGCGCAGATGGGGAACTCCTCGTTCGGCGAGTGCGAGTACCAAGCGTGGCTCGACGGCTCGATGAAGGTCGACGACAATCTCTTCAAGCAGGCGGCGGCGCAGAGCCAGACGATGTTCGCCTCGACCGGCGACACCGGGTCGTCGTGCGCGCTCGCGCCGACGAACGGTGCGCCGGGCTCCGGCCCGCCGATGACGGAGTTCCCCGCCTCCTCGCCGTACGTCGTCGGCGTCGGCGGGACGAGCGCGCTGGCGAACAACGATGGCACGTACGCCGGTGAGACCGCGTGGAACGCCGGCGGCGGCGGCCTGAGCCAGTTCGAGAACTCCACCAGCTGGCAGCAGTCGGTGCAGCCGACGAGCACGGGGCTCGCCGCGACGAACCTGCGCAGTCTTCCGGACATCGCCATGGCGGCGGATCCGAACCTCGGCGGCTACGCCGTGTACGGCCCGAACATCCCGGGCGTCGGCGCCTGCAGCAGCGGCTGCGGCATCGGCGGCACCAGCGAAGCCTCGCCGCTCGCGATGGGCGCGTACGCCCGGCTGCAGGGCGCGCACGCGAACCAGCTCGGCTTCGCGGCGCTCGCGCTGTACCACAACTATCTGCAGCAGCAGAACAACGCCGCGACGGTGACGGGTCCGCCGCCGACCCAGGCGCTGGGCGGGTTCCATGACATCATCACGGGCGGGAACGGGCTCTACACCGCGCTGCCGGGCTACGACTACACGACCGGGCTCGGGACGCTCGACCTCTCGGTGATGAGCGCACAGATCGGGACGTAGACTCTTCTCCTCCTCGTCTACGTCGCGCGATGGGGCGCCGGTTTCGTGAAAGCCGGCGCCTCGGCGCGCACCTCGAGTCTGCCGAACTGCTGCACTTGCGCGTGCGAGCCGGCGACGTACCAGAGGCGGCAGTCCGCGGCCGTCACGATTCGGTCGATGGGCGGCGCGTCGCCGAGGTCGACCTCGTCGATGCGGCCGCTCGGCTCGACGCGCGCGATGCGCGCCGCGTCCTCGACCGCGTACAGCACGCCGTCGCACCCGACCGTCGCTGCCTGCACCGTCAAGGTCGCGTCCGGGAGCTGCGTGCGGAGAAGGACGCCGCGTCGCGTCGCATGGACGATGCGGCCGCCCTCCGTAACCCAAAGGGAACCGTCAGGCGCAGGCGCGAGCACGGGAGCGGCATTGTGCACGCGGTCGAGCGCGATCGGAAGCGGCGTGAACACGCCGCCGAGCGTGACGTGTCCGACGGCGGCGCGCGCGGCGTACCAGAATCCGTCGCGCGTTCCGCGCAGCGCGCCGATGTCGCCGATCGTGTCGGGGATCGCGAAGCGCCGCGTCCCGTCGACGCGCCCGATCTCACGCGTCGGATGCGAGCGCGCGAACCACGCCTCACCGTCCGGACCGATCGCGAGCCGGATCCCGGTCGTGTTCGGGATCCGTCGGAAGCGATGCGGAAATCCCGACGGCGCCGGCGGGGGCGGCGTCGGCAGCGGGGTCGGCTCTCCGATCAGCATCGTCCGCGGCGCACCGTTCCGCGCGAGCGACGAGACCGTCGCCGTGAGGCGATCGTTGTACCACACCGTTCCGTGCCGGTCGACGACCAGCGCGTCCGGCGCGACGGAGTGATCGGGGTCGCCGAGAGGGCGCAGCGTCAGCCGGCCATGCGGATCGGCGAGCCCGATGGCGTCCGGAATATCGGCGTGGAGGGACTCGAGGAGGAACGCGAGGCCGCCGTCGGGCGCGGGCGCCGACGCTGGGAACCACCATTGCCTCTGGGGCGTGTCCGGCGGCGGGATCGCGAAGGGCTCGAGATGCGCGGTGAAACGCGGCGGCGGTGCGACCGCCGGGCGATCGCCCGCGGGCGGCGGCGTCGCGGGAGGCGGCGCGGTGTCGCGATAGGTCACGATGCGCGCCGTCCCGTCGCCCGGCTCGCAGACGGCCGCGACCAGCTCACCGGAGAACCCGATCGATTGCACGTTCCCGGGGCACGGGTCGGCGCCGATGCGCCGCACCGATCCGGCGTCGGGTGCGATCGCGAGCAGCGCTCCGCCGGCGATGACGTATTGCGTGCCGTCGTCGCGCGCGAACACCGTTCCGACGGCACGCGCGCGCGCGAACCGGCGCAGCACCAGCGTTCCTCCCTCGTCACGTGCGAGCGACAGGTCGCCGTGCGCGGAGACGAGCAGCGTTCCGTTCGCGAACCATGCGAGGACGTCGTCGATGCCGTCGAAGCGCGTGGGCTGCGCGTGCTCCGGCGGCAGATCGGCGCGGTAGCGGTACCAGGCGCCCTCGACCCGGAGATAGACGAACCCCGCGACGACATGATGGCCGTTCGAGGTCGCGAACTGTTCGTTCGGCCGGTTCGCGTTGCGATCGGGATCGGGCGCGTAGACGTACTCGTCGATCTTCGATCCGTCGCGCAGCCGAATGTGCGCGACCGTCATCGGGACGTACTTCATGATGACGTCCGGCGGCCAGGTCGACTCGACGTACATCGTGTCCCCGGAGACGCCGAGCTCTTCACTCGAACGCTGCACCCAGCGCACGTGCCCGGTGCGCACGTCCATCGCGTAGAGACTCCTGAGTGTGATCGCGCCGCTGTCGGCCGAAGGCTGCAGCACCAGCCCGGCGACGACGTGCGGCGGGAACGCGTTGCTGCCGCCGGCGCCGGTCGTCGCCCAGTACCGAGCGCCGGTCGCTGCGTCGTACGCGCCGTAGACGGAGCCGCTCCTCGAGCCACGGGTCGCATAGAGGACGCCGTCGACGATGCCGGACGTCCAGGCGTTCGGGATGCGGTAGGCGCGCGCGCCGTCCGAAGAGCGTAGCGCAACCGTGCTCGGCGCGTAGTCGGGCGGGAGCCGGATCGCTTCGATCAGCACGCGACCGGCGCCGGCGAGCGGCGCCGAATCCGCGGAGAGGCCGCCCTCGCTCGTCCAGCGGGTTCGTCCGGACGCGAGGTCGACGGCGACGACGCGGTCGATCCGCGTGACGTACGCGGTTCCGTCGGCGATCGCGACCGCCGGGCGCGGCTGCGGTTGAGGCGGGTACGGAAAGCCGGGCGGCGGCGGCGTGGGCGACGGCGGGGCCGGCGGCGCCGGGAGAGTGGCATCACTCACCGGCGGCGCGGCGGCGTCGCGGACGGCGACCGGTGCGCCCGGGGCAATCCGTGCGGGCTGCGCACGTTCGCCCGGCGCCGGCGTGAAGGCGGGTTGCGCCGAGGCCGTGGACGGGCCTTGCGCGGACGGCGTGCACGCCGCGAAAGCCGCGCATGCGACGATGGCGGCCCGCTTCATCGTCTTCACCGTCATTCATGTACCGCGGCGGTGAACGACATCCCGTCGAAAGCGGGTACCGGAGCCTTCGTGGGACCGATCCTGATCGGGACGAGCGGCTGGACCTATCGCGACTGGCGCGGGCGCTTCTATCCCGAGCGGCTGCCGCAGCGCGACTGGCTCGCGTACTATGCGGAGCGCTTCCCGACGGTCGAGCTCAACGTGACGACGTACCGTTTGCCGAAGGAGCACGATCTCGCGCGCTGGGCGGCGGTCCCGCCCGGGTTCGTCTACACGGTGAAGCTGAGCCGGCTGATCACGCACCGGAAGCGGCCCGGCGAGCCGCGCGCGTTCGTCGACAACTACATGGCGCGGATCGCGCCGCTCGAGCCGCACATCGCGAACGTGTTGGCGCAGTTTCCGCCCTTCTTCGCGCGCGACGACGACGCGCTGCGCGGGTTTCTCGACACGCTGCCGCCGCACCACCGCTACGTCGTGGAGTTTCGCGAGCCGTCCTGGTACGACGAGGCGGTCTATGCGCTGCTGCGCGAGCGCGGGATCTCGCTGTGTCTGCACGATCTGCGCGGGAGCATCGCGCCGCTGGTCGTGACCGGGCCGGTGCTGTACGTTCGGCTGCACGGACCGGTGCGCGCGTACGCCGGGTCGTACCGCCGCGCGCGGCTGGAGCGGTGGGCTGAGACGATTCGCGAGCTGGGGCCGCAGGTCGAGGCGACGTTCGTGTACTTCAACAACGATCAGAACGCGTACGCGCCGCGCAACGCGATGACGCTGCGCGAGCTCCTCGGCGTGTGAGGCTCAGCGGAGGACGGAACGCTCGCCGAGCGCGGCGTACTCCGCGTCGAGCCAGCGCGTCGCGAGGCGATCGATCCGCGGAGCGGCCGCGGGGTGCGTGCGCGGTTGGAAATCGCCGAGCTGCTTCGTGTCGCGGCGCGAGACCGCGTGCAGCCGGTCAGCGACGCCGTCTTCGAGCGCGACGCCGAAGAACGGCAGGATCTCGGTGAGCACGGCTTCCGGGAGCCGCGCGTAGTCGACGAAGAGCGGCGAACCGTTCTCCGCGTTGCGCAGTGCGGCGCGGCAGAACGCGGCGAGGACCCGCGCGCCGTATTCGTCCGCGTGCATGTTCCGTGCTTCGGACGGGTCGACGCCGATCGACGCTGGCGCGACGGTCTCGGGGAAGGTCTCCGCTCCTTGCGTCTCCGCATGCGACTGCAAGACCGCGCGCGGCTCGCGGTAGAGAAAGACCCACGGGACGTTCGGAAACGCGCGCGCGATCAGCGGCAGCTCGACGACGTGCGAGGCGTGGAACTTCACGAACAGGCGGCGTTCGCCGCGGCGCGGGCGGCCGAGCGCGCTCACCGCACCGCGCAGCAGGGCGACGGCGTCGTCGCCGGCGAGCCGTCCGGCGCGGTGCAGCGTGACGATCGCGTCGAGCGGTTGCGCTTCGGAGAGGACGACGGTGTCGGGGAGTGCGGCGAGCATCTGCGCGACGAGCGTCGAGCCGCAGCGCGACATGTGAAAGATGAAGCCGTTCGGCGCGAGCGCCGGCTCCCGCGTGCCGAGCGCTCGCAGCACGTCGAGCGGCGTGGTGCGCGCGAAGACGCGGTTGAACGGGTGGCGCATCGCGCGGTCGGCGCTCTGCTCGAAGAACGGTTCGGTGAATGGTGCGGCGACGATCGCCCAGTCGACCGCCGGTTCCGCACCGGTTCGAATCCAAACGGGCGTCCACTCGCGCAGCGACGCGCCGTCGTCTACAGGGTCCAACGCAGTTGCCAGCGCTGTTGGGCTTCCGCGGCAGCGGCTCGCAGATCGTCGTGCGTGACGTCGTATCCGAGCTGCTCCGCGATGCGCAGAACCTCCGCGTCGAACGTCGCCGGCTCGAGCTCGCGCAGGCGCAAGGCGAGCAGGGGATCGTCGCAGACGCGCACGCGCAGTGCGGAGAGACCGTGTTCGGACATTGTGCGAACGCTTCGTTCGCTCGCGGCGCTCGACCCTTGGCGAAATCCCAGCGTCGGCGGAGCGGCACCAAAGGTTCGCGCGTTATCGTGGGTCGGATATGTCTTCTCGACAGCTGATCGCCGCTTGCTGCTGTGCGGCCCTCGCCGGATGCGGCGGAGGCGGTAGCACGAGTGCGGTTCCGACCACGGCGGCCGTGCCCGCGACCCCGTTCCCGACGCCGATCGCGATCGGCACCGCGACTCCCGCGCCGAACGTCGCGTGCAGCAGCAGCGGGACGAGCGCGCAGTCCGGGCGGCGGTTGGCGCGCGCGGCCGGCGCGCCGTCGTCGTGGGTCGCGCCGAACCGGCTCTACGTGACGTACCGCTCGGCCGCGGGGAGCGCGGGAGCGCGCACGATCGACAGCGTCGCGGGAGCGGCGCGGTCGCTCGATGCGGGGACCAACGGTGCGCTCTCGCACCGCGTGATCACCGTCGCGGCGGGATCGAATCTCACCGCGGCGGCGAGCCGGCTGCGCGGCACGGCGGACGTCGTCGACGTGCAGCCGCTCCATCTCCGGCGCGCGTCGTCGGACGCCGCCGCGAACGATCCGCTGCTCGAGAACTCCGACCAGTGGTATCTCTACAAGACGAACGTCGACGCGGGTGCGTGGTCGGCGACGCACGGCTCGCCGGCGGTCGCGGTCGCGGTGCTCGACACGGGCGTCGACGAGACGAACCGCGACTTCACCTTCACCGTGCGCGAGAGCGTCGTGGGCGGCGTGAAGACGACCGGCGCCGGCTCCGCGCAAGACACCGACGGGCACGGGACGAACGTCGCCGGGCTCGCGGCCGCCGCGGCGAACAACGGCTACGGCTTCGCGGGCGTCGGGTACGCGACGCCGCTGCAAGCGTATCGGATCTTCCCGGATGCGACGTCAAGCAGCGATTGCCAGAGCGCGGATACCGGCGACGAAGCGATCGCGATCCGCGATGCCGTCGCGAACGGTGCGTCCGTGATCAACTTGAGTCTGGGCGCGCCGCCGAGCAGCGGCGCCGATCAAGCGGAGTCCGATGCGGTCGCGTACGCGATCGCGAACAATGTCGTCGTCGTCGCGGCAGCGGGGAACGAGTACGGCACCTCGGACGGAAACGCGCTCGATTATCCCGCCGGCTATCCGGGCGTGATCGCGGTCGGCGCCTCGGCGGTGCAGGACGCGACGGGAACGTACGGGTCGATCACCGGCGAGACGATCGCGTCGTACTCGAACTCCGGTCCGACGCTGGTCGCGCCGGGCGGCGATGCGTCCGGAGTGAACGACGACGACCTGCTGCACTGGATCGAAAACTACTCGACGACCACCGCGGCGTACGGGCCCGATCAGTGCTCGAACAGCGGCGGCGTCTGCCGCGCGTGGTTCAACGGAACCTCGCAGGCGACGCCGCAGGTCACGGGGACCGTCGCGCTGATGGAGGCCTATCACGGCGGGGCGCGGTCGCTCTCGCCCGCCCAGGTCGCGTCGATCCTGAAGCAGACGGCCGACGTGCTGCCCGGGATCGCCAGCGCCCGTCAGGGCGCGGGCAGGCTGAATGCCGGGAAGGCGGTCGCCGCGTCGCACCCGTAGCGCGGAGGCGGAACGTCCGGAACCGGAGATTTTTTTCCTAGCGCCGCGAGGAACGTGGACCCCGGATAACGATATTGATTACATCGAATTCCGGCTCGGAGGTGTCCATTGACGAATCGCGCCCGGCTCCTTGTCCTTGCGTCCGGTCTCCTCGCCCTGTCGGCGTGCGGCGGCGGCGGCGCCGCTCCCCCCGGCCCGGCGACGGCGCCCGGCGTGCTGTTCACGACCAGCTACATCGCCGTGCCGAACGTCCCCGTCCCCGTCTCGCCCGCGCCCCCCGGGCCGTACTGGAGCATCGACATCGGTCTCGTCGATCCGGCGACCGGGATCTACTATCTCGCGGACAAGACGAACTGCGGCGTCGACGTCTTCGACGCGAAGACGAACACCTATCTGCAGACGATCGGACCGGCGGGCGGGAAGCCGTCGTTCGCGACGGTCACCTCGAGCTGCGCCTCGATCGGGAGCCCGTTCAAGGGGAACACCGGCTCCAGCTCCGCGTCCGGGCCGAACGGGCTCGTGCTCATCGGCTCCACGAAGATGTACGCCGGGGACGGGGACGGCACGGTCAAGGTCATCGATCTCACGACGCGGACGGTGACCGGTACGATCGTGATCCCGACCGCGAAGAAGCGCACCGACGAAGGCGCCTACGATCCGGACGACAAGGTCGTCCTGATCGCGAACGACTCGGAGACCTCGCCGCTGCTGACGTACATCGACGCGACGACCGACAAAGTGATCGCGCAGACGGTCAGGACCGACGCGACGGCCGGGATGGAGTCGTCGCTCTACATACCGCAGCTCAAGAAGTTCATCCAAGCGGTCCCCGCGACGAAGACGAACAAGAACGGCGAGATCGACGTGATCGACCCGGTCAGTCATGTGGTGACGGCGGTCTATGCGATGCCGGGGCCCTGCGGTCCGACCGGTACGGCGCTCGGCCCGAACAACAAGCTCGTCGTCGCGTGCGGGGATCTCGGCGAGACGTACGTCATCGACGTCACCAACGGTTCGACGGTCGCGGTGATCACCGACGCGGGCGGCGGCGACGAAACGGCGTACGACGCGACCACCAACCGCTTCTACGTGACGAACAGCAACAACACGTCGACCGGGGCGAAGACCGGCGCCGCTCAGCCGGTCACGACGGTGATCGACGCGGGCAGCGCGCGGTTCATGCAGAACATCCCGAGCGAAGCGCACGCGCACTCGGTCGCGACGTACAACGGGAAGGCGTTCGTGCCGCTCCCGTCCCACGGGGTCGCAGTCTACCAGTAGCCGGAACGCTCCGCGACCGGAAGAGCAAGAGTCCTCGGCGTCTCGCCGGGGGCTCTTTTGCTGTATCGGACCAGGACGATCGCGAGGCCGGATCGCGGACGCAGACGGCTGACGGTAACCCGGAGTCGGTGCAAGCGGCCCTGTGGCTCGTCGCGCGAGTTCGCTGCGGCGGAGCGACAGGACGTACGGAAGATCCGTTGAACAGAACGAGCACGCCGCGCGCGCAATGCGCCGTGCGATTCGCGCAGAGGGTGTGCGGATGAGTTTGGCCGGTACGAAGTCGTGCCATTGCTCCTCGAACATGCTCCGTGCGGAACGCCCGTCGCACCGCGCGGCGCACAACCGCACGCAACGACAGGGAAGGGTGAAACCATGTCGGCAACGATTTCCTACGATGACTTCGAGGCGACGAAACCGGGCGAGACCAAGCCGAGCCAACAGCAACTGAACGACGGCATTCGAGCCGTCTTGGAGCCGGGGGAGCCGCTCACGCTCACCGTCACCAAACCGCTCGAGGTTTCCGGCGGTGGCGGCGAGTCGGCCGCACCGGGCGCGGCGGACCAAGACTACGTCATCCCCTTCAAGCTCGATATCAAGGTCTTCAGCTACGAAGGCGAGTTCAAAGTGAAACTTGGCGACAAGTGGTCGGCGACCGTGACGGTGACGGTCACCGTCGTCGGCATGATCTCGCGGACCCTTCGAACGGAGATCAACTACGCTCGCGCGGAGCATTGCCAGCGACTCGACTTGGGAACCTTCGCCGGCACGGACCTCTGCGTCGGAATGAAGATGCCGAGATTCTGCGCGTACATCAAGGGCAAGGCGTGGGCGATCGGGCAAGAGGCGAAGTTCGACGAGACCATCAAGTGCATCAAGTCGTAGCGGCCGCGCGCTGACGGCGCGAAGACGCATACCGTCGCACGGCGTCGCCGTCGATCAGTAGCCGGAACGCTCTGCGGCCGGAAGAGTAAGGGTCCTCGGCGTCTCGCCGGGGGCCCTTTTCTCGCGCCGCGCGACGAGCACGATGGCGAGGGCGAGCGCGACGCACGCGATCGGGAGCACGACGATGCTCGCCTCGGCACCGTAGAGGCCGCCGCTCATCGTCGGGTCGCCGAGTGGAAACGACCTGATCGCCGCGTTCGTGAGCTGCCGCAGCGGCGCGCATGCGTACACGACGTTCTGGCCCCAGTTCCACGCCGTCAAGAAACCGGCGCCCCACCAGATCGAGCCGGTGAGGCGGACGATCCAAGCCAACGCGATGCCGGCGATCGTCAGCGTCAGCAGAACGACGGCGGTCGCGCGCGGGGTCATGGAGTGCACGACTCCGAAGGCGATACCGGTGAGGATCGCGGCGCGCGGGAATCCCATCACGCGCGTCACTGTGGCGAGCATGTATCCGCGGAACAGCAGCTCTTCCGCGACCGCGAGCAGCGCGAAGAACGCCCACCATGCCGCGCCGAGCGCGATCTCGTCGGTGCCGAGTGACGTCCAGCCGCCGATGCTGAAATTGCCGCTCGTCGCCAAGACGGAGACGACCACGACGAGCGTCGCGATCCCGGCTGCGGCCCCGCGCGCGAACATCGGGCGCCAATTGCGCGCGGCCAGGCCGTACGAGAGCATGCCGCGGCCCTCGATCAGCGCGGCGAGGGCCGTCGCCGCCACGACGGGTGCGAGCAACGCGGTCCCGGCGATGAGAATCGCGCGCGGATCGACCGGCAGCGGGAGATACGGCCGCGCGAGGCGCGCTTCGATGAAGACGACGCTGCACAGGGTGATCGCGAACACCAGCGGGCCGAGGAGAGTCCGTGCGAACGGACGAGTGATCGGGACGGCGATGGCTGACGTCATATCGCAGTGCCGCATTGAGCGCCGCTACCGCATCCAAAAGGCGGCGCTCACGTGGTGAGCGACCAGATGGCCGTGCGTGTCGGTGAGATCGCCGTTTTCGTCGATGATGAGCAGCGTGCCCGAGCCGTCGAACGTCGCCGGGGTGCCGTTCGACCACGTGCGGCCGTCAG
The DNA here is from genome assembly GCA_036264835.1 of Candidatus Elarobacter sp. GTDB lineage: Bacteria > Vulcanimicrobiota > Vulcanimicrobiia > Vulcanimicrobiales > Vulcanimicrobiaceae > Vulcanimicrobium. Next base: position 48,032 of record DATAQE010000107.1, read on the forward strand.
GCGAGTACAGGGGATGTTGGATGGGGTCGTGCCGGAGGTACGCCAGCTTTCCGTCGCCGGCGATCAGGCCGTGCGCGCACGGGCCGGAGCCGATGATTTTTCCCGCCATGTTGACGATCTTCACCCGGGCTTGAGGCTCGTCGGCATACCGCCCGTCGGCTCGTCTGAAGAACGGGCAGCTCTCGTCGTCTGCGACCACCGCGAGCCGGTCCTCGGAAACGAATCCCATCATCGCCGGGCTGAGCTCTCCGACGGTCACGTTGGCGTTCTTTTGCGTCTCCGTCGGATGAGCGACACGGAAGACCGTGAGCGTGCCGCGTCCGTCGCTTCGTAGGCACGCCGCGTTCCCGCCGTTCGGCGAGATCGCGAGCGGGTCACACGCGGTGCGGTCGGTATAGACACCGCCTTTTCCGAGATGCGTCCCGCCGAAGAGACTCTGCCACGGCAATGACGTCCGCGGCTGGTTGCGCGCGGCGAGCGGCGGGTCGCGCCGATGATGGGTCGACAGCACGACACCGTCTCGAATCGTGACGAGGTCCCATTGCAGCGGCTGTGTCGGACGCACGACGTACAGGGTGCCCTTAATGCGAGCGACGCCGTGCGCAACTGGGGTATGGCGCGCCGTAACGGACTGCGCAGCCGAACAGCCCGCGAGCAGGACGAGGCCGAGCGCGAGACGACGGGTCGCGACTCTGACGCGTATCACGGTAGGTTGCCCGGTGGCTGGACGGCGACGACCCGATCGTTCTCGAACTCGACCCACCACGCGTACGGAGCCGGTTCCACGTACGTCCAGCGGTCGAGCGCGCGGAACGACGCGACGGTTCCGTATTGGTCGGGATAGCCCATGCGCCAGACGACTTCGTCGCGCGACATCCCGCGGCGCACCGGAAAACCGTGCGTGGCGCTGAACTTCGGCAGCACGGCGACTGTGAGCCCGGTTTCCACGTGCCACGGATCGGCGTACCTGACCACGAAGGGGCAGGCGCCGTACGAGGGCGGAGTATCGTGCGGGTTCGCGATCCGGATCGCGATCGGATCGAAAGCGATGAACCGGAAGCCGTAGTCACCGGCGCCCGCGCCTTCTCGAAGCAGAGCGACGCGTCCCTGTTCCCGCGTCACCGCCTCCACGCGCAGCGGCGTCTCCGCACGGTACTCCGTGCCCCAGCTCTCCCCGGGAACGTCACACGTGCGTACGACGCCGCCGTATGCGTGCGCGACGCGGCCGGTGAAGCGAGCCTGGATCGCACGCAGCCCGGGATCGCCGCCGCGTTCGTCGGGCCACCATGCAGCGATCGCGCCGATCCCGGCAGACGGAAAGCGCCTGACGGGGAGCGACGTTCCGTTCACGGTGCGCGCGAAGGCGGGATCGGTGTCCGCGGCGAGCTCGTACATCCCCGGCTTCGCGGGAGGCGCGACGGAGACCGTGATCTGGTAGATCGGCCGTTGGGGCACGCCGCCCGGAATCGGCGTGCCCAGTGTCGCAGCGGCGGCGATCGGCGGCGTGGCGGTGTCCACGGCAAAGTTGCGATACGGGCGGAGGCTGAAGTGCAGCGCGGCCGGATCGATGGTGAACGGCGCGCTAGAGAACACCTCGAGGCGGATCGTCGCGTCGCTCACCTGAAAGTCGATCCTCACGTCTTGCTGCCGCTGCGCAGAACCGGCCTGCGGCGTCAGGGCGCACAGCGCGACGGCGAATGCGGCGATCCGAGCGAAGCGCACGCTAGCCCGTTCGTGAAGCTGCATAGCGTGGCTACCGTTCGACGAAGGCGTTAGGGACACCGCGCGCGCCGCGTGCTCTATTGACAGGACCGGTGACAGGCCGGTCCTCTTTGAATCGGCGACGGGTGCGGTAGCGATCGGAGAGGAACTGCTGGACGATGCGGCGGCGTCTCGATCCAAGTTATTTCGCGATCGGCATTGCGATGGGCGTTGCCATCGGGGTCGCTATGCACAATCTCGCGATCGGAATCGGCATCGGCGTCGCCTTCGGTGTAGCCCTCGGAGCGGGGAAACGGGGGCGCCGCTGACGGTCGCGGCTCGCGGACTCGATCACGTACGGCCTGGGCAGCGAACCCGCGCAGATGGCACCGAATGATCCGCACCCCGGCGAAAGAACCGATTCTAACCTTCAAGGACTCGCAAGAGCTCCAAACCTATATGTCTTGCCAGCCGCGGACGGCGAAGGGCTTCTGGCTCAAACTTTCAAAGGCCGGGGCGCCCGAGGCAACGATCACAAAAGACGAGGCGATTGAGACGGCGCTTTGCTGCGGGTGGATCGATGGGCAGCTCGCGAAACTCGACGAGTGGTATTTCCTTGTCCGTATGACGCCGCGCCGGCCTGGGAGTCGCTGGTCCGCAAAGAACCGCGCGACCGCGGATCGGTTGGCGAAGCTACGACGCCTTCTGCCGGCCGGGCTCGCCGAGATCGATGCTGCGAAAGCGGATGGCCGATGGGATGCAGCATATGCTTCGCAAGGAACGGCGGAGCCGCCTCAAGATTTACTGGCGGCATTGCGCTCGAATAAGGCCGCATTGCACTTCTTCGAAAATCTCGATCGAGCGAACCGGTACTCAATCATCTATCGGGTAGGCGAGGCGAAGCGGCCTGAAACGCGCGCGAAGCGCATAGCGAAGTTTGTCGAAATGCTGGCACGTGGAGAGACGATCCACCCGCCCAAGGATAAGGTATGACGATCATGCTGGCGATGTACTGTCGGCGTATCGCTCAGATATCCGCCGGCGTGAGCGTTTTTACGTACTTTGCGCGAGCGAGCCACGTTGGTTCTTTCGCGCCAGGAAAGACGTAATACGTTCCGGTTCCGTGGCCGACAACGCTTCCGCTTGGAAACGACCACGTTCGGCCGGCGAGATCGACGACCGTCACGCCGCTCGGGTCGGACGTGACTTTTTGCGGGCTCGTGAAAATCTGTGTGTGCGTCTTGTACGTCACCCCGACGACGTCGTATTGGTATTCCTTGGCGTTCACCACAAGATGAGCGGGAGGCATCGCATGCACCGTCCTGTAGTGCGTCGTCGCGGTGTGTGAGAACGAGCTGGGTGCCGTAGTATTCCCGGGAGTCCGATGCTTCGCGTACCGCTGCATCCGACCTGAATGAGTGCGAAGAGAACGGCTGCCGCCTGAAGTTGTCTTATCATCGCAATACCCCGCTTTGCTAAAGGGACAATTTCAGTATATGAGCCGGTTCAACAGGTACGCGCTCGCTTGCGGCGTTGGCTCATCCTTCGACAGGCTCAGGATGACATTGCGGCTATTGTTCGACGAAGTCGGGGTACTCGCTGCGGGCGTATTTGTCGTCCGAGGGCCATTCGGGGATGCGGTCGTCCCAGGGGGTGGCTTCGCGTTCGGGGAGCGTGACGGCGGATTCTACGCCGGTTTTGTGGAGGGTGACCAACGTCTCGACGTGGCCGGTTTGGGGGAACATGTCGAACGGTTGGACGACGCCGAGCGCGTAGCCGCGCTTTGCGAGGTAGTGCAGGTCGCGGGCGAGCGTTGCCGGGTTGCATGAGAGGTACCAGACGTTTGCGACGCCGGCGTTTGCGATCGCGTCGAGCGTTGCTTCGTCGCTGCCTTTTCGGGGCGGGTCGAGGAAGACGATGTCCGCGTCGTGGAGGGCTTGTTGGCCGTCTTTGTTGGCGACGGCGCCTTCGACGCGGCCTTCGACGAAGCGGACGCGGTCTTCCACTGCGTTGAGCGCCGCGTTTTCGCGGGCCTCGCGGACTGCTGCGGGGTTCTCCTCGATGCCGACGACGCGGGCGCCGCGGGAGGCGAAGAAGATCGCGAACGTCCCGGCGCCGCAGTACAGATCCACCACCGTGCGATCCGCCGCGAGGCCCGGTTCCAAGAAGTGGAAGATTCGGCCGACCATCTCGCTGTTCACTTGGAAGAACGACGCCGGCGAGACGCGGTAGCGCACGCCCTCGATCGTCTCCTCCATCTCGCGCTGGCCCCAGACGTATTGCATCTTGCGGCCGAGCACCGCGTTCGCCGTGCGGGGCTCGAAGGAGTTCGAGATGCCGACCAGGCCGCGGATGCGGCGGGCGATGGACGGCGCCGCTTCGCGGATCTGCGGGGAGCTGCGGTCGGTCGTGAGTGAGAGGACGGCTTGGCCGGAGGCGGCGCCGGCGCGGACGATCGCGTGTTTCGTGCGCGGGAACGCTTCGCGCGTCTCCTTCGCGCGCGCGGCGTCGTAGAGGCCGGCGATCGCGGCGTCGAGCTGGGGGAGGACGACGGGGCACGAGTCGATGCGGACGAGCGCGTGCGAGCGGGCTTGGTAGAAGCCGAACGACGTCTCGCCGCCGCGGTGGTCGACGACCAGCGCCATCTTGTTGCGGTAGTTGCGCGGGCGCAGCATCCCGACCGGGCGGCGCACCGTCACGTTCGGAAAGCCGCCGATGCGGCGCAATGCGCTGCGGACGATCTGTTCTTTCCAGGCGAGTTGCGCGGGGTAGGCGAGGTGTTGCACCTGGCAGCCGCCGCACGTGCCGAACACCGCGCAGAACGGTTTCGCGCGCATGTCGGACTGGAACTCGTACGCGACCACCTCGCCGACGGCGTATTTCGGTTTCACCTGCGTGACACGGACTTTCGCGCGCTCGCCGGGGAGCGGGCCGGTGACGAAGACGACGAGGCCCTCGATCCGGCCGACCGCCTGCCCGTTCGCGAGCAGGTCGGTGAACCGAACCGTCGCGGTCACACCCGGAGCGAGCGTCAGGACTGTTTCTTCTCGTCGAGGGTCTTGATCAGGCGGTTCGCCTCGTCGATCAGCGCTTGGATCCGTTCCGCCGTTTCGTCGGGCGCGGGCAGGTCGCGGCGCAGCGCGACGCGCAGCGCGACCACGCCGACCGCCGCCGACAGGCCGGCGATCCCGAGGCCGATGCCGACCCACATCAGGGTGCGGCCGACCGGGGAGCCGCGGCGCGTCTGCTCGGCCGCCCCGTTCCCGGTGGGCTGGGTGCTCGTCTCTTGGGTCACGTCGTGCCGATTCGCTGGGGCGAGTGGGATTCCGGCTCCGCCGCGTTAGGCGACGGCGGCTTCGACTTCGGTCGACTCGAGGTCGCGTTTTTCGGAGGTCGAGATGATCTTCGCCAGGTCGAGCAGGATGATCAGGCGGTCTTCGATCTTGCCGACGCCGCGGATGTACTCCGTGTCGACGCCGGTGATCATCTCGGGGGCGTCCTCGATCTGGTCGGTCGGGAGGCGGAGGACCTCGGAGACCGAGTCGACGACCATGCCGACGCGTTTCGTGCCGATCTCCGTGACCACGATGCGGGTGTTCTTCGTGTGCTCCGTGCGCGGCATGCCGAAGCGCGCGCGCAGGTCGATGATCGGGATCAGCTGGCCGCGCAGGTTGATCACGCCCTCCATGAATTGCGGCGCGCGCGGGACGTGCGTCACCGACACCATGCGGTTGATCTCTTGGACCTGTGCGATGTCGACGCCGTATTCTTCGGAGCCGAGCTTGAACGAGACGACCTGTACCGTATCGGACATGATGTGAGCTCCTAGACTCCCGAGAATTCCGCTCGGGTGACGCGGCCGCTGCCGTGCGCCGCGGCGACCAGCGAGTGGACGTCGATGATCAGCGAGATCGAGCCGTTGCCGAGGATCGTCGCGCCCGAGATCCCCGGGATGCGGCCGATCACGTCGGAGAGCGGTTTGATGACGATCTCTTGTTCGCCCTGGAACGAGTCGACGACGAGGCCGACCTGGCGGCCCTGCAGGCCCACGATCACGATCATCACCTTCTCGGCGTCGCGCGGCGCGTCGAGGCGGAAGAACTCCGCCACGCGGATCAGCGGGACGACTTGGCCGCGCAGCGTGATCACCTCGCCGCCGTGGACCGTGCGGACCTCGCTCGCGTCGATGCGCTGCGATTCGATCACGGCGTCGAGCGGGATCGAGTAGAGTTCCTGCGCGACGTTCACGAGCAGCGCCTGGATGATCGCCAGCGTCAGCGGGAGCTTCATCGTGAAGCGCGTGCCTTCGCCCTGGACCGAGTCGACGTCGAAGACGCCCTTCAGGCGCAGGATGTTCTTCTTCACCACGTCCATCCCGACGCCGCGGCCCGAGACGTCGGTGATCTCCGACGCCGTCGAGAAGCCCGGGGTGAAGATCAGCTCGATGATCTCGCGGTCGGTGAGGCGGTCGGTCTCCGCGATCACGCCGAGGCGGATCGCTTTCTCGCGGACGCGGGCGAGGTCGATGCCGCCGCCGTCGTCCGAGATCTCGATGATGACCTGGTTGCCTTCGTGGTAGGCGTTCAGCTTGATCGTGCCGTGGCGGGGTTTGCCGCGGGATTCGCGCACGTCGGGCGGTTCGATGCCGTGGTCGACGCAGTTGCGGACGAGGTGCATCAGCGGTTCGCCGACCTCGTCGACGATCGTCTTGTCCAAGTCGGTCTCGGCGCCGGCGATCTCGAGGTGGATCTCCTTGCCGCGCGCCTTCGACAGATCGCGCACCATCCGCGGGAAGCGGTCGAAGACCTGGCCGATCGGGACCATGCGGACCTTCATGATACTCTCTTGGATCTCGTTCGTCGTCCGCGCGAGCAGCGCGGACGATTCGGAGAGGTCCTTCGCGAGCGTCGCGAGCTCGGTGCTCGCGCGGCCGTTGCCGGCGCCGAGCTCGCGGCCCAGCGTCGCGGCGATGTCGGAGATGCGGGTGCGGTTGATGACCAGCTCGCCGACGAGGTTCAGCAGCAGGTCGAGGCGTTCGATGTCGACGCGGATGGTCTGGTTCTTCGCGCCGTTGCGCGGCTGCGCGCTGGGGGTCGGCGCCTTCGGCGCCGGTGCGACTGCCGCAACCGGCTCCGCGACGCATTGCGTATCCGCAGCCGCCTTCGGCGTAGCGGCTTGCTCCGGAGTGAACAGTGCGTCGACCGCCGCCTGCGCGGCATTCACGTCGATCGCGGCTCCCGCGTCAACGGGCGCGGCTGGCTTCATCGTAGCGGCCGGCTCGGTCGTCGGTACGGCGGCTTCGCGCAGTTCGCGGGCGGCTTGCGCGTCGGCGAGCATGCGTGCAACCTCGGCCTCGAACGCCGAGATCTGCTCCTCGTCGACCGGCGCGAGCTCCTCAGTGTCGTCGGCGTCGGCGCGGGGGCCTTCGATCGCTTGGGCGGTCGTGTCGTAGACGCTGGCGAACGCGTCGAGGCGCGTCATGTAGTCGTCGACGCCCGCCGGGGCGTCGCCGCCGTCGATGGCGGCGCGGATCAAGGCCGTCAGGACGTCGCGGCCCTCGAACAGCAGCTCGACGCCGTGCTCGGTGAGCGGCATGCGGTCCTTGCGCAGCAGGTCGAAGACGTTCTCGAGCTTGTGCGCGACTTGTTGGACCGCGCTGAACTCCAGCATTCCGGCGCTGCCCTTGACGGTGTGCAGCGCGCGGAAGAGCGAGTTCACCAGCTCCGAGTCGATCGTCCCCGTGTCGACGTACTGTTCCAGCCGCAGCAGATCGGCGTCGATCGACTGCAGCAGGTCGTCCGTCTCGTCACGGAAGTACTGGACGAACTCCGAACGGTCGAAGAAGTCGCTCATTCAACTCCGAACACCGAGAGCAGCGGTTCCAGCGAGCCCGTCTCCGGGATCAGGATGAACTGGCCCGAGACCGCGCGGTCCTTGTCGAGGAACTGCGATTCGATCAGGAACACGTCTTGATCCGGCAGGATCGACATCAGCGTTCGGAACGCCGATTGCACCGAGCCGTACGAGAGCGTCGGGACCGACGGGAGCAGGTTGATCCCGGTCAGCGAGATCAGCGCCGTCAGGTACGAGCCGGCGATGATGTTCCCCAGCTCCTTGAGCGTCGAGTCGACGATCGAGTCGAAGACCTGGATGTCGCCGATGATCCGCTTGATGAAGACGTTCACGAACTCGGCGGCCTGGTCGCGGTCGAACAGCACCACCATCTGGCCCGGGGCCTCGCCGCGGATGTACATGTGCAGCGCCGCGACGGAGCGGTCGACGCCGATCCGGGTCGTCAGGTCGCGGTACTTCAGCACGTCGATCGTCGGTTCGGCCAGTTTGACCGTCGTGTTCAGCAGCTGCGAGAGCGCCGTCGCGGCGTGGCCGGCACCGATGTTGCCGACCTCCTTGAGGGCGTCGCGCTGGAGTTCGGAGAGCGTCAGCGGGACGATCATGCCAGCACCTTCTGGATGGTTTCGAGGATCTTCGGCGGCTGGAACGGTTTGGTGATGAACGACTTCGCGCCGGCCTGGATCGCCTCGACGACCAGCGCCTGCTGGCCCATCGAGGTGCACATGATGATCCGCGCGTTCGGGTCGCCGGCGACGATCTGTTTGACCGCCGCGATCCCGTCCATCTCGGGCATCACCATGTCCATCGTGACCAGGTCGGGGGTGAGCGCGCGGTACTTCTCGACCGCCTCGACGCCGTTCTGCGCCTCGCCGACCACCTCGTAGCCGTTCTTGCTCAAGATCCCTTTGATCATCATCCGCATGACGACCGCGTCGTCGACGATGAGGACTCGTTTCGCGCTCACAATCCGTGTGCTCCCTAGGCCAGGCCGCGGTTTCGCCGGTCGGCTTGCCGCTTGGTGATGAACTCCGTGATCGCCCGGTCTTCCTCGGGCTTGACGCCGTGGAAACGAAGACCCAACGATACTCTTTTCGACGTTTCGATCGGAGAATTTCGCATGACCTCGGCGACCAGCACCAGCGGCGTCGCCGCCGTGCTGACCGCGAAGCGCACCTCGACGTACGAGCCGAGCTTCACCTCGCGGTCGACGATCAGCGAGGCCCCCGAGCGGCTGATGTCGGTCAGCGAGCCGCGCGTGTACTCGCCGCTGCCCGTCATCCCGAGCGCGAAGCGCCACTGGGCGGGGACCGTCGCGTCGAGGCGCACGGCGACGCGCTTCTGCGCGCCGGAGAAGACTTGCAGCGTCTCGATCCGCTCCGGGATCGCGAAGACGGCCTCGTCGGCGCGCACCGCGGCGCACCGCGAGCTGAACCGAAAGCGGCCGACGTCGTTGCTGTACGAGAAGATCCCGGTCGCGCCGATCGTCGTCCCGGGCAGCGAGGTGACCGTCACGTCGCGGTCGCTGAGCGACTCGACGCAGACCGAGCCGCGCGGGCCGCCGCCGGCGATCACCAGGTCGACGAAGCTGTTGAGCTGCGGCAGCTTCAGTTTGAGCTGCGGCGAGACGGCGCGCTTCCCGAAGCCGAAGAGGCTCAGCATTCGCTACACCCCCGCTCCGGCGGGCTCGAGGTCCGCTTCGGTCGTCGAGACTTGGCCGATCGACTCGACGCGCAGGCCCGGCGCGATCTCGCTGTACGAGAGGACGACGAGCCCCGGCGCGGCGCGCTCGGTGAGGCGTTTGAGCGCGAGGCGCGTCCCGGGCGAGGTGAGCACGATCGGGTGCAGGCCGCTCTGCTGCGCTTCCTGCATCCGCTTCGTGAGCGAGGCGTAGATCTTCGCGACGGTGCCGGGGTCGAGCAGCGCGTAGGCGTCCTCGCCGCGGCGGACCGCCTCGCCGAGCAGCGTCTCGAGGCGCGGGTCGACGGTGATCACGGAGAGCAGGCCGTTCTCCGCGTACTCGGCGCAGATGTGGCGGGCCATCGCCGCGCGGACGCGTTCGGTCAGGTAGTCGACGTCCTTCGAGGCGCGCGCGCCGTCGGCGAGGTTCTCCAGGATCAGCAGCAGGTTGCGGATCGGGATCCGCTCGCGCAGCAGGTTCTGCAGGACGCGCTGCACTTCGCCGACCGTGAGCAGGTTCGGGATCAGCTCGTCGACCACGACCGGGTAGTGCTGCTTCACGTTGTCGAGCAGCGCGCTCGTCTCTTGGCGGCCGAGCAGGTCGGGGGCGTGCGTCTTGATGATCTCGGTCAGGTGCGTCGCGATCACCGAGGTCGGGTCGATCACGGTGTAGCCCGCCATCTCCGCGTCGCCGCGCGCGCCCTCCGCGATCCACAGCGCCGGGAGGCCGAAGGCCGGTTCGGTGGTCGCGATGCCGTCGATCCCGTCGGTCGCGGTGCCGGGGTTCATCGCTAGCAGGCGCGAGACCATCACCTCGGCGCGCGTCACCTCGAGGCCGTAGATCTTCACCACGTACGTCGACGGTTTGAGTTGCAGGTTGTCGCGGACGCGGATCGGCGGGACGACGATCCCGAGCTCGCGCGCGGCGTGGCGGCGGATCATCGTGATCCGTTCGAGCAGGTCGCCGCCTTGCGAGACGTCGACGAGCGGGATCAGGCCGAAGCCGATCTCCAGCTCCATCGGATCGTAGGAGAGCAGCGGGACCACGGATTCCGCCGGTTTCATCGCCGTCTGCGTGCCGCCGCCCGCGAGGCCCGGCGCGCCGGGCTGGCCCGCGAGCGCTTTCGCGCCGGGGCCGCCGCCCGCGAGCGCGGCCTTCTGCAGCGCGTTGCGCCGGCGCAGGAAGAGCACGAACATGATGATCGCGAGCGGGAACATGAAGAGCGGCGGGAGGCCGAAGAAGCCGAAGACGACCAGCAGCACCGAGGCGATCAGCAGCGCGCGCGGGTCCTGGATCAGCTGGCGCGAGAGGTCGTGGCCGAACGAGCCTTCGGAGGCGGCGCGGGTGACGATGATGCCGGTCGCGGTCGAGATCAGCAGCGCGGGGATCTGGGTGACGATCCCTTCACCGATCGTCAGGAGCGTGAAGCGCTGGAGCGCTTCCATCACCGACATCCCCTGTTGGAAGATCCCGATGAAGAAGCCGCCCAGGATGTTCACGAAGACGATGATGATCGCGGCGATCGCGTCGCCGCGCACGAACTTCGATGCGCCGTCCATCGCGCCGTAGAAGTCGGCGGAGCGCTGGATGTCCTTGCGGCGCTGGCGCGCTTCGGCTTCGGTGATCAGGCCGGCGTTGAGGTCGGCGTCGACGGCGAGCTGTTTGCCGGGCATCGCGTCGAGCGTGAAGCGCGCGGCGACCTCGGCGACGCGGCCCGCGCCGTTGGTGATCACGACGAACTGGATCACGATCAGGATCGCGAAGATCACGAAGCCGACCGCGAAGTTGCCGCCGACGACGACGTTCCCGAACGCTTCGATCACCTGGCCGGCGTAGCCGTGGAGCAGGATCGAGCGGGTCCCGGTGATGTTCAGCGAGAGCCGGAAGAGCGTGACGATCAGCAGCAGCGTCGGGAAGACGCTGAACGCGAGCGCGTTCTCGGTGTAGAGCGTGACCAAGAGGATCACGAGCGCCAGCGTGATGTTCGTCGAGAGCAGCAGGTCGAGGACCCACGGCGGCACCGGGACGATCATCAGGACCACGAGCAAGACCGAAGCCGCGGCGACCCACGCATGGGACGTCGAAGCGAGCCGGTCGAGGAATCCCGGGCGTGCCGGGGCGGCCGTTGCCACTAGGTCACGGTCTCCACGTTAGGTTAGTCATCGGCCGAACCGGCTGGCCGTGTGAGGTAGCGTCGGTTGTAAAGAAACTGTCGCCCGGTCGGTGCGCTGGGAGGGCCCAGCGAGCGTGCATGGGAAGCCCGCCCGACGCCATACCAACCTACCAACTGGTAGGCTTAAGGTGGTGGGGGAGAACGGCATGCGTGGACTGCGATTTCTTTCGATCAGTCTCACAGCGTTGTCGCTGGCCGCATGCGGCGGCGGCGGAGCGAGCAGGCCCGCCGGTCCGCCGGCGCCGCTGACGCCGGCTCGGACCGCGACGATGCCGATGTCGATCGCGATCCCGATCCGCAAGCGAAGCAACTCGAAGCGCCGGCCGCAGTTCGTGAGCCCCGGGCTCCAATCGCTCGCGCTCTACGACTCCAGCCTGCTGATCTACGTCGCGAACGTCGACCTCGGCGCAGGCTCGCAGCTCACGACGTTCTACGCGGCTGACGGCGCCGCGACGACCGTGGCGCCCGGTTCGTGCACGAACACGACGACGACCGAGACGTGCACGCTCAATTTCACCACGACACCCGGGCCGCACAAATTCGATCTCGTCGCGTATCCGGCGCAGCAGGGCGGAACGCCGCCGCCGTGCCCCGTCGACGTGTGCTCGCCGGTCGGGTTCAACGGCGTCATCTCCTCCGAAGGGGAGCTCTCCGTGAACCTCAACGGCGGACCGAATCCGGGAGCGACGTTGAGGATGCTCGGCGTAGCGTCGGGTGCAGTCATCGATGGCGGTACCAGCTCGGTGCAGCTGGCGTACAACACCGCGACCCCGTTCGCGTATCAGGTCTTGGACTCCGCATCCGCGCAGATCCTGACCCCCGGTGACTACGACAACGGACCGGTGACGTGGAACGTCAGCCCGTTCGGTATCGTGACGATCGATCAGAGCTCGAATAGTACCCCGCCGAGCTCGCCGGGCGATCAGACGTTGACGGTGACGTGCACGAACCCCGCGGGCGGCGCTGCGACGATCACGGTCGGTGCGAACGGCGCGCCGAACACGAACTACGCTGCCGCGCTCGTCTATTCGTCCGCGAACTACTGGGGCGGCGGCGCCTTGGCCGCGCTCAACGTGTCATGCAATCCGATGTGACCGGCTTTCCGATCGTGAGCAAACAGATGAATACCGTGAGAACGATCGCCGCGCTCGGCGCGGCAGCCGCGCTGATGACCGCATGCGGCGGCGGAACCGGCGGCGCCATCGCACCACCGGCGGCCGTAACCGCCGACTCGCCCTCGGACACCGGCCGCGTCACGCTGTCGGCCGCGTTCGGAGCGGCGGCGATCGCCGCATCGAGCAAACAGCGCTCGCCCGCCTCCGCGCCGCGGCGGCCGAGCTTCATCACGCCGGGACTCCGCTCTCTCGCGGTCTACGACGGCGCGACGCTGAAGTACGTCGCGAACGTCGACCTCACGGCGTCGTCGCCTCAGTTCACGACCGTCTATGCGGACCCGAACGGCAAGCCTCGGTTCAACTTCATCTCCGGCGCGTGCACGAACAACGCCACGACGGAGACCTGCCAGATTCAGATCGAGTCCCGCCCCGGCGACCACACGCTCGGTTTGATCGCGTATCCGGTACCGCAAACGGCACCGAGCGGCGGCGGTCCGCCGGCGTTCACCGGAGTGATTTCCTCCGAAGGCCAAGTCGCCGTGACGCTGCACCCGAACGAGACCGTGGCTGCGTCCGTCGTCATGCTGGGCGTCGCGTCGAATGGGTTCATCTCGGGCCCGGACGAAGCGGCGTACAATCAGACCGTGCAGTTCAGTTATCAGATCCAGGACTCGACGCCGCTCCAGATCGTCAGCCCAGGCGCGTACGACAACGGTCCCGTGACGATCTCGGCCGCACCCGACGGGGTCGTGACGATCACGCAGCCGGCCTCGTTCGCATCGCCCGCGGCGTCCGCGGGCACCCAGACGTTCAGCGTCACGTGCTCGAGTCCGAACGGCGGCCCGGTTGGGCTGCGAATGCTGGCCGGCTCGCAGCCGGCCACCGCGTACGCCTCTGCGCTGACGTACTCGGACTCGAACTACTCCAGCGGCCAGCTCGTATCCGCTGTGCTCAACTGTGGCTCTACGCCGGCAACGCTCCCGGTCACCGTGGAGTCGCGCCGCATGTCCCCGCGCTGATCGGAGGGCCGCCGGTCGCGCTGCGCGAGGGAGCGAGCGCCAGTCATGACGAACGGCCGGAAAGGAAGCCGGCTGGCAAGTTTTAGGGTGGGAGCCGGACAACCGCCCGTAAGGTGGAGCAACGTATGCGTGGACTCCGTTTCCTCCCTGTCGTTCTCATGACGTGGGCGGTCGCCGCATGCGGTGGCGGAGGTTCGACCGGTCCGGGGACGAGCGCCCCGACGCCGCCGCGCGCGTTCGATCGCAGTGCGACGGTGCCGATGTCGCTCTCGATCCCGATTCGCAAGCCGAACGCGCACGTGCGGCGGCCGCGGTTCGTCTCGCCGGGGCTGCAGTCGCTGGCGCTGTACGACGGCAACGAGCTGATCTACGTCATGAACGTCGATCTGGCGGCGAACGGCCAGTTCACCACCGTCTACTTCGCGCCGGGGGCGGCGACGAGCGTGGCGCCCGGTTCGTGCACGAACAACACGACGACCGAGACCTGCACGCTCACGCTCACGACGACGCCGGGGAAGCACGTCTTCGGGCTCGTCGCGTACCCGCAGCAGCAATCCGGTTCGCCGGCGCCGCCGACCACCGGCGGCGACCCCACCTCGCCGGTCACGCTCAGCGGCGTGATCTCCTCCGAAGGCGAGGTCACGATGAACCTCAGCGCGGGGACGAATCCCGCGTCGACGCTCACGATGCTCGGCGTGGCGTACACGGCCTACATCACCAGCGACTCCGAAGAGGTCGAGCTCCCGTACGGCACGCCGACGAACTTCCCGTACCAGATCCTCGACTCGACGTTCTCGCAGATCCTGCAGCCGGGCGACTACGACAACGGGCCGATCACGTTCACCGCGACGAAGCCCGGCGTCTTCACCGTCAGCCCGACCTCGCTCAGCACGCCGCCGAGCGCGGCGGGTGACCAGACGCTGACCGTGACCTGCACGGCGGTCAACGGTGATGCCGCGACGCTGCTCGTCAGCGCCAAGAGCAAGCCGAACACGAACTACGCCTCCGCGCTCGCGTACTCGAGCGCGAACTACTCGGCGGGCGGGGTCTTGACGAGCCTGCTCATCTCCTGTGACGCCCAGCCTCCGCAGTGATTGTTGGTGAACGCATGAACGTCCTGAAATCGATCGCCGTCCTCGGCGCGACGGCCGCGCTCATCACCGCGTGCGGCGGCGGAGGCAGCACCGGTTCGGCGCCGCCGCCGGTCGACAACGGTTCCGGCTCGAGAACCGGTACGCTCGCGATCTTCTTCTCGTACGGCGGCGTGACGGTCACCGCGCAGGGCAAAAGCCGCGCGCCCGCCGCGAGGACGCGGCGCCCGCAGTTCATCACGCCCGGGATCCAGTCGCTCGCGATCTACGACGGAACGACGCTGATCTACGTGGCGAACCTCAGCCTCGCCGCGTCGCAGCAGTTCGCGACGGTCTACGCGAACGGCGCGTACACCGTCAGTCCCGGGACCTGTACGAACAACCCGACGAGCGAGGTCTGCACGCTCTCGATCCGGACGACGGTCGGTTCGCACACGATCGATCTGATCTCGTATCCCGCCGCGCAGACCGCGCCCGCCAACGGCGGCGTGCCGAAGTTCACCGGCGTAATCTCGTCCGAAGGCGAGGTCGTCGCGAACGTGTCGAGCTCCGTGAACTCCACCGCGAGCCTCACCATGCTCGGCGTCGCGTCGAACGCGCTGCTCAGCGGGCCCGACGAAGCGGTGTACAACTCGCCGGTGCAGTTCAGCTATGACGTCTGGGACTCGACGCCGCTGCAGATCCTGCAGCCCGGCGCGTACGACAACGGGCCGGTCACGATCTCGGCCGTTCCGAGCGGCGTCGTGACGGTCTCGCAGCCGGCCTCGTTCGCCTCACCGCCGCCCTCGCCGGGGCCGCAGAGCTTCACCGTCACCTGCACCAACCCCAACGGCGGGAGCGTGAGCGTCGTGCTCCAGGCCGGCTCGCATCCGAACGCGACCTACGCGTCCGGGCTGGCGTACTCGGACGCGAACTACTCGTCCGGAACGCTGGACTCGGCGCAGCTCTCGTGCGACGGGCAGCCGGCGATCGCGCCGATCACCGTGCAGTCGCACCGGCTCTCGCCGCGCTGATCCGCACCGCCGGGCGTCTCTGATCCGCGGGGCCGGTCGTGTGAGGCGACCGGCCCTCGTTTTCGGGCGGAAAGTCCCGTAGTGGGGTGGTCCGATTCGGGGGACGCTTGAAAGGTCTACGCGTGTAACCGCTCGCGGGTGTCGCCGGTTTGCGAGGAGGGAAGCGCCCGGTGCACCTTATGCGACGTCTGTTCACGGGCGTTTCGCTCGCGCTCATCGCCAGCTCGGTCCTCACGATCGCGAGCGGGCCCGCGACCGCGCAGACGGTCCCGGCGATCCCGATCCTGTTCGACGACCGGCACGTCGGCGCGGCGCCGGACACGCTGCGGAACGGCCGCGTCCTGGCCGCGCTCGTCCGGAACGGCGTCGTGCTCGTCCCGCTGCGCTCGATGTTCGAGGCGATGGGGGCGACGGTCGGCTGGGATCCCGCCACGCAGACCGCGGTCGCCTCGAAGGCGGGGAGCGACGTGAAGGTCACCGTCGGCAAGCCGGTCGTCGTCGTGAACGGCGAGGAGCGCCCGCTCGACGTCCCGCCGACGGTGTACCGCGGCGCGGTCGTCGTCCCGGTGCGCGTGATCTCCGAGGCGCTCGGCGCGTACGTGCAGTGGCTCCCCGACCGGCGCGTCGTCGTCGTCCGCTATCTCGCCGCGCCGGTTCCCACGCCCTCACCGCCGCCGCCGCCGCCCCTGCCTCCGTCCGTACCGGTGCCGCTGACCGCGACGCCGGTGGCCTCGCCGTCACCGACGCCTTCGCCGGCGCCGCGGCGGTTCGAGACGTTCGTCGCGGGCGACTATCTGTTCTCGCCGCGCGTCTACAACGAGATCAGCCCGGGGAACACCGGGAGCGGCTCGTTCGGCGCGTGGGGCGCGGCGGAGTTCCCGCTCTTCTCGCTGCCGTGGATGATCGAGGCGGATTACCGCGAGTTCCGGTATCCGCACAATGCGTTTCAAAGCGTCGGCGCGTGCGCGCCCGCGACACCGGGCGTGACGGGCTGCGGGACCGTCGTCGGCAATCAGGTCTACAACACCGGGCTCTGTCCCTCCGCGACCGATCCGGGGTGCGTCACCGTCGCCGGCTATCAGAACGTCATCGCGTACAACGGGCTCGGGCAGGCGTACGTCCCCGCGTTCACCGCGAGCGAGCGCGACGTCGACGTGCGGCTCGGCTTCAAGGTCTTCGAGCCGCGGGTGTACCTCGGCGTCGGCTATCTGTGGAAGACGTACGACTATCTCGGCTACCCGCGGCTGGGCGGCGCCGGGTTCGGCGTCTCGAAGCTGCCCGATCTCGATCAGCCGCTCTCGCTGACGGGTAGCGTGTGGTACTATCCGCGGATCTCCGGGACGTACGTGTATCCGACGTCGCCGTTCCTCGGGCCGCTGTCGGGCGGCTCCATTCCGTTCGCGTACGCGTATTGGAAATACCGCGCGGGCGCGACGGTGAATCTCGGCAAGTCCGGCGTCTTCCTCGATCTCGGCTACGCCGGCGAGCGCGCGACCGCGCGCGACAACGCGCCGTCCGGGACCGTGCTGAACGCGCCGTACGCCGGTCTCGGGATCCACTTCTGATGAGGTGCGCGATGCTCACTCGAGACTTCGCCGCCGTGCTGCTGATCGCGCTGCTCGCCGGTTGCGGCGGGGGCGGCGGCGGCGCGAGCGGCCAGCCGGTGGCGCCGATCAACGCGCCGTTCGTCCCGTCGACCGGGACGCTCTCGATCGGTTTCGCGGTCGCGAGCACGGCGAGCCCGCCGACCGCGACGAGCGGTCCGGTCACCTCGTCGGCGCGCCGCGCGCCGCGCTACGTCTCGCCGGGGACCGCGTCGGTCGCGATCTACGACGGCGCGACGCTGATCTACGTCGCGAACGTGAGCTCGCCGGCGAACTTCACGACCGTCTACGCGAACACCGCGACGACGATCGTCACCGGTGCGACCTGCACGTCGTCGCAGCCGCCGAGCTGCACGATCACGGTGCAGACCTCGCTCGGCGCGCACACGTTCGGGTTCGTCACGTATCCGGTGCCGCAGAGCAGCGCCAACACGCGCACGCCGCCCGCGTTCACCGGCGTGATCCTCGCCGAAGGCGAGCTCGCCGTGACGGTCGTCGCGGGGGCGAACCCCGCGCAGACGATCGCGCCGCTCGGCGTCGCCGACCAAGTCTTCTTCAGCGGGCCGGTGCTCACGCAGCGGCTGAACGGGACGGGACCGCTGGTCGGCGTGATCGGGACGACGTACACCATCCAGTACGCGGTCGACGACTCCGCGGCGGTTCCCAACGGATATCAGATCGTGCTGCCCGGCGCGTACGACAACGGGCCGGTGACGATCGCCGAGACCGACGGCGGCGGGATCGTCACGATGACGCCGGTCTCGCAGAGCTCGCCGCCCGCGTCGCCCGGGATGCAGTCGTTCACCGTGACGTGCGCAGCCAGCGGGAGCGCGACGATCACCGCTTCGGCGAAGAGCAGGCCGAACGCGACCTACGCTTCCGGGCTGACGTACAGCTCGGCCAACTATCCCTCCGCGACGCTCGGGACGACGACACTGCAGTGCGTCTCCGCGTCGGGGACCCTGCCCATCACCGTCAACTAGCGGAGCACCAGGATCATGCACGTCCGAGCTCTTTCCGTCGCCGCCCTCGCATCGACCGTCGTCCTCGCCGCCTGCGGCGGCGGCGGCGGGACCGGCGCCGCGCCGGCCGCGCCCGCGCCGCCCGTCGTCACCGCGGCGCCTGCCGTGCCGGCCGCGACGGGGAGCGTTCCGATGACGATCACGATCCCGCACCACAGCCCGTCGTCGTCCGCGCGCGCGCCGCAGTTCATCTCGCCGGACGCGGCGGCGATGGCGATCTACGACGGCGCGGCGCTGGTGTACGTCGCGAACCTGAGTCTCGACAGCCAGACGCCGTTCGCGACGGTCTACTCCAAGTCGGGGAGCACGACGGTGACGCCGGGGACCTGCACGTTCAGCTCGAGCACGGCGACGTGCACGCTCTCGATCACCGCGACGACCGGCGCGCACAAGTTCGACGTCGTGATCTATCCGCAGGCGCAGGGGCAGCAGCCGAACTCGGCGGCGCGCAAGCCGGCCGACGTCGGGACGGTGCCGGTGTTCGCGGGCGTGATCTCGTCGGAAGGCGAGCTCTCGGTGACGATCGCCGTCGGGACGAATCCGGCCGCGACGCTGACGCTGCTCGGGGTCGCGGACCGGGCACTCTTCGCCGGCGCGAGCGAGGCCGCGTACAACGCCACGGCGACGTACGGGTACCGGATTCAGGACTCGACGGGGGTGCAGATCGTCCAGCCGGGGACCGCGTACGACAACGGGCCGGTGACGTTCACGGCCGCGCCGGCGGGGATCGTCACGATCACGCCGAGCAGCGTCTCGACGCCGCCCGCGAGCGCCGGCGACCAGAACTTCAATGTCCAGTGCATCAACACGGCCGGCGGTACGGTGACGATCACGATCGGCGCGAAGACGCAGCCGAACACGACGTACGCCGACGGGCTGGCGTACAGCAGCTCGAACTACTCGAGCGGGACGATCACGTCGTTCCCGTTCACGTGCGATGCGGCGACCGGGACGATCCCCGTGACCGTGCAAGGGACGCGACGCCAGTGACACGCGCGCGGACGGCCCTTCTCACACTCGCATTCGCATTCGGCGCGACGGGTTGCGGCGGCGGCGGCAGCGCCATGCCGTCCGCGCCGCAGGCGTCCACCGCGGCTCCGAAAGGGAGCTTCTCGATCACGATCTCGATCCCGAACCGGAGCGCGAGCTCGTCGGCGCGGGCGCCGCAGTACCTCTCCGACGGGACGGAGGCGCTCGCGGTGTACGACGGCGCGACGCTGCTGTACGTGGCGAACATCTTCCTCACGACGACGCCCACGTTCATGACGGTGTACGCGAAGTCGGGGAGCAACAACGTGACGCCCGGCGACTGCACGCGGGGGAATTTGACCTCGACGTGCACGCTGACGATCGCGGCGACGGGCGGGCAGCACACGTTCGGGTTCACCGCGTACGGCGACTATCAAGGCGGTTACGTCGCGCCGGGTGCCTCGCGGCGGACGGTGCTCGACACGGGGACGCCGCCGACGTTCACCGGGCTGATCCTCTCCGAGGGCGAGTTCACGATGACGGTCGCCGGCGGGACGAATCCGGCGCAGACGGTGACGCTGCTCGGCGTCGCCGACATCGCGCAGTGGTTCGGGAGCCAGACGGCGTCGTTCAACCAGACGGTCACGATCGGGTACGCGATCCAGGACGCGCGCTCGGGGCAGATCGTGCAGCCGGGGAGCGCCTACGACAACGGGCCGGTCACGATCACCGCCTCGCCGAGCGGGATCGTGACGTTCACGCCGGTCTCGCAGACGACGCCGCCGGCGACGAACGGCTCGCAGACGTTCGACGTCAAGTGCACGGCTACGAACGGCGGAGACGTGACGTTCACGGCGAGCGCGGGGACGCATCCGAACACCGCCTACGCCTCGGGGCTCACGTACGACTCGACCAACTACTCCAGCGGCACGCTGAGCACGCGAACCTTCCGCTGCTTCGGCGGCCCGGCTCCTTAGTGACGAACTAGGAACCAGGCCGGTCGGGCACCGGCCGGCCTGTGGAAGCTCGGGCCCTTGTATCGTATCTCGATATACGATATATATGGGCGGACGCGGGGACGCGCGACGTCTATCACGGCTGGGACACGAAGGCCGCTCGGGGCACGTGTCCCGTGCCGTTATGGGCGGCGGCACGGCGCAAGCTGGAACGCATCCGCACCGTCGCCACGCTGGACGAGCTTCGGGAGCCGCCGGGCAATCGGCTCGAACGGCTGAGCGGAGACCGCTGGGGCCAGCACTCGATACGAATCAACAGACAGTTCCGGATCTGTTTCCGCTGGACCGAGGACGGAGCGGTCGAGATCGGGATCGTCGACTACCACTGATGAGGCAAATGCGGCAGATGAACGGACGCAATCGGGTCGTTCTGGAGATTCCGGAGAACCGGCGGCCGACGACGCCGGGAGAGATGCTGATCGAGGAGTTCCTCAAGCCGCTCGGCGTGACGCAAACCGAATTCGCCCGGCACATCGGCGTGACGTACGCGCGGCTGAACGAAGTGGTCCATGGTCGCCGGAGACTGACGGTGGACACCGCGATGCGGTTCGCGAAGGCGTTGCGGACCTCGCCGGACTCGTGGCTGAACCTTCAGCACATGGTCGACCTCTACGATGCGCGGCACTCGAAACGCGCGAAGGCGATCGAGCGGATCCGTCCGATCGCGGCGCTGCGGTCGGCGTCGTAGCGGCGTTACGCGATCGTCTTCTGTTTGAGTTTGTAGACGAAGG
Source organism: Candidatus Elarobacter sp. (assembly GCA_036264835.1). Taxonomy (GTDB): domain Bacteria; phylum Vulcanimicrobiota; class Vulcanimicrobiia; order Vulcanimicrobiales; family Vulcanimicrobiaceae; genus Vulcanimicrobium. Next base: position 69,017 of record DATAQE010000107.1, read on the forward strand.
CGATCACTTGGGCGACCGCGGCATACATGTCCGGCGGGACGGGTGAGTCGAGTTCGACCTTGGCGTAGAGGGTGCGCGCCAAGGGCGGGTTCTCGAGGATCGGGATGTCGTGTTCCTTGGCGAGGTCGCGGATGCGTTTCGCGATCAGGTCGGCACCCTTTGCGGTGAGGATGGGCGCGTCCATCTTGAGGTCGTCCCATTCGAGGGCGACGGCGTAGTGCGTCGGATTCGTCACGACGACCGTTGCTTTCGGGACGGCGGCCATCATGCGCTTGCGCGCCATCGCGCGCTGGCGCTGGCGGAGCGCGCTCTTCGACTCCGGGTTGCCTTCGGATTGGCGGTGCTCGTCGCGGATCTCGGTCTTCGTCATCTTCAGCGACTGTTCGAGGCGGTGGCGTTCCCACGCGTAGTCCGCGAGGCCGAGGACGAGCAGCAGGATGCCGACCTTCAGGCCGATGCCGAAGACGATCCCTTCGATCGCGACGATGATGTCGTGCGGCGAGGCGTTCGCGAGCGCGTAGAGCATCGTGAGGTTGTCCTTCACGCCCAGCCAGCAGATCAGGATCACGATCGCGAGCTTCAGCAGCTGTTTCGCGAGCTGCACCAGCGTTTGGAGCGAGAAGAAAATGCGCTTGAAGCCCGCCAGCGGGTTCAGTTTGCCGAAGTTCGGCGCGACGAGCTTCGGGGAGAACAGCAGGCCGAACTGCAGCACGTTCGCGACGACCGCGAGGACCAGCGCGGAGGCGAACGCCATCGCGAGCAGCGGCGCGTACGGGAGCACGGCGGTGACGAACATCCCGCCGACCGAGCGCGTCGTGAGCTCGTCGCGCGAGCCGGCGTGCGTGAGCGCGACCATGAAGGCTTGGCCGCCGGCGTCGATCGCGGCGAGGAAGCCGGCGTGCAGCGCGATCACGATCGCGAGGAAGATCGCCGAGCCGCCGACGTCCTGCGAGCGCGCGACTTGGCCGCGCTCGCGCGCCTCGCGCCGGCGTTTCGGTGTGGCTTTTTCGGTGGCGTCGGGTCTGGCCATCGTGCGGTGTGCTTACGGCGTCGGGGTCGGGAGCGGCGTGGGCGCGGCGTTTGCGGGCGACATCGCGCGGAGGACCGTGTCGAGCTGGTGCGCCGAGGTGTCGATCAGCGCGGGGAAGACCGCGCCGAGGAGCGGCAGCGAAACGACCAGCATGATGAGGCCCAGCGTGATCTGGATCGGGAAGCCGACGACGAAGACGTTCATCTGCGGGGCGACGCGCGCCATGAGCCCGAGCCCGACGTTGACCAGGAAGAGCGAGATCGCGACCGGCGCGGCGATCTGGAACACGATGAAGAGCGCTTGCGTGAAGAAGCGCAGCACGTCGCCCGCGACGAGCTCCGGCGTCGCGACGTACGGGAGCGGGACGAGCGCGAACGAGCCGACGATCCCGCGGATCAGGATGTGGTGCGCGTCGGCGGCGAGGTAGAGGAGCGTCGCGAGCGCGAGCTCGAGGTTGCCGATCACCGTGACGTTCTGCGAGGTCAGCGGGTTCACGATGTTCACCACCGCGAAGCCGATCTGCGTGTCGATGATCTCGCCGGCGAACTGGATCCCCGTGAACAGCAGGAAGGCGACGAAACCGAACACCAGTCCGACGAACGCCTGCGAGGCGATCGCGACGGTGAGCGCGCCGAGCCCGCCGACCGGCGCCATCGGCGGGACGATCCGCACGATCAGCAGCGCCAGCAGCAGCCCGAGCCCGAACCGCACCAGCTGCGGGACCTGGGTCTGCGAGAACACCGGCACCAGCGCGAGCATCGTGCTGACGCGCACGAGCACCAGCAGCATCGTCTCGAACTGTCCCGCGGAGAGCCCGAAGACGTTCCAGGTCCCGGTCATTTGATGAACTGCGGGATTCCGGCGAAGACGCGGGTCGTGAAGTCGGTGAGAAGCGCGAGCATGAACGGGCCGAAGAGCAGGATCGCGAGCGCGATCACGACGATCTTCGGGATGAACGCGAGGGTCGGTTCCTGGATCTGGGTGACCGCCTGGAAGACCGAGACGATGAGGCCGGTCGCGAGGCCGAGGAGCAGCGCCGGCGCGCAGACGAGCAGCGCGATGAAGATCGCCTCGCGCCCGAGCGAGAGCGCGGCGGCGTACGTCATCGCTGGAAGCTCGCGAAGAGCGCCGCGACGGTGAGGTTCCAGCCGTCGACCAGCAGGAAGATCA
>DATAQE010000112.1:0-23566 GCA_036264835.1 Candidatus Elarobacter sp.
GATCGCCTCGTCGACGCTGCTCGCGCGGACGTAGTCGAACGCTGACGGTATCATCGCACGCTCCCGTTCGTCGGTTTCGCCTGCATCGCGGTCCAGAGCTTCTCCGGCCGCAGCGGCATGTCGATGTGCACCACGCCGAACGGCGCGAGCGCGTCGATCACCGCGTTCGCGACCGCGGGCGTCGAGCCGATCGTCCCCGCTTCGCCGATCCCTTTGACCCCGAGCGGATTCACGGTCGTCGGCGTCACCGTGTGGTCGAGCTCGTAGTGCGGGACCTGCTCCGCGTGCGGGATCGCGTAGTCCATCAGCGTCCCGGTCAGCAGCTGGCCGCGCTCGTCGTACACGACCTCCTCGAAGAGCGCCTGCGCGAGACCTTGCGCGATCCCGCCGTGCACCTGGCCTTCGGCGATCATCGGGTTCAGCAGCCGCCCGCAGTCGTCGACCGCGAGGTACTGCACGACCTTCACCTCGCCGGTCTGCGCGTCCACTTCGACGACGCAGACGTGCGTGCCGAACGGAAAGACGAAGTTCGGCGGCTCGAAGCGGCGCGTCGCGTCGAGACCGGGCTCGAGCCCCGGCGGCAGCTTGTCGCCCATGAACGCGAGGAACCCCGCCTCGGCGGTCGTCATCGACTTCGACGGATCTCCCTTCACCTGGATCTTCCCGTCGCGGTACTCGACGTCGTCGGGGTTCGCTTCCCACTGGTGCGCCGCGATCTTGACCGCCTTCGCCTGAATGGTGTCGATCGCGAGCTTCAGCGCCGCGCCGCCGACCGCGGTCCCGCGCGAGCCGAACGTGCCGACGCCGTACTGCACCTTGTCCGTGTCGCCGTGCACGACGGTGATCTGATCGATCGGGACGCCCAGCTCATCGGCGACGATCTGCGCGAACGTCGTCTCCTCGCCCTGACCGTGCGGCGACACGCCGGTCAGCACCGTGATGCTGCCGGTCGGCTCGACGCGGATCGTCGCCGAGTCCCAGCCCGCTGCGGGCATCGCCGCCGACGGTCCCATCCCGCAAACTTCGACGTACGTCGAGATCCCGATCCCGAGATACCGGCCTTGCGTGCGCAGCTCTTCTTGCCGCTTGCGCAGGCCCGGGTAGTCGATCGCGGCCAGCGCTTTGTCCATCGTCGTCTCGTAGTCGCCCGAGTCGTACGTGAGGCCGGTCGCGGTCGTGTGCGGGAACGCACTCGCCGCGATGAAGTTGCGGCGGCGCACCTCGACCGGATCGAGCTTCAGCCGCTGCGCGACCAGGTCGATCGCGCGCTCGATGAAGAACGTCGCCTCGGGCCGCCCCGCGCCGCGGTACGCGTCGGTCGACATCGTGTTGGTGAACACGCCGACCACCTCGGCCTGGATGTTCTCGAACTTGTAGCAGCCGTGCGCCATCAGCAGCGTCAGCGTCGGGATGACCGGCGTGAGCAGCTGGTGGTACGCGCCGAGGTTGGCGTGGATCTTCAGCTTGAGCCCGGTGATCGTGCCGTCGTTCTTCGCCGCAATCTCCAGGTCGTCGATCTGGTCGCGGCCGTGGATCATCGCCTGGAAGCACTCCGAGCGCGTCTCGATGTACTTCACCGGGCGCTCCAGCTGCATCGCGAGCCAGCAGATCAGCGCCTCTTCGGCGTAGACGTTCAGCTTCGCGCCGAACCCGCCGCCGACTTCCGGCGCGATCGCGCGGATCTTGTTCTCCGGCAGCCCGAGGACGACCGCCAGCTGCGTGCGAAGCAAGTGCGGGATCTGCGTCGCCGAGTAAATCGTGAGCTGCTGCATCCCGGCGTCGTAGTTCGCGACCATCGAGCGGGGCTCGATCGGGACCGGCGCGACGCGCTGGTTCACGATCCGCTGCTTGATCGTCACGTCCGCCTCGGCGAACGCCTTGTCGATGTCGCCGGCCGCGAACGGAAACGTGTACGCGACGTTCGTCCCGAGCGACTCGTGCACGAACGGCGGACCCGCCGCGGCCTTCTCCGCGTCGACCACGGCCGGCAGCTCATCGTACTCGACGACGATGTTCTCGGCGGCGTCGCGCGCGCGGTACGGCGAGTCGGCGACCACGACCGCGATCGGCTCGCCGACGAAGCGCACTTCGTCGAGCGCGAGGATGTAGTGCGGCGGCGTCTTCAGGTCGGCCATCTTGTGCGCGACCGGGAGCGACGATTTCAAACCGTGCGCGTGGTGCAGGTCGTCGCCGGTGTAGACGCCGAGCACGTGCGGGTCGTCCTTCAGCGCCGAGGTGTCGATGCCGGTGAGCTTCGCGTGCCCGTACGGGCTGCGGACGAACGCCGCGTAGACCGTGCCGACCTGGCGCACGTCGTCGACGTACGTCGCGCGGCCGGTGATGAGGCGCGGGTCCTCGCGGCGCCGGATGCGCGCGCCGACCATCGTCGTGAACGCCATTACGCTTTCGCCTCCTGAAGCTGCTCGGGGATGATCGCCTCGCCACTGGGCGGCGGCGCCTCCGCCGGCGGATGGATCGGCATCAGGTCGGCGACGCTGTGCCGCGGCTCGCCGTCGCGCATCGCCTTGCCGGCGGCGCGCACCGCTTTCACGATGTTCTCGTAGCCGGTGCAGCGGCAGAGGTTCCCTTCCAAGCCGGCGCGGATCTCGTCGTCGCTCGGATCGGGGTTGCGGCGCAGCAGGTCGACGGCGCTCACGATCATCCCGGTCGTGCAGTAGCCGCACTGCAAACCGTGCGCCGACCAGAACGCTTCCTGCATCGGGTGCAGCGAGTCGGCGTTGCCGATCCCTTCGATCGTCGTCACTTCGTGGCCGCTCGCCTGGACGGCGAAGACGGTGCAGCTCTTGACCGAGACACCGTCGAGCAGCACCGTGCACGCCCCGCAGCTCGACGTGTCGCAGCCGATGTGCGTCCCCGTCAGGTTCAGGTAGTCGCGCAGCGCGTGCGCCAGGAGCAGGCGCGGCTCTGCGTCGAGGCTCGTTCGCTTCCCGTTGACGGTGAGATCGATCTGCATGAAGCGTCTCCGTGGAAGAGCGGGGACCCGAAGCTCCTACGTGACGCCGGAATCTCCTTGCGGCTCCCCGAACCGTGCGCGCCATGCCCCAGCCCGTCGACGTGGACGATCTCCGGGAACGGCTGCTCGGCGCCGGGTACGTCGCCGACGCCGGTCTGTCCACCGCGCTGGCGTGCGCCGTCAGCCTAGAGCGCGCCGTGCTGCTCGAAGGCGACGCCGGCGTCGGGAAGACCGACGCGGCGCGCGCGCTCGCGAGCGTCTTCGGCGCGCAGCTGCTGCGTTTGCAGTGCTACGAAGGGCTCGATCTCGCGGCGGCGGCGTACGACTGGAACTACGGGAAGCAGCTGCTCGCGATCCGAGCCGCGGAGGCCGCGCACGAGCGCACGCCGGACCTGTACGCCGACGAGTTCCTGATCCGGCGGCCGCTGCTTGCGGCGCTCGGCGCGGAGCGCGAGCGCGGGATCGTGCTGCTGATCGACGAGATCGATCGCGCCGACGACGAGTTCGAGGCGTTTCTGCTGGAGTTTCTCGCCGACTTCGCGATCTCGATTCCGGAGCGCGGGACGATCGCCGCGCGGCATCCGCCGGTCGTCGTGCTGACCTCGAACCGCACCCGCGATCTGCACGACGCGCTGAAGCGGCGCTGCTTCTACCACTGGATCGGGCACCCGTCCGTCGAGCGCGAGATCGAGATCATCCGGCTCCATCTGCCGAGTGTCCCGCCGTCACTCGCGGCCGAGGTGGCGCGCGCGTCGGCGGCGCTGCGCGAGCGCGAGCTGCGCAAGGCGCCGGGGATCGCGGAGTCGCTCGACTGGGCGCAGACGCTACAGCTCCTCGGCGCCGAGCGGCTCGACGAGTCGGTCTTCGAACCGTCGCTCGGCGCGGTGTTGAAGTATCCGGAGGACGTCGAGCTGGCGCGCGCGTCGCAAGCGGCGATCATCGCTGCGGCGCATCCTTCGACAAGCTCAGGATGACATCGTGGATCGCTCACGATGACATGGTGGACCGCTCAGGAGGACATGGTGGATCGCTCAGGATGACGATGGGCGACTGCGACGAAGCGGCGGTCGCGGCGCGGTTCGATCGTGTGCTGCGGGCGCGGGGCGTCGCGGCTGGGACGCGGCGCGCGCGGACGTTTGCCGAAGTCCTGCGCGCGCTGCCGCCGCGTTCGGCGGATGCGATGTACTGGCGGGCGCGCGCGTCGATGCTGCCGTCGATCGACGATTTGGACGCGTTTCATGCGGCGTTCCTCGAGTTCTTCGGCTCGCTCGGCGATGCCGACGCGCTGCGACGCCTGGTCCGCACGGTCGACGCGCCGCCGCGCCGTGAGGGGCGCGAGCCGCCGAAGCGGGAGTCGGTGCCGCCGCCGCCCTCGGAGCAGCCGGCGGAACAGCGGCTCGCGGAGCGCGCGCCGACGCAGTGGGTCGTCGCGTCGAGCGAGCACCGCCTCGCCGACAAGGCGTTCGAGGACTTCGACGAGAGCGAGCGCGCCGCGATGCTGCGCTTGATCGCGCGCGTTCGCGTTGCCGCGGAGTACCGCGCGTCGCGCCGGCGGCGCGCGCACGCGCGCGGCGACCGGTTCGACTTCCGCGGCACGCTGCGCGGTGCGGCGCGCACCGCGGGCGAGCTGGTACGGCGGCGCGCGACGCGCCGGCGCGAGCGCCTGCGGCCGGTAGTCTTTCTGCTCGACGTCTCGGGCTCGATGGAATCGTTCGCGCGCGCGCTGCTGCAGTACGCGCGCGTCACCGCGCTCGCGCGTCCGCGGGTGCGCGCGTTCGCGTTCGCGACGCAGCTCACCGATCTGACGCCGCTGCTGAAGCGCGCGAACGACGACCGCCTGATGAGCGCGATCGCCGCGACGGTCCGCGACTACGGCGGCGGAACGCGCATCGGCGTCGCGCTCCGCGCGTTCAATGACCGCTTCGCGCAACGCGGCGCCGCGCGCGGCGGGACGGTGGTGATTCTCTCCGACGGCTGGGAGCGCGACGACCCGTCGCTCCTCGCCGCCGAGATGCTCCGGCTCCGCCGGCTCACGAGGCGGATCGTCTGGGTGAACCCGCACAAGCGCCACCCGGCCTACGAGCCGCTCGCCCGGGGGATGGCGGCCGCGCTGCCGTATCTCGACGCGTTCTTGTCGGGTCATAGCCTCCGGACGCTGGAGACCGTCGCCGACGCCATCGAAGGGAGGACCGCATGATCGACGTTCTGGACACGATCGAGCGCTGGAAGGACGAAGGCCAGCGCGTCGCGGTCGCGACCGTCGTGGGCGTCGAGGAGTCCGCGCCGCGCGATCCCGGCGCGACGATGGCGGTCAACGAGCGCGGCGACGTCGCCGGCTCGGTCAGCGGCGGCTGCGTCGAGTCGTCGGTCTACGAAGAGGCGCAGGACGCAATAGCGACGGGGCGCCCGCGGCTGGTCACGTACGGCATCAGCGACGCCGACGCGATCTCGGTCGGCCTAACCTGCGGCGGCACGATCCACGTCTTCGTCGAGCGGCTCGACTGGTGACGCTCTTCGAGCGGCTCGCCGAAGCGCTGCACGCCGAGACGCCGGTCGCGCTCGTGACGCGGCTCGACGGCGCGCGCGCCGGCGCGAAGCTGCTCGTCTTCGCCGCCGAGACGTACGGCGATCTCGGCACGCCCGGGCTCAACCATGCCGCCGCCGGTGAAGCGCGCGCACTGCTCGCGGTCGGCGAGAACGAGATCCGCACGTTCGGCGAGGACGGCGAGCCGGTCGGCGTCGAGGTGCGGCTGTTCATCGCCGCGTACGCGCCGAAGCCCGACATGTACGTCTTCGGCGCGATCGACTTCTCGCGCGCGATGGCGCGGATCGGGAAGTACCTCGGCTACCGCGTGACGGTCGTCGACGCGCGCCCGGTCTTCGCGACAAAGCAGCGCATCCCGGACGCCGACGAGGTGATCGTCGCGTGGCCCGACGAGTTCCTCGAGAGCGCGCGCGTCGACGAGCGCACCGCGCTGATCATCCTCACCCACGACGTGAAGTTCGACATCCCCGTCATCCAAGTCGCACTGCGCAAGAACGCGGGCTACATCGGCGCGATGGGGAGCCGCCGCACGCATGCGAACCGCGTCGCCGAGCTCCGCGCCGCCGGCGTACCCGAGGAGGATCTCGCGCGGATCAATGCGCCGATCGGGCTCGACATCGGCGCGCGCACGCCCGAGGAGACCGCGATCTCGATCGCCGCGGAGATCGTCGCGCTGCGCGAGAACCGGCGGGGCGGACGCCTCTCCGAGTCGCCGCTCCCCGTGCACAACGCGCGCGAGCCGGTTTCGCTGACGTGATCATCCAGGATTCGTTCGAGGTCGACGCGCCGGTCGAGCGCGTGTGGCCGCTGCTCAAGGACGTCCCGCGCGTCGCGACCTGCATCCCGAACGCGGAGATCACCGAGGTCGTCGACGAGCGCACCTACCGTGCCAAGGTGGCGGTCAAGATAGGGCCCGTCTCGGTCAGCTACCGCGCGACGATCGTCGTCGAGTCGTTCGACGACGCCGCGCACGCCGCGACGCTGCGGATCAAAGGCGACGAGATGCGCGGCCGCGGCGGGGTCACGGCGACCGTCGTCTCGACCGCGACCGCGCGCGACGGCAAGACGCACGTCGACCTGCGCACCGACGCGCAGATCAGCGGGATCGTCGCGACGGTCGGCGGCCGCCTCATCGAAGGCGTCGCGCAGAAGACCGTCGCACAGTTCGCCGAGAACCTCGCCAAGCTCGTCTGAACGCCCGGAGGATCGCCATGCTGCAGCTCGAGCCGTACCTCAACTTCCTCGGGAACTGTGAAGAAGCGCTGAACTTCTACGCCCGCGTCTTCGGCGGCGAGGTGAGCTCGATCAGCCGCTTCGGCGACGCGCCGCCCGGGCAGATGGAGCTCCCGCCCGACTGGAACGACAAGGTCATGCACGCGAACCTGAAGGCGCCCGGCGTGAACCTCATGGGATCCGACCGTCATCCGTCGCATCCCGATCCGGGCGGACCCGGCCGCATCACGCTGTCGCTGGGCGGCGACGACGCGGACGAAGGGAAGCGCGTCTTCGACGCGCTCGCCGAGGGCGGCACGGTGACGATGCCCTACCAGAAGACGTTCTGGGGCGCGAACTTCGGGATGCTCACCGACAAGTACGGCATCGACTGGATGATCAACGTCATGTCGCCGACAACCTGAGGAGCATGGCCGGAGCGCACGCCATTTGAGGCCCCAAAGCGCGACCGAGGTTTTCCTCGGCCGCTGCCGCAGCGGCATCTCGTGGTGCACGAGCCGGGTCGGTCCCGGCGTCGTGACCGGCGCGGCCGACGACGATCCGTCCGGGATCGCGACGTACGCGATCGCGGGCGCCTCGCTCGGCTACGGGCTGCTGTGGGTCGCGCTGATCACGGCGCCGATGATGATCGTCGTCCAGGAGATGTGCGCGCGGATCGCGATGGTGAGCGGCCAGGGCCTGGCCGCAGGGATGCGGCGGGTGATGCCGCTTTGGCTGCTGCGCGCGCTCGTGTTCCTGGTCGTCGGCGCGAACACGATGAACATCGCGGCGGACATCGCCGGGATGTCGTCCGCCGCCGAGCTCGTCACGCACATCCCGTCGGGCGCGTGGGCGGTCGGGCTGGGTGCGCTGCTGATCGTCGTCGAGGTCTTCGCGTCGTACAAGCTCTTCGCGTCGATCGTGAAGTGGCTGTGCCTGACCCTCTTCGCGTACGTCGTGAGCGCGTTCGTCGTCGGCGTCGACTGGCTCGCGGCGCTGCGGCACACGTTCATCCCGGAGGTCCGCTTCGAGCGGACCTGGCTCGCGACGTTCGTCGGCTTCCTCGGCACGACGATCACGCCGTACCTCTTCTTCTGGCAGGCCGCGCTCGAGGTCGAGGAAGAGCGCGCAATCGGACGCAGCACGCTCGCGAAACGGCGCGGCGCCACCGAAGCGGAGATCCGCGCGTCGCGCGCCGACGTCACGACCGGGATGGTGTTCTCGAACGCCGTGACGTGGTTCATCGTGCTGACCACCGCCTCCACACTGTATGCCCACCACGTGAAGATCACGAGCGTGCGCGACGCCGCCGAAGCGCTGCGCCCTCTCGCCGGCGACGGCGCGTACTTGCTCTTCGCGCTCGGCGTGCTGGGCGCGGGGCTGCTCGCGGTGCCGGTGCTCGCGGGCTCGTCGGCGTACGCGCTCGCGGAGACGTTCCGCTGGCGGCGTGCCGGCCTCGACGCGAAGCCGTCCTCGGCGCCGTCGTTCTACACGGTGATCGCGCTCGGTATCGTGTTCGGCGTCGTCGCCGACCTCGCGCGAGTCGACGCCATCTGGATGCTGTTCTGGTCCGCGGTCGTGAACGGGTTCGTCGCCGTGCCGCTGCTGATCGGGATCGTGCTCGCGGGGAATCACCGAGAGATGATGGGGCGCTGGCGCAACGGCCGGGCCTCGAACGCCTGGATGATCGTGACGATCGTGCTGATGGGCGCGGCGGCGATCGGATTCGTACTGACCGCATGATCCCATTCTGAGGGAAAGGACACACGATGCGAACGCAGATCGGTGTGATGGGCTCGGCGGGCGGCGACCTGACCGAAAGCGAGCTGGAGCTCGCGAAACGGTTGGGCCGCCGCATCGCCGAGCGGAGCTGCGTGATCGTGACCGGCGCGTGTCCGGGGCTGCCGCATGCGGCGGTGCTCGGCGCGCACGAGGCGGGCGGCGAGAGCCTCGGCGTCTCGCCGGCGCGCTCGCGCGAGGAGCACGTCAAGGTGTTCGAGTCGCCGCTCGATCCGTACTCCGTGATGGTGTTCACCGGGTCGGGGCTGATGGGGCGCGAGACGCAGAACATCCACAGCTCGGACTTCGTCCTCTTCGCCGGCGGGCGGAGCGGGACGCTCGGCGAGTTCGCGATCGCGTACGACGAAGGGAAGCTGATCGGCGTGCTGCGCAACTCGGGCGGGATCTCGAACGACTTCGTGCGGATCGCGCGGCTCGTGCGCAAGGACACGGGCGCCGTGCTGATCGAGGACGACGATCCCGAACGGCTCGTCGACACCTGCCCCGACCGCTGGCTGCAGAGCGATCGCCCGACGAGCGTCGCGCTCGCGGCGCAGGCCGGCCGCGCGAGCAACGGCGCCCGTGGCTGAGCTCACCTTCGTCGGGGCGGCCGGCACGGTCACCGGCAGCAAGCACCTGATCACGACGAGCGGCGGGAAGCACGTCTACGTCGACTGCGGGATGTTCCAGGGGAACCGCGAGACCGTCGCGCTGAACGATGCGCCGTTGCCGGTTCCGGCGGCGCAGACCGACGCGATCGTGATCACGCACGGGCACATCGACCACGTCGGCTACCTGCCGAAGATCGTGCACGACGGGTTTCGCGGGCCGATCTACTGCACGCCGGCGACCGCGGGGCTGATGGAGATCGTGCTCGAGGACGCGGCGCACCTGCAGGCGAGCATGGAGCGGCGCGGGCTCGAGCACGAGCGCGCGCGGCACATCCCGGCGTTCTACGGCGAAGCCGACGTGCAGGCGACGCTGAAGCTCGCGCAGCCCGTCGAGCTGGAGACGGACTTCGAGGTGTGCGGGACGCCGATGCGCTACCACAACGCTGGGCACATCCTCGGCTCGGCGTTCATCGACGCGCACGTCGACGGGAAGCGCGTCATCTTCTCGGGCGATCTCGGGCGCTACGGGCGGCCGCTGCTGTACGATCCCACCGATCTGGACACGGCGGACGTGGTCGTGTGCGAGTCAACGTACGGCGACCGCAATCATCCGCCGGACGCGCTCGGCGACTTCGAGAAGATCCTGCTCGACGGGATCGCGCGGGGCGGGACGATCGTGATCCCGGCGTTCGCGGTGGAGCGGACGCAGGACATCCTGTACTCGATCGGGATCCTGCAAGGCCGCGACGCGCAGCTCGCACGCGTCCCCGTGCACGTCGACAGCCCGATGGCGATCAAGGTCGACGCGCTCTTCGCGCGCTATCCCGGCGCGCACAAGCCGTTCGCCGACACGCCCGAGAATCCGTTCGGCTGTGCGAACGTGACGGTGCACGTGACGACCGACGAGTCGAAGGCGCTAAACCATCTCGAGGGGCCGGCGATCGTCATCGCATCGAGCGGGATGGCGACCGGCGGGCGGATCCTGCACCATCTGCACAACCAGATCCCGAACCCGCGCTCAACGATCGTCTTCGCAGGCTTCCAAGGCCCGGGGACGCTGGGGAACCAGCTCGTCCACGGCGCGAAGACGGCGAAGATCTACGGCGACGTCCTCGAGGTGAAGGCGGCGATCGTCAACCCGAGCGGCTACAGCGCGCACGCCGATCAGACGGAGCTGCTGCGCTGGCTCGGCACGCTGAAGTCGAAGCCGCACTTGTACGCCGTCCACGGCGAACCGTCGTCCGCGGCGGCGCTTGCGGCGGCCGTGCAGACGAAGCTGGGCTTCATCACCGGCGTCGCCGCCCGCGGCGAGACCGTCGAGCTCTGACGCAACGTCATACCTCCTTCAGGAAAAGCGCCAACGTCGCATAGTCGATCACCGCCTGATGGTAGCGCAGCACATCTTGCCCGATGACCGCGCGGATGGGGTCGACGCCCTTCATCATCAGCTTCTGGTTGGTGTGGGTCATATCGATCGCGAATATGCCGTCGGACCGGACCCGCAGCCCGTCGAGAGTCAACCGAACATCACCGAGCGTATAGACGTTGGAGACGGTACCGCTTCCCGCCCCCGCGGCGGGAGCCCCGGGCTGCCCGGTGTCGATCACGGGAATCCCTTCGGATCGGCAATAGCTCAGCTCAACGAACGTCTTCCCAGCCCCGGTGTCGAGCACGATGTCGATCGGCCGGTCGTCGAGACGCCCGGCCAGCAGCAAGTGTCCAACTCCGCTCCGAGACATCATGAAGCGGCGGAACCCGTGACGTGAGAGCAACTCCGCGATCTGCGCTGTATAATCCATCCTACACTCGTACTCGGTACATCTCTAGCCGCTGAGCCAGACGTAGCGCGCGATCAGCAGTACGGCGACGGCGTAGAGGAGCGGGGCGACTTCGCGGCCGCGGCCGCTGAGGAGCTTGATCGCAGCGTACGAGATCACGCCGAAGCTCACGCCGTTCGCGATCGAGAACGTCAGCGGCATCGCGATCATCGTGAGGAAGACCGGGATCGAGACGGCGTAGTCGCTCCAGTCGACGTTCCGCAGCCCGTCGAGCATCAGCGCACCGACGACGATCAGCGCGGGCGCCGTCGCCGCCGCGGGGATGACGCTCGCGAGCGGCCACAGCAGCATCGAAAGCACGAAGAGCACGGCGACGGCGAGCGCGGTCAGACCGGTGCGGCCGCCTTCGGCGATCCCGGCGGCGCTCTCGATGTACGCGGTCGTCGTGCTGGTGCCGAGCAGCGCGCCTGCGATCGCGGCGAGGCCGTCCGAGGCGAACGTGCGCCGCGCGCGCGGCATGTCGCCGTTCGCGTCGAGATAGCCGGCGCGGCTCGCGAGCCCGACCAGCGTCCCGGTCGCGTCGAAGAAGTCGACGAAGAAGAACGTGAAGACGATCGCCGCCGCGCCGAGCGCGAGCGCGGCGCGCACGTCGAGCGCGCCGGCCAAGCCGCTCGGCCACACCGGCAGCGCGACGACGCCGTGCGGGAAGCCGCCGAACGGGACGAGCGCGTCGTGCGCCCCCGGATAGACCGGCGCGCGCGTGAGGATAGCGAGCAGCGTCGCGGCGGCGATCCCGAAGACGATCGCACCGCGCACGCGCCGCACCAGCAGCGCCGAGGTCACCACGAGCCCGAACAGCGCGATCAGCACCGGCGGCGCGACCAGCGATCCGAGCGTGACGAACGTCGCCGGGTTCGCGACGATCGCGCCCGCGTTCTTCAGCCCGATGAACGCGAGGAACATCCCGATCCCGGCGGTGACCGCGAACTTCAGCGCGTTCGGGATCGCGCGCACGACGGCTTGCCGCACGCCGAGGACCGAGAGCAGCACGAACAGCACGCCCGAGACGAACACCGCGCCGAGCGCGGCCTGCCACGGGATCTTCTGCCCGAGCACGACGGTGTACGCGAAGTATGCGTTCAGCCCCATCCCGGGCGCTTGCGCGAACGGGTAGCGCGCGACGACCGCCATCAGCAGGCTGCCGAACGCGGCGGCGAGCGCGGTCGCGACCAGCAGCTTCGCGAACGCGTCGTCGATCCCGGTGATCGCGTTGCCGAGCACCTGCGGGTTGACGAAGAGCACGTACGACATCGTGAGGAACGTCGTCAGCCCGGCGCGCAGCTCGCCCGAGATCGTCGAGCCGGAGGCGGTGAGCCCGAAATACCGGTCGAGCGCGTTCCGCGCGGGAGCGTTCGATTCGGTCGCCTCCATCGTGAGCGCGGTTCGGCCGGTACGGCGGCGCCTCCCGTGCGGACTCAGCGCATCGCGAGCGCGGGAGCGTTCGCCTGCGGTTCGGCGCGGGGTGTCGCTCCGAAACGCCGGCGGTGCTCGTACGCGATCGTCGCGCGCAGCGACGTGCCGGGCGGGAAGAGCAGCTGCCGCGCGCCCGCGGCTTCCAGCTCGTCGAGCATGCGGCCGTACTCGGCGACGCGCTCCAAGCGCTCCTCGGCGTGGCCGACGGAGACCTCGCCGATCGCGACCAGCGACTCGGCCTCGGCCCGGCGGACGGCGGCGTCGGACATCGCCGAGTGCATCGCGCGGTCGAACGCCTCGGCGCGCTGCATCAACCCGGATCGCGAAGCCGGGAAGCGCGCCTGCGGCTCTGTCCGGATCGCCGCCATCCGGAGCGCCCGCGTGCGCAAGCGCCGCTCGCGCAGCGAGGGCATGATGCGCTCGGCGAGCATCCACACCAGCGAGGTCGCGTCGCGGTCGCGATGATGCGCCTCGACGACCGCGAGCAGCGCATCCCGCTCCGCCGCGACGCGCGCGAGCGCGGCGGCGTCGTCAGTCGCGTTCGGCGAGAGCGCCGTGTCGTGCTCTACCGGCGGCTGCGTGCATGCGTCCAGCAACGCGTGCGCGGATTCCAGCTCACCGCGCGCGCAGGCGAGCTCGTCCTCGGCGAGCGCGCGCTGGTGTTCGAGCAGCTGGTGGACGGCCTCGACCGTCTTCAGCTGCGCCTTCGCACCGTCGGGCGCGACGATCCAGCGCGCGGTGAACGCGCCGGCGAGTAGCTGCGCGCGCAGATGATCCTCCAGCGCGTCGGCGTCCGCTTCCAGCGCTTCGTCGCGTTCGGCGCACAGCTCCAGGCAGGTGCGCTTCGACCACAGCAGGTCTTCGATCCGTTCGTACGTCCGCGCGGTATTCGTCACGGCGATCTCGACGTCGAGCGGGCGGCCATTCAGCCCGCGGTCCGACGCGCGAACGGCGCGGGCGCTCACGTCGGGCCTTCGCGGTCCGCGCAGCGCGCGCGCCGCGGTGCCGGTGTGCTCGCGCACGGCGTCGGTCAGATCGGCGGTGAACGGCTCGCCGTCGATCGTGCAGCGGACGAAGCGCTTCTCCCACACGATCGACTGCAGCATCGCGTGCGTCGGCGTGATCGCGTCGGCATCCCCGCCCAGGCCGATGAGGACCGGATCACCGCGCCGGTGCGGGTCGAATGCGAAGTACCAGGCCTTGTCCTCGGTCGCGGCGGCGCCCGGGAGCTTCTTGCGGTGCACGGCGCGCCCGCCGTACTCGTAGAGCCCCGAGCCGGTCAGCGCGTGGGCGGCGTCGACCGGCGCTCCGTCGTCGAGCCGGAACGCCCGGCGCTTCGGAGCGCAGACGTCCTTCCAGCGGCGCGGCCTTCGCCTGCGCGCATGCGGCGGCGGAGCCTGTGCGGCGGGTTCGTTCGTTTCCATTCGTCCATCCTCGTCTCGCGTGCGGCGCCCGCGCGGGGCGGCGCGTTTTTTCTTTCAGGTACTCAGCATACCGGACGGGGATGCCAAGTGCATGGCACGGCGACGCGGCGCGGCACGAAATAACCTCGACTAGCCGTCTGCGACAGCGATCCGCCAGCGTATCACCGGCTCGCCGTCGGTCGGGTCGATACGCGGTCCGACACGCTCGAACCCGTTCTTCTCCAGCGCTCGCTGCGAGGCGCGATTCTCGAGCGCCGTGTCGGCCAGGACGGTCCGGACGGCGGGGTCCGCGCGCGCGATCCCGAGCAGCAGCGCGATTGCGCGCGTCGCGTGCCCGCGCCGGCGCCTGGCAGGGGCGATCCCGTAGCCGATCTCGACCTCGCCGTTCGGAAGCGGCAGATGCTTGTAGCCGATCGACCCGACGACCTCGCCGCGCGCGACGATCAGCCAGTGCCCGCCGCGAAACGCCCCGCCGCGCACGCGCGCCGCCATCCCGCGGATATGGCCGAGCACCGCCGCATCGTCGACGCCGCCCGGCGGAACGGCGAGCCCGTCCGAAAGCGTCGCGTCGCCGCGGATCAACGCCGCGAAGTCGTCGTCGCATGCGTCGCGCAACGATGTGTCGCCGGCGGTCGTGGCCGCAGTCTCTTCAGGATCGAGTCGCAGCTCGTACATCACCTCGTCTTCGACCGTGCCGTCGGGCCAGCGCGTCGGCACGCTGTGGACGAGCACGAATTCGAAACGCTGATTCGCACGCCGTGAGGGTTCGTTCGAGCCGCGGTGCGAGACCACGACGCGCTTGTAGCGCGGGCGTTCGCGCAGCCACGCGAGACGCGCTTCGTAGTACGCGGACGACACGCCGCGCCCGCGGTACTCCGGCAGCACGTATGACATCACCAGCATCGCCGTCTCGCCGCTCGGATTGTCGCGCGCCGTGATGACGCCCGTGATGCCCACGAGCCGCTCGCCGTCGAACGCGCCGAACGTCTGATGATCCTCGCCGCCGATGCGCCTGCGCCATTCGGCTTCGCCGAAGTCGGCTTCCGCCGCGTACGAGCTCGCGAAGAGTCCCGGTTCGGTGCGCAGCGCGTGGAGCCGCAGATCGCGAAATGCGCGCCATTCGCCGGACTCGAGCGCGCGCACCCTCACCGCCATCGTGCGCGGTTCAGCGCGTGACGAGGAACGCCGCGAGCGCGATCGCGACGACGTCTTCCGCGAGCGCGGCCGGCACCGCGCCGATGCGGTCGATCGACCACAGACGCGCCGCGTGGCCGCCGTACGTCCCCGCCAGCGCGCCGGCGATCCCCGCGACGGCGCCGGCGACCGGCGATCCGCCGTGCCAAGCGGCGATGAGCCAGCCCGCGATCGCACCGCTGAGCGGCCGCGCCACGATCGACGGAAACGCGGTGCGCGACGGAATCTTCGGGCTCATGTCCGCGGCGTATTCACCCAGCGCGGCGATCGACAGCACGATCCCCCACACGCCGCCGCGCGTGAGCGCGAGCGCCGCGAGCGACGTCATCACGCGGAGCCCGGAGACGAACCCGATGCCGAGCGCGAGCAGCAGCGCCTCGATGAGCGTTACATCCGCCATGCCGCCTTCTCGCCGGACGGTGGCGCGGTTTCCTGGCAGGCGGCAACCCGCGGAAAGACGCGGGATCGAGCGCGCCGGCGGCCGAGGCGAAAGTCCCGCATCAATCTGGGGCCAACGGCGTACGCGACTGCTCGGGACGCGGGGAATAGCGAGAGGGTGCGGCAGTTAGCCGCGGGTTCTTCGTGAGGTGTGCCGATGTTCTCTCGTCTCGCGACGTTGTCGATGTTCGCCGTTCTCGTGCTCGCCGGATGCGGCGGAGGCGGCGGAACGATCCCGGCCGACAGCACGGCGAACGGAGGCGGGCTGTCACCCCAAGGCAGCTCGATCCTTTTCGAGCGCAGCACGTTGTGGGTCGCGTATCCGGCGATTGCGGACGCGTTCTCGACGGACACGAGCGGCTCCGCGAAACCGCTCTCGGTCCTCGGGCCGTGGCCGTGGGAGATCCCCGCCGGCGCGAGCCCCGGGATCGTCGACATCGCGATCGCACCGGACGGGACGAAGTGGGTCCTCGAGAACCGTGACTTCGTCTTCGGCGGACCGGGATGGCGGCTCTACGCGTACGAGCGCCACTCCACGCGGCCCGAGAACGCGTACGGTTCGAACACCGGAACCCCGATGGCGTTGGGACTCGCGGGCGACGGGATCATGGTGCTCGCGGCGCAGCCCGACGGGACGTACGCGATCACGACGTATCCGTACGCGTCGAATTTCCCGCCGGCACTGCGGACGTTCACCAGCAGCACACGGATCGTCAGCTTCGCGGAAGGGAACGACAGCCGTCTGTACGTGGCCAGACCCGACCGCGTCGACGTGTACTTGCCGACCTCCACCGGGTGCTGCCCGATCCGCAGCCTCCCGGTCGCGGTTTCGCCGACGACGACGGGGACTCACGGCTTCGCGGTCGGCCCCGACAACAGCATCTACGTATTCACCGGCCTGAGCGGTACCGTCGGACCGCAGACCGCGTACGTGAACGTGTACTCGGGCTCGACCGGGGCGCTCGTTCGCCGAATCGGTCCGGGCACCGCGCCCTTCGATCCCTTGGCGTCGCGGCCGGCGATCGCCGTGGACGCGCTGAACCGGCTGTACGTCGCCGCGAACGGGCAGATCTATCGCGTGGGCGCGCACGCGGGCGCGCCCGAACGCGTCTGGACGAACGGCGGCGTGGCGCAGCAACCGGTAGCGCTCTCGCTCGGCACACCGCTGTAGGACGACGCGGCGTCGCCAACGACGAAAAGCAACATCCCAACGACTACCGGACCGTGGGCGATCGCGGGAGTCGTTGGGATGTCGCGTTACAGTGGTGGAGCTGCCGGGGAGCCGCCCCCCGGGTCCGAAAAGCCGAACCGCCGCTTTCTCCAGGCTCAGCACCGATTTTGTCTTTGGCGCGTCAGCTTCTCGGTACAGGAATCAGACGCGCCGCATCTCCGGTTGAGTTTCGGGCACCTCTCGGAGAGGCCTCAGCACCCTAGCCGGACTTTGTGACCGCCAGCGGGATGGATCCGGCTACCTCCCGCGGACGGTGACTGCTAACTTAGATTAGTTAGGCAGCCAGAGCGTATTCGTTGTTCGCGTGTAAAACGCTTGTGATCGTTTTAGGAGGGCTCACAACTCCGCCTGCTTACGTCGACCACGGATCTTCCCGTCGAGACTACTCAGCCCCGCGAGCGAGTCCATGAGGACTGCACTCGTTAAACACGGTGCAGGCGTTCATGGTTCCTTCACGCTCCCGGCAGGCCGAAGAAGGCCGGCGAGCTCCCGCTTGATCCGGGTCACCAGCGCGGTCCCGCCGTAGATCAAGCCGGTATAGAGCTGCACCGCGGTCGCGCCCGCGCACAGCTTCGCGTGCGCGTCGGCGCCGCTCGCGATACCGCCGACGCCGATCAGCGGGACGGCGCCGCCGGTGAGCTGGCGGACGCGGGCCAGCATCGCGGTCGAGGGCGCGAACAGCGGCGCCCCGGACAAGCCGCCGGTCTCGTTCGCGTGCGGGCTACGCAGGCCGGGCGGCCGGGCACGCGTCGTGTTCGTCACGATAATGCCGTCGATGCGCGCCTGGAGCAGCGTCTCGACGAGCCGTTCCAGCAGCGCGTCCTCCACGTCGGGCGAGAGCTTCGCGACGAGCGCGGGCCGCTTGACCGTCCACTCGATCGCCGCGACGCGCGCCAGCAGATCGGCGAGTCGCACGGGGTCGAGAAACACTTGGCCGTTGGCGGTGTTCGGGCACGACACGTCCAGCGTGAGATAGTCCGCGTACGGGGCGAATCGCCGCGCCAGCGCGACGAAATCCTCGGCGGGATCGGTGCTGTCCGCGTTCGACGCCAGGTTGACGCCGAGGACGACGCCGTCCGGGCGGCCTTTCTCGCGGAGCCTCGCCTCCATGGCCGCGGCGCCTTCGTTCGGGAAGCCCATGCGGTTGATCACCGCGCCGTCTTCCGGCAGCCGGAAGACCCGCGGCCGCGGGTTTCCGGCCTGCGGCAGCGGCGTCACGCCGCCGACCTCGACGAAGCCGAACCCGTGCGCGCGCATGCGGTCGTAGACGCGCGCGTTCTTGTCGAAGCCCGCCGCGAGCCCGATCGGGTTCCGCAGCCGCCGCCCGAACAGCGTCGTCGCGAGCAACGGGTCGTCCTCGCGCCGCTGCCCGGGAACGAGATTCATCTCCAGCGCGCGCAGCGTGAGCTCGTGCGCGTCTTCGGGATCGAGGCGGTGGAGGATCGGCTTCGCGAGCCGGTACGGGTCGAACACCATCCTCATCGAACACCGACCGGCGCGAAATAGCTCCAGGTGTCGATCACCGGGCCGCCGAGACGCATCCCGACCGCGCTCGGCCGCCCCGCGACGACGAAGCACGTCGTCAGCTCCTCGCCGTCGATCTCGATCCCGTCGGCGCGCCGCACGCGGCGCCGCGGCGCGCGCACGTAGCGCTGGAACACCGCCGGCTGCTCGGCGTACGCGGACGTCGCGCGCTCGCCGTGTGCGATCTCCGCGCCGGTTCCGTCGAGAATCGTGACGCCGACCCCCTCGCGCCCGAGGACCGGCTTGCGGACGTAGATGTCACCGTCGTCGGGCCGGTCGAGATACGTCGGCAGGAATGCGCGCGCGACGATCTCGCGCTCGCGCGCGCCGAAGAGCTCGCCGCGCTCGTACAATCCCCAGATCAGCGCCTGCGTGGCCTTCGACTGCAGCGCCAGCGCCGACGGCGGGTTGAGCAGCCGGCACGCGCCGCGCAGCACCGCATCGAACAGCAGAGCGCCGTCGGGATCGTTCGCGAAATGCTCGAGCGGATAGCAGCGGTACAGCGCGTCGAGCCGGCCCTCCGCATCGACGACTTCGCCGTCGTCGACCGCCAGCTCGTGCACCGGCACGAACACGACTTCCGCCTCGATGCGCGACGCGATGAGATCGCGCAGCATGCACGCCGTGCCGGCGTCCTCGCGATGCACGTTGGTCGCGACGACGCCGATGCGCGCGCCTGCGTCCAGCGGTTCGAGTGCGTCGCGCAGCGCGTCCCCGAGCCGTTCCAGCTCGCCCTCGTTGGGATCGCGGAATCCGGCCGCGCGCGCGCGCCGCCCGCTCTCGACGAACGACTCGACGATGAAGAACGGCGTCTCGGCGTTCAGCTCGACGACGCGATACGCGCCGTCCTCGTCCCGCAGCAGGTCGAAGCGTCCGACGAGGGTCTCGCCCGCGCGCTTGTCGCGCAGCCGCACGACCTCGTGCGCCGCGGCCGGAATCCCGAGCGCGTCCAACCCTTCGCCGGGCAGCGCGCGCAACAGCGGCGCGACCCGCTCGTACACGGCCCACGCGTCGCGCGCGACCGCACGGATCGCCTCGACCTCCGAGGCCTGCAGCTCGACGATGTCCGGGAGCGCGTACGGATGACCCGCGGTGCGCTCCCAGAACGCGATCGGTTCAGCCTCCGCCGCCGTGCGACCCCGAATGGCCGAACCCGCCGCCCTTCCCGCCGCGTCCGCCGCTCTTGCCTTTGCCCTTCCCCTTGCCTTTGGCGTTCTTCGCGTTCTGCGCGGCAACGGCGGCGGCCGCGGCCGCGGCACCCGTCGCACCGTAGTGATGGATGTGCATGAACGACGAGTGCGAGTGGTGCATCGTAGTGTGCGACGAGTGCCCGGTCCCGCGCGACACGGGCGTCGGCGTCGGACTCGGCCGGCGCTCTTCCGGGGCCGCCGACGCGGCGCCCCACCCGTCGAGCGCGAGCACCGCGAGCGCGATGCCGAGCAGCTTCTGCGTCTTCTCCATCTCAGCGCCGCGCTTCCGCGCCGCGCGTCAACAGGGAGAGCAGCCACGACACGATCGACATCACGAGCGCTCCCCAGAACGCCGGCCAGAAGCCGTCGACGCTCAACCCGACGTGCAGCACGCCGACGAGCCAGAACAGCAGCGCGTTGATCACCAGCGTGAACAGCCCGAGCGTCACGAGCTCGAGCGGCAGTGTCAACACCACCAAGATCGGCCGCAGCACCGCGTTTACGATCCCGAGGATGATCGCCGCGAGCAGCGCGCCGCCGAAGCCGTAGACATGGATCCCCGGCACGACGTACGCGACGGCGATCAGCGCGACCGCGTTCACGACGAGCCGAATCAGAAGTCCCATCGTCCCCGGCTACCCGCCGAGCGCCGCCTTCACCTGCGTCGCCCGTGATAAGAAGCAAGCGGGACCGGCCAAAATACAGGGTCCCAAGTCGTCCGGTGCCGGAGTAGCCAAGGTGTTCGAATGGCTCGACGATCGCGTACCTGCGGCGGAGGCGAAGTCGCAGAGGATCACGGGGATCGAGTTCGTCTGCGATCTTCGCTCCGCGGCCCCGGAAGCGGACGTCGAGTCATGCGAGGAACGCCTGCAGCGGTTCTTGCCTGACTCGTACCGGACGTTCTTGTCGCTGCACGACGGCGCGTTCATCGGCGTCGAGACCGCACTCGCCGGGATGACGTCGACCTCGGGCTTTCTGATCTTCGGCGCGCGGGAAACAGCGGAGAGAACCGTCACGCTCGCCGACGATCTCGCGCCGTTCGGTCTCCCGCCCTCGGCGCTGGCCGGCCTGATCGTCTTGGCCGACTACGGCAATTCGGACGTCTGCCTGTTCGACGCGCGCCGGCAGAGGGCGGAGAGTACGCGGTGCTGGACGGCTTCCATGAAGCCGTCGGTTCGTGGCGCGAGCTGGTGATCGCGCCGAGCTTCGAGGACTGGCTGCGCCGAATATTCCACGCGTTCATCGAACGCGAGCAGTCGCCGGTATACTGGCTTGAGTCTCCGCTCCGGGTATGATGCTAACCGCCGAGCGCGGCCTTCACCTGCGAGGCGAGGGTCGGCGTCATCCCCTTCACCGCGGCGATCTCGCCGACCGAGGCGCCATTGATCACCCGCGCCGAGCCGAACCATCAGCAGGCGCTCTGTGACCGGGCCGAGACCATTGACCGTGGCGAGGACACTATTGTCATCGCTTTGCCGGGCGAGCGCTGTTCCGCACCGCTGATGCGTAAGCCAGGTGTCGACCGCCGGTAGCGCCCAGCATGATGCCGAGCAGTTGTGCATGTTCTCAATCGCGCCGCCCAATCGCCCGTGCGTGCCCAGCGAGTTCCCGCGATAACGTTCCGGACGTCGAATACGCGGCGCGAGTCAACGGACCTGCATGAGCGCCCGGTCGTGCGGAGGTTCTACCGCTGGACCTTGCGGTGTACCGTTCCAAACCAACGTGAACTTGTGCAAACTGGTCAACGGGTGAGGCGCCGTGATTTTGGCCGAACTTCCAATGAACGATGCGAACTCGGCCGGTATGTCCTCACGACGTGCGACCTTGTCTAGCTTAGGATGATACCCCAACGCGTCATGGATGTAGCTGCATCCCGAGTCGTCCCCGTTGACACTCAAGTGATATCTTTGATTCTCGAAGTTAATCCACTCGGGGTATAACAGTACGAGATCGTAATTGTTTGCCACGATGTCGGACGGCGAGAACTCGATCCAGCCCGTGTATTCTTCGTTATAGAATCCGGCAAGCCGGTAGAGATGCCCCGTATAGTCGATGCGCATGGTTTCGCCCGGCGGCAGCGTGGCGTTCATAACGTGATGTGGTGGCAAGCGCCTCGCCGAATAAATGCCGTGGATCTCATCGGCGTTGATTTCTTCCAGCTCAGTTCCTTCGATCACGGTTGTCCGAGCATCGAACGCGAGCACGATTCGATCGATGTCAAACACCATCTTTACCTCGCCCTTGTCGAGGTGTTGCCCAACGTTTAAGGGATTTGCCGCGATCACTTTAACTATGTTCTTGTGGGTTCCGTAGAATTGGCTCCGAAGGACTTTATGCTGGTCGACGCTCGCGGACCCGGCAGCTCCGGCGAATGACGAAAACGCCTCGTCGTTCGAGGCAACGACGAAGACGAGGTCGTCCAGCGGACGTTTCGGAACCTTTGAGTCGTTGTACCATGTCCATGTGACATGGAGGCGCAGGGACCAGATAATCGCGTCACCGTAGGTTCGAAGCCCCTCGATTAAATACGTGTCCTTACCGGACTCCACAAGGACGCGTTCGTGGTGGTACTGATACAGTTCGTCCGATTGTTCGCTAACGATCTCCGCGATGCGCTCGCTCGTGAGCGCGGGGTAGGCGAACAGGCTTCGAGTAAACGGTCCGCTGATTGCCTTAGCCACGTCATGGAAATGAGCGTCGTATCGGTCGGTCATCCCCGCGAGTTGACGTGAGGTCTCGCTGATGCGCTCCTCCAATCGCTCAAGCTGCTTGCCGACGCTGTGTATGTCGGTGGACCACGCCTCTCGCTGCAGTCGGTTAATGATTAGCGTCGTCCCAAGCCCCGTCAGTATGCCGACCGCCAGGGCAAGTGAAAAGTCGTGCTGATTCAGGAACGTGAAGAGCTTCCGCATCTGATCGCCGGCCATGACATACACAATGATTCCTACCGCGATGATGATGGCGCTGACAAGCGCAATATTGCCGATGCTCACCCTATCTCTCACGACGTCCTCACGCCCACGGCTTTGAGCCCGTACACGCTATCCGGTACCTCTCGTCGTTCGAGTATGTGGCACATCCCATCGCTGAACGTTCTCGAGAGCGCCAAAGAATACGCTCCAGCGTTTCTCATCACGACGACATCACCGCGCCCTAGTAATGCACCATAACGAGGACCGCTCAGGATATCGTCTTCCATGCATAGTGGGCCGCAGAAGCGGTACGACTCCTGCGCACCGGTATCGGGGCACAGCCAGGCGTGCTCGTAGAAGGCGGCCATGACGTTGTGATTGGTTCCGGAGTCGAGGATGACAATGGTTGGTTCTCCCGTCCGGGGCTTGCGAGCGAGAACACGCGTCACGATCGCCATTGCAGGCGCGGCGATGATGCGCCCCGGTTCAACGATCAGCGGCGGCCGAGCCGCTCCGTGCCACGTTGCTGCAAGCGCTCCGAAAAATCGGGACAGTATGAACCGCTGTGCCGATGGCGATTCATGATGATCGTACGGGAAGCCGCCACCGATGTCGAGCGCCACCCGTGGCGCGACTCCGAACTCGGTCCATAGGCGCGCCAGCATGTCGATTACCTGTAAATACCGATTAGCGGCGACCTGCGTCCCAAGATGCACTTGGATGCAGGCCAAGCGAAGGAATGGATTGCGGTCAATCCGCTCGATAGCTTCACCGACCTCGCCGGTCGAGAGTTCCAGACCGAATCGGGACAATACCCCTTCCTCTGGTGGAGGACATACTCTCACTCCTACGCGCGTCGGCTCCCGGCCCGACCTAGCCGCATCTTCCAGCGCTCGCAACTCGTCGAGGCTGTCGACGTTCAGCGCGGCCGGAGAACGCTGTACCAATTCGCTCAAGTCGCGGTCACACTTTAGCGGACCGTTCACGATGATGCGGCTCGGGGGGAAGCCCGCCCGGCGTGCCAGCCCGTACTCCCAAATCGAAGCCACATCGGCCGACGCGCCGAATGAGCACAAATCATGAAGCAGCGCGTGAAGCGGATTGGTTTTAACCGAATAGGCAATGCGCACGGAACCCCAGACTTTGACAGCCGCTTGAAGCCGCCGAAACCCGGCTTCGGCTTCGGCTTGCAAATAGAGATAGGACGGCGTGCCATGCTCCTCTGCAACCCGGCGCGCGAGGTCCAGGAGTGCGGCGTCGAGTGACTGTTCTGATTGCGGT
>DATAQE010000152.1:0-17586 GCA_036264835.1 Candidatus Elarobacter sp.
CGCGAACTCGTCGCCGCCGATCCGCGCGAGCACGTCGCCGCCGCGCACGACCCGCACCATCACCTCGCCGATCTCGCGGAGCAGCCGGTCCCCGACGGCGTGACCGAAGCGGTCGTTGACGACCTTGAAACGGTCGAGATCGAGGAACCCGAGCGCGTGGTGCTCGCCGCGCTCGCGCGCGCCGCTCATCGCCTCCTCGAGCCGCTCGGCGAACGCGCGGCGGTTCTGCAGGCCGGTGAGCGGGTCGTGCAAGGCCTCGAACGAGAGCTTTCGCGTGGCATGCGTCTCGGCGGTGACGTCGCGCAGGACGATGACCGTTCCGTGCTGCTCGTCGTCGATCGCGGACGCGACGTACCCGACGTCGATCGTCGTCCCGGCGTTCGTCCGCAGGTGCCCGCTGCCGCGCCGAACGCCCTCGTGCGCCGCGGCGCCGGCGAGATCGATCGGCTCTCCGTCGCCGTCCTCGACGCGCAGGACCTCCGCGACGTGGACGCCGTACGCCTCGACGAGCTCGATGCCGAGCATCCGTTCGGCTGCCGCGTTCACGAACTCGACCCGCCCGTCGGCGAGGACGGTGACGACCGCGTCGGCGATCGAGGCCAGGGTCGTCTGCAGCTTGCGCTTCTCGCTCGCCAGCGCGTCCTCGAACTGCTTGCGCGAGGTGACGTCGCGGTACGTCGCGATCTGATAGCCCGGCGCGTTCGGATCGCGCACGGGCAGCTCCGAGATCTCGGTCCAGAGCGGCGAACCGTCCTTGCCGTACAGCATCACGACGATGCGAGCGGGCTCGCCCTGCTCGACCCGGCTGCGAAGCCACTTCAGCCGCTCGTGATCGGTGCGCGGGCCGAAGAGCCGCTCGGTCGTCGCTGCGTCCAAGTCCGCGCGATCGAATCCGAACAGTCGCACGAACCCCTGGTTGACGTGGACGAACTGCGGTGGGCTGCCCGGGACCCCGCTGACGCGCACGATGGCAACCGCCTCACCGAGATGCTCGATGCTCTCGGTGAGGCTCTCGATGGACGCAGACTCGGCGTTCGGGCGGTCGGGTCGCCCCATGGACAGAGTATTAGCGAGATCGGCAGCCTGAAAACCTTGCGCGGCAAGCCAGCCGCAGACTCCGGTCAGTGGGAGTTACATTTATTGGCCACGACGCTGTTGCTGTCGATGGTCCCGCCGGCTTTGGCGAGGGTCGCGAGGACGGCTTGGATCGTCGAGCTCACGTCCGGACCTTGCGCGATCGCGGTCTTGCTCTGATCGGTCGCGATCGCGGCGCACTTCTTGTCGGTCCCGGTCATGCGCGCGACGATCTTGCAGCCGGTGTTGCCGTTGTTCGCCTGCGTGCACGCGGTCATCGCGGCGAAGTCGGCGTCGTCCTGGCTCTGCGCATCGGCGGAGACGCCGTACGCGGTGCGCGAACCGGCGACCCACGCGATCGTGCCGAACAGCGCGCCGGTCGGGCCGACCGATCCGCCGACGCCGCTCGCGCCGCCGATCTCGACGTGCGTGGTGTCCGCGCCCGGCTGCCCGCCCGTGGTCGTCGCGTCGCCGATCGTCTTGTCCGGGATGCGGTTTCCGTTCTTGTCGAACGCCTGCACGAACCCGTCGCCCTTCTTCCACTTCGTGCCGTCGGCGAACGCGACTTCGGTGACGTCGACCTTCTTGCGCGCCGGCTTCATGCTGGTGCCCGTGACGTTGACACAGTTGTTGAACGAGTCGGCGTTCCCGCCGAGCGCGTCCATCTTCCCTTCGATCGCGATCCCGGGCGCGAACGACCCGGAGCGGTCGAGGATCGCTTCGCGCAGCGGATGGCCGAACAGATCGTCCAGCTCGAAGGTGATGCGCGCGGCGGTCGCGGTCTTGTTCGCGACGTTGCGGAAGCTCACGCAGAGGCGAACGGTGCCGTCGCCGTTGTTGAACGTGGAGGACCCGGTGAGGAGGATCGGGCTGCGCCCGCTCAGGTTCGTCCACGGGATGTCGGTGATGAACTGCGCCGACGCCGCGCTGGGAGCGACCAGCAGCAGCGTGCAAAGCGAGAAAACGAACGTGCGAATCGGCATGACGCTCCGTACGGGGAAGTCTGCGAACACCGGGGGCGCGGTCCGCACATCCGACGACCGTGAGCGCACGGTTTTCTGAGCAGGGGGCGCTCGTCCCCTGCCCTCGGGGCGGGGGCTAGAGCGCGGCGCCGCTCGCCGGGGCGGGGAGCGCGGTGATCGAGGCGACGCCGCGGCCGTTGCCGCGCGCCGGCGTGGACGGCCGGAGGACCGCGCTCGCGGCGCTCGGCGCGTGCTCGGCGGCCGGTTTCTCCTCGGCGCGTGCGAGTTCGCTGATCCCGCCGAGGGCGGCCTCGAGCCGGTCGCCGAGGGCGAGGGCGTTCTGGAGCTGGTCGCGGCGGTTCGCGACGGCGCGCAGGTCGATGTTGCCGCCGGCGTCGTGGACCTTCTCGCCGAACGCGATCGCGATCCCGACCAGAGCGTTGAACCGCTCGAACAGCTTCCGCTCCGCCGCGGGCCGCTTCACGGCGGCCTCTTTGAGCGCGGTCCGCAGCTCGCGCAACCCGGCGTTCTCGTCGTCCCCGGTCAGATGATCGAGGTCGAGCCGCAGCAGCGTGTTGACGTTCGAGACGAGGATCCACGCGGCCACGTCCGCGGACCGCCGGTTGGTCCGCATCACCTCGAGCACGGCCACGGCCGCCGCCGCCCCAAAAAGCCCCGTAACGATCGCGAAGAGCACGATCCGTCGTCCTCCGTTTCGACTGCTGTATCCGTAGTGATCGGCGGCCGCGGCGAGCGCCTTGAGCGGGGCGAAACCTTAACGCTTGCTTTTCCGACAAAGGCGCTTGCCCATATCCTTCCTGCCGATCACCAGCGCAATGGAGTTGCGCGCGCCGGCAGCCGAAGGCGGCGTGCTCGCGTCCGCCGTCGCGGCGCTGGCCGAACGCGGCGCATGGCGTGAGCCGCAAGAGCGTGGACCGCGAGAGCGCGCCGTCGCGTATCTCGTCGGACGGCTGGCGGCCGAGATGCGCGCTCTGGACGAGCTGGTCATGCGCTCGCGCGACTGCCTCGCGATCGAGGAGCGCGGGCTCTCCGAGACGCTCGCGGGGATCGCGCGGCAGGCGCGGGCGGCGGACGCTGCACGGACCGCGGCCGAGGCGCTAGGACGAACGGCGTCGGCGGTCGCGACCCACGCATCCGAGCTGAGCCTCATGCACGATCGGCTTCCCGGTGCGATCGACGCCGCGGTGAAGACGATGCACGAGGTGGAAGCGGGGACCGTCGCGATCCGCGAGGGGCTTCGTAGCGGCGAACAGGTCGCGACGCATCTGCGAGACGGTTGGCACGGCGCCGGCGACGCGGTCGGCGGAATCGCCCGCGCCGCGCGCCAGGCGAGCGTGCTCGGCATGAGCGCCGCGATCGAGGCGGCTTACGTGTCGGAGGGGCACGGTTTCGCGATCGTCGCCGACCGCGTGCGGCAGCTCGCCGCGTCGACGCTCGAAGCGTCGCAGGGCGTCTCGGCGATCGTCATGGCGGCACGCCGCTCCGCCGGCGAAGCGTTCGACGTTATCGCTCGCGTCGGAACGTTCATGGACGGGATCGTCTCACGGATCGCACCGGCACGCGCTTCGCTGGGCGGCGCGCACGCGCGGGTGGCGGCATTCGGTGACGCCTTGCTGCGCGTGAGCACCCTGGCGGAGGAGCAGAACGTCGCGCTCCCCGGCGTGGTGGAAGGGCTAGGCCGGCTTTCGGAGCTGGCGGCGATCATCGCGAAGCGTGCCGGTACCGAACTTCGTGCGGAGATCGCCGTGCGGCTCGGCGCGGCGACCGCGGTGCTCGCGCACCACGCCGGCTTGATCGCGGTAACGCCCGTCTCGCCGCCGGAGCCCGGCGACGACGCGCTCGCCGCGTGGATCGTCGCGCTGGCCGGCGACGACACGACCGCGCCGCCCGCGCACGGAGGCGGCGATCGAGCACTGTGCGATGCGATCGCCGGGCTTCTCGACCGCGTCGTTCGCGACCAGCGCACGATCGTCGAGAGCATGGCGAGCGCGACACGCTCGGCCGTCGGCACCGGGGTGCTGTGGCGGTTGACGCGCCGAGAGATGCGCTCGTTCGACACGGAGATGACGCAGCTCGCAGCCGGGCTCGACGAGTCGCAGGGGCGGGCGGCATCGTTCGTCGCGGCCTTCGCCGCGATCGCGACCGAGCTGGATGCGGTTCAGGATCTCTGTTCTTCCGCGTTGGTCGCCTTCGATGAAGCGCTGGACCGCGTGGAGAGCGGTCACGAGCACGGCGCGCAGGCCGCCGCAGCGATCGGGGCGATGCACGGTGCGACCGAACGCGCCACGGCGCTGTTGTCGCTGGTCGCCGAGGTTTCGGACGAGGCGCACTTGCTGGCACTCAACGCCGCCGTCGAAGCGGCGCGCGCCGGTACGCGCGGGGCCGGCTTCACGGTGATCGCCGACGAGATCGGGCGGCTCGCCGCGGCGACCCAGGAGTCGACCGACGCGATCGTCGCGACGATGACGAGACTGCGCGCGCAGAGCGGGGAGTTCGTGGGCGCGAGCGACGACCGGATGCGCGCTCTCGCGCGCGTTCGCGCCCAGGCCGGCGAGGCGCGCGACGTCGTGGAACAGGTGCGCCTCACGATCGGGACGAGCCTGGCGGGGAGCGCGGCGATCCGCGAAGCGGCCGCCGGGGTCGCGGCGTCGCTGGAGTCGGTCGGGGGCGACCTCGTCATCGCGCGCGATGAAGCGCGCAGCATCTCGGTGCGCGAGACCGAGCGGGCGCGCTTGGTCCTCGGCCGCATCGACAACGAGGCGTTACACGTGACCGCGGCGCACCGCCTCGGCCTCGCCGAAGAGACGCTGCGCGACTTCACCTACGAGCTGACGCTGCAAGTCGAGGACGCGATGCGACGGCTCGTCGAGGACGGCCGCGTCACGATCGCGGCGCTCACGGCGCTCGAATACCGAGAGCTGGCCGGACCGCTGGTGGACCGCTTCGAGCGGCTCGCCGGCGCGACCGGGTTGCCGCGCGAAGGGATGCGTCCGCCGCGCTACACGACGCCCTCGGACCGGCTCGTCGACGAAGCGGTGATCCCGTTGCTCAACGCCGCGATGCAACGCAACGAGCGGCTCGTGATCTCCGCGCTGTTCGATCTGAACGGCTTCGGGATCGCGCTTGCGACGCTTACGCGCGGGCGCGACGGCGAGCTACTTCCGCTCGATTGGAAAACGTGGGGCGGAAAGATGATCCTGACCGACTTGATGACGCTGCGCGCCGGCCGCCTCGGGATCCCGGATTCGGACGCGCTGCCGGAACGCCTCACGGCGGCGTCCGTCAAGGAACTCGGCCTGGATCTGCGGGCGCAGGACCCGCGCCCGTGGCAGTACTCGACCTGCGTGAACTGGGCGACGAAAGAAGTGTGCCGCGGCGCGTCCTGGCCCGTTCACGTCGGCGGAGTGCGCGTCGCCGTCGTGACGTGCATGGAGTCGATCGAGCGATAATCCGGTTCGGCAACATCGCGGACGCGTGAAGTTCATGCGCGACAGTTACGCTGCTGTCGATGCGCAACCGTCCTGCCGTCGACGCGAGTCCCGACGCCCGCTCCGCGATCGACATCGTTCTCGACCGTTTCGGCACCGGCGCGCTGCGTGCGGCGGCGACGGCCGGCGTCCGCGTCGTTCACCTGCGCGCTCGCGAAGCATACCGCGACCGCTCGCGCGCACTACGACGGCTCGCGCACGGCGTCGACGACTGGCCGGTCCCGCCGGCGGGCCTGTTCGTCGTCGAAGAGCGCGCAGTCTATTTGCGATCCACGTCGCCGATGACGGTCGCGCACGAGTTCGCGCACGCGCTAGACTGCACGCTCGGTGGCGGCATCTATCTCAGCGGCGTCGACCCGCGCGTGCGCCGCGCGTTCCGCAACGCGCGCGCGTTCATCACGCCGTACGCAGCATCCGCGCTCGACGAGTATTTCGCCGAGTCGCTCCGCGCCTGGGTCGAAGCGAACGACCCGCGCTCACCATGGCCCCGCGCAACCCGCGCCCGTTTACGTTCGATCGACCCGGCGATCTGCGCAGTGCTCGAGTCGATCTTCGCTCACGACTTAGCGGCGTGAGCGCTGTAGCAGACTCAGACTTCGGTGGGTTCTTCGGCGCGGTTGTGGCCGAAGATCGCGCCGATCAAGCCGGCGAAACCGGGCTTTTTCTTGCGGCGGTCACCCTGGCGGCGCTCGAACGAAGAGTCGACCTCGCCGTTCGCCCCCGCGCGGCGCGGGCCGCGGCGACGGTCGAACTCGGGGTAGGTCCGCTCCTCCTCGGCGGGCGGCGCGGTGTGCTGCTCCTGCATAGTGGTCCTTTGCCTATCGGCGGCCGGCGCAGGATGTTTAGCGACGCCCGCTCAGACAGAATAGCGGGCCGGGCCGAGCCGCCCGCCCAGTCCGATCCGCCTCACCCGCTTACCCGCCTTGCAGGTCACTTATCCTCAAAGCGCATGCTTGCTTTGGGGAAAAATTGTGTAAATTTTGGCCGCCGTTAATGGTACGACGATACCGCGAATCCCATCGCTAGGCAGACCCGGCGCTCGGGCGCCGTTCGCTCGAGATCGCCCACACCAGCGCGATCAGCAAGAAGTTCGTGACCAGCGAGCTCCCGCCGTACGAGATGAACGGCAGCGTGATCCCGGTCAGCGGGAAGAGCCGCAGCACGCCGCCGACGATGATCAGGATCTGGAACCCGAACACCGCGGCGAGACCCGTCGCGAGCAGTTTCGCGTAGAGATCGGGCTGGCGCTGCGCGACCCGCAGCGCGCGCAGCACGACCGCGAGGAAGACGCCGAGCAGGACGATCGATCCGATCGCACCCCACTCCTCGCCGAACGCGGCGTACACGTAGTCGGTCGCGACCTCGGGGATGTAGTCCGGCCGTCCCTGTCCGTAGCCGGTGCCGAAGAGCCCGCCGTTCGCGAGCGAGAACAGCGACTGCACCGCTTGATAGCCGGCGCCGAGCGGGTCGTGGAACGGATCGCGCCACACCGCGATGCGGCGCTCGACGTACGAGTAATGCGTCGCGGCCCACCACGCGGCGAGGCCGAACACCGCGCTCGCGCCGACGACGAGATCGACGCGCCGCGTCGCGACGTACAGCATCGCGACGAACGTCGCGAGCAGCAGCACCGCCATCCCGAGATCGTGCTCGAACACGAGAATCCCCATCGAGACGCCCCAGCCCAGGAACAGCGGCCCGAGATACTTCGCGTTCGCGCGCAGCGACCACGGCCGCGTGCGCGCGATGACGTCGGCCGTGTCGTTGAGATACGACGCCATGAACAGCACGATCAGCAGCTTGATCACCTCGACCGGCTCGAACTGCACCGGCCCGAGCCGAATCCACAACCGCGCACCGTTCACTTCCTGACCGAACAGCGCGAGCGCGACGAACAGCACGATCGTGCACAGAATCCAGATGTACTTGTAGGCGGCGAGCACGCGGAACCGCGCGAACGCCGGACCGGCCGCCACCGCGAGCACGAGCGAGAACGCCAGCCACACGATCTGCTTGTGCGCGAGATCCGGCTGCAGTCGCGCGACGACCGCGAGCCCGACCGCCGACAGCACGACGGCGAGCGCCGGCAGCGTGTCGTCGCGCGTGACGTTCGCGGGCCGCAGCGCCGGCCACACCAGCGCCAGCACGCCGAGCGCGATCGGCAGCCAGTCGGGGAGCAGCGCGCGCGGCGGCGCGAGCCGCAGCGTCAGCGCGGCGAGCAGCAGCGCGAGCACCATCGGTGCGCACGCGCGCAGGCGGGCGACGATCTCCGGGCGGCTCACCCGGCGGAGAACATGTGCAGGATCAGCAGCACCGCGGCGATCGACGCGGCGATCAGCGCGAAGAGCCCGAGCAGCGCCTCGTGCCGCTGCGGCCGGCGGCAGGCGATCTCCGGCGAGACCTCGTTGAACGCGCGCCCGACGATCACGGTCCCCGCGCCGTCGCCGCGAATCCCGGCGATCGCGAGCAGCCGCGCGGTGACGTCCTCGGACGAGGCCGAGACGCGCAGCGCGTCGACGATCTCGTCGTCGCCGAGCAGCTCGTGCAGCGCGCCGGCCGAGAGCACCAGCGCGTCGCCGTGCATCAGGCGCAGGTGGGCGAGCGCGGGGTCGAGCGAGGGCTGCGTCCCGAGCGTCCGGGTCAGCAGGCGGAAGGGCCCGTCGCCGACGGCGTCGTCGGCGGTGAGCGGCTTGAGCGCGCCTTCGCGGCCGAGGTAGGCGCGCGTCGCGCCGACGTGCCCGACGAAGGCGTGGTCGCCGACGATCAGCGCGGCGGTCAGCGAGGTCCCGGAGGCGACGTAGTCCTCGGTGCTCCCGGAATGGGCGTAGATGCGGGCGTTGGCGGCGGAGAAGGCGGCGGCGAGGGCGGTGCGCGGGTCGCGGCGCTCGCCGCGGACGCGGCGGCGGAGGTTGTCGCGGACGGCCTGGGCGGCGACGGTGGCCGCCGGGCGCTCGCGGATCCGGCCGAAGCCGTGCGCGACGGCGAGCAGGACGATCCCCGGGCCGACGATCTCGGCCACGTAGGCTTCATCGGTGCCGTTCTGCGGAACCCCCGGTCGCGTACCGACCGCTATCTCCATGCTCCGACTCCACGAAAGACGAGGGCTGCCGGTCCGACGGTGACTTCGTCGTCGGGTTCCAGCCGCCGCGGCTCGGTGACCGGCGCTCCGTCCACCGAGGTTCCGTTGCGGCTGCCGAGGTCTTCGACATACACGCCGTCGTCCCGCATCTCGATCCGCGCGTGCAACCTGCTGATGCGCGGATCGTCGAGCCGGAGGTCGGCGCTCGGCGCCCTCCCCACGAGTATACGCCTTCCGAACCGGTACGTCTTGATCGTTCCCGCATGCGCGACGGTCAGCTCGATCCCGGTCGGGATCGACGCGTCGATCGCGCGTGCCGGCGGCGCGCCGCGCCGGTCGTGCACGAGCACGACGTAAGCGGCAAACGCCGCCGAGAGGCCGAGCGTGAGCAGCCGCGGATCGGTCACGTCGCCTCGACCACCTTCAGCGGCGTGTCGCCGAGCGTGAGCGTCTGGCCGCGGTCGAGCCGCGAGCGGCGCACCTGCGCACCGTCGACGAAGGTGCCGTTCGACGAGCCCAGGTCCTCGACGCTCCAGCCGGTGCCGTCGGCGACGATGCGCGCGTGATAGCGCGAGGCGCGCGCGTCGCGCAGCCGCACGTCGTTGTCGTCCGCGCGGCCGAGCGTGAGACCGTCGCGCAGCGCGACGCGCGTCCCGTCGGGCCGCTCGAGGTCGAGCGCCTGCGCGCGCTCGTCGACGACCGCCTCGATCGCGAGCGAGCCCGAGACGACGTCGGGATCCTCGTCGAGCAGGACGCGCGCCTCCTCGGCGCGCTCGGCCGGCAGCGCTTCGCGCAGCATCGCGCTCCAGCGTCCTTCCAGGAAGTCGCGGTCGGCCGCGAACCGCGCGTAGTCGCGCGGGTGGACGCGCACGAGGTAGAGATCGGTCGGCGACGCCTGCGCGGTCGCGACGAGCCGGCGCGCGATCTGCGCGGGATCGAGCGCGCTCGGGAAGACGCGCGCGAAGGTGTCCTCGACGACGCGCGCGCAGGCGTGCTCGATCCGCGCGAAGACGTTCATCGCACGCTCGACCTCATGCGGCGCGCTTCAGCCGCGCGATGAAGAACCCGTCGCGCGCGTCGATCCCCGGTGCGACGAGGACGTCGCCGAACGGCGTGAGGAGCGGCGCGTAGCGCGCGGGGATCGCGTCGCGCGCGAAGTCGCGGTGCTCGGCGAGGAAGGCGTCGACGACCTCCTCGCCCTCACGGCGGTCGGTCGAGCAGACCGCGTAGACGAGCGCGCCGCCCGGCTTCACGCCGCCCGCGGCGGCGCCGATCAGCTTGCGCTGCACGCTCGCCATCCGCGCCGGATCGTCAGGCTGCTTGCGCCAGCGCGCCTCGGGCTGGCGGCCCAGAATGCCGAGCCCCGAGCACGGCGCGTCCAGTAGAACGAGATCGGCGTCGGCGGCCGGCTTCATCGCCGCGGCGTCCGCCGCGACGAGCGCGACCGACGTCACGCCGGCCGACTCGAGACGCGTCCCGGTCTGCGCGATCTTGCGCGGATCGTCGTCGACCGCGAGGACGGTCGCGCCGTCGCGCGTGCGGCTGGCGAGCTGCAGCGTCTTGTTGCCGCGGCCGCAGCACAGCTCGACGATTCGCTGCCCGGGCTGCGGGTCGAGGACGTCGACGGGGAACGCCGCGGTCTCCGCGTGCAGGTGCCAGCGATGGTTCGCGAGCCGTTCGACCTCACTCGACGAGGCGTCGGAGTCGAGGACGAGGACGTCGTGCGCGATCTCGCTCGGCGACGTCGCGATCCCCGCCTCGTGCAGCGCGCCCTGCGCGTCCTCGCGCGAGACGTTGCGCAGATCGACGCAGACGCCGGCCGCGGCGGGCGCGTTGACGCCGGCCAGGATCGCGCCGAGCCGGTCCTCGCCGAAGCGCTCGCGCCAGTGGTTCACGACCCAGGTCGGGAGCGAGGCTTGCGTCGCGAGATCGGCCTCGCGCGGCGGCTCGCTCGCGATCCGCCGCAGCACCGCGTTGACGAGCCCGGCGGTCCCTTTGTGACCGTATTTGCGCGCGAGCCCGACGCTCTCCGAGACCGCCGCGTACGCTTCGACGCCGCGCATCGCGCGCAGCTGATACGTGCCGAGCCGGAGGATCTCGGCGATCGGCGGCGGCAGCGTCTGCGCGCGGTCTCCGACGTACGGATCCAGCTGGAAGTCGAGGAAGCGCCGCATCTTGATCGCGCCGTACGCGAGCTCGGTCGCGAACGCGCGGTCGCGCGGCGGGAGAGCGGTCTTGCGCAGACGGTAGTCCAGCGCTTCGCGCGCGCCGCGCGGATGCGCCCCGAACACGTCGCGGCACACTTGCAGCGCGACCTCACGCGCGCTGGGCGCTTTCGCGGGGTTCACTCGAGGCCTAGCTTGCGGGCGAGGCGCTCGGTGTACCGCATCGCGAACGCTTCGCCGGTCATCGGTCCGCGATTCGGCGCGATCAGCCGTTCGATCTCGACGATCTTCCCGTCGCCGCACTGCGCCTGGAAGTTCGGCGGATCGATGCCGACGTACGGGCCCGGCACGGGAGGTAAGCTTCCGTCGATCGGCCGCACCGCGATGATCTTCAGCGTTTCGTCTTGGGGAAAGTTCGTTCGCGCCAGCGGCTGCGGCACGAGCGAGCGGACGAGATCGATCACGCGCGCTCGCGGCAGCGCCCAGTCGATGACGAGATCCTCTTTGCGCAGCGGGCGGGTCAGCGTACGCGCGATCTCTTCGTCGGTGACGCCCAGCTCGCGGGCGACCTCGCTCTGCGGTTTCCGCTGCAGCGTTCCGTTCGCGTACGCGTCGACCGCTTCGGCGGCCAGCTCGGCGCCGCCCTGCGCGAGACGGTCGTGCAGCTCGCCGTACGTCTCCTCGGGGCCGATCGGCGTGCGCTCTTGGAGCAGCACGTCGCCGGTGTCCATCCCGGCGTCCATCGCGATGATCGTCACGCCGGTCTCGCGGCGGCCGTCGCGAATCGCGGACTGCAGCGGCGTCGCGCCGCGGTAGAGCGGCAGCAGCGAAGGGTGGACGTTGAACGCGATCGGAACTGCGTCGAGGAGCATCTGCGGCACGATCTTCCCGTACGAAGCGACGACGAACGCGTCGGCCCCGAGCGCGCGCGCCTCATCGGTGAACGGCCGCAGCTTCTCCGGCGTGAACACGCGGACCCCGCGCGCCTCAGCCGCGCGCTTCACCGGCGTCGCGACGAGCTTGTGCCCGCGCCCCGCGGGCCGGTCCGGCTGCGTGACGACGCCCGCGACGTCGTGCCGCTCCGCGAGCCGTTCCAGCGTCGGGACGGCGAACTCGCTCGTCCCGAAGACGATCAGCCTCAGCGAGCGCCCGAAGCGACCGCCTCGACTTCCTCCACTTCTTCTTCGGTCGCGGCCGGCCGGATGTTCTTCGCCTTGTCGATGTAGAGGACGCCGTCGAGATGGTCCATCTCGTGCTGCAGACAGCGCCCGAACAGCCCGGTCCCTTCGAGCGTGATCTTCTTCCCGTTGCGGTCGAGCCCGCTGCAGACGACGCGCTCGAACCGCGTCAGATCGCCGACCATCCCCGGGACGGAGAGACAGCCTTCGACCGACTCGACCTCGCCCTCGGTGACGGTGAACTTTGGGTTGATCACGACGAGCGGCCCGTGCGCTTCGTCGTCGTCCTGCAGGTCGACGGTGAAGATGCGCTTCGAGATCCCGATCTGCGGGGCGGCGAGCCCGATCCCGGGCGCGGCGTACATCGTCTCGAACATGTCCTCGAGCAGCTGCTGGAACATCGGGTCGGCAATGTCGGCCGGATCGACCTTCTTCGCGACCTTGCGCAGCGTCGGATGACCGTCGGTGATGATCTCGCGGATGTACGCCATGGGTGCTTTCCGTATAACCGGCGGGCGGAGCGTGCAGTTCCGCCCGCCGGTACGATTCTAGCGGACGGCTACTTGGTCGGCGCCCAGGCGATGCACCAGCCGTTCGGGCTGATCTTGCCGTGGACGATCGTGCATGCGTTCGGCTTGCGGAAGAACCGGCAGCCGGCGCACTTCTCCCCCTTCGGGCCGGGTTTGTCCTGATACTTGAACTGCTTTTTGTTGTCGGGCGGCGAGGCGGCCTGGACCGCCGAGAGCGTCGCGCCGACGCCGAGCGCCGCCAAGGGAAGAGCCGCGAGCCGCGTGATCGCGCGCAGACGGGTGACCGGTCGTGCCATGTGGAGCCTCCGTAAGTGCCCCGTAATCCGGCGGGGCTACGATGCGGGTACGATGCGCGTTCTCGTAGGCGCTCTCCTCGCGGCGCTCGCGACCGGCCCGGTCCGCTCGGCCACCGGCGACCTCGCCGTGACGCTCGACGCGCACCGCGTCGCCGGCTCGTGCGCCGTCGTGAGCAGCGCGACGGTGGTCGCCTACGACGCGCGCGCGCCGCGCGTCGTGACCTACCGATTCGTCCGCAGCGACGGCAGCGTCTCGCGCACGGGGCTCCTGGCGTTCTCCGGCGAGGGTGCGGTCGCGCAGTCGGTGAGCGACGCCTGGACGCCGCGCGGCGCGGCGCCGTGGGTCGCTCTCGAGATCGTCTCGCCGGAACGGATGCGCTCGCCGCGCGTGCGCGTCACCGCGCCGTGCGCGCGAGGCGTCGTCGCCGCGACTCGCTAACAACGCGGCGATGATCTCCGAGCCCGCGACGCGGCCGCGTCTCTTCACGCGCGATGACGGCCGCGACCGCATCGCGGTCCCGTTCGCGAAGGGCATCCTCTCGGCGCTCGGCGCGGTCGGGATCATGTTCGCGATCCTGATGCTCCTGGTGATCGTGGCGACCGTCGTCTCGCTGCTGAAGGGGAGATCGCTGCCGACGAACCCCGCCGATCCTCTGATGCAGAGCATCGAGCTGCTCTCGTATCTCGGCGCCGGCTGGTTCGCATGGTGGCGGCTGCGCGGGATGCGGCCCGGCACGTTCCGACGCCTCACCGGGGACGACGTGCGGACGATCCTGTTCGGCGTTTTGGCGCTGATCGTGGTGCGCATCGCGACGGGCTTGGTGCTGGTCGCGACGCACCAGACGAAGCACGTTCAGAACGGGTTCGAGCATTTCGACGTCAGCTCGAAGGTACCGGGGCTCACCGCGCTCATGGTCGGGCTCACCGTGCTGACGGCGGTCGCGGTCGCGCCGGTCGTCGAGGAGATCTTCTTCCGCGGTTTGCTGTTCGGCGCGTTGGCCCGTCCCATCGGCGTGCTCGCCGGAGCGCTCGTGACCGGTTTGCTGTTCGGTCTCGTGCACTTCGACCTCGTCCTCTTCCCGACGCTCGCCGCGCTCGGCTTCATCGGGGCGCTGGCGTACGCGCGGAGCGGGAACTTGTGGACGTCGGTCACGCTCCACGCGCTGAACAACGCGCTCGGCGCGGCGTACTTGATCGCCACCACGATCAAGCCCGGCCACTGAACGGGCCGGGCCGGCTCTAGAGGATGTAGCTGGAGAGGTCCGAGTTGCCGGCGATCGTTTCGAGACGGTCGCGGACGTACGCGGCGTCGATCACGATCTTGCCGCCTTCTTCCGGGGCGCGGAACGCGATCTCGTCGAGGACCCGCTCGAGGACGGTGTGGAGCCGCCGAGCGCCGATGTTCTCGGTCTGCTCGTTGACGCGGGTCGCGATCTGCGCGATCTCGGCGATCGCGTCGCCGGTCACGTCGAGGTCGACGCCGTCGGCGCC
Source organism: Candidatus Elarobacter sp. (assembly GCA_036264835.1). Classification (GTDB taxonomy): domain Bacteria; phylum Vulcanimicrobiota; class Vulcanimicrobiia; order Vulcanimicrobiales; family Vulcanimicrobiaceae; genus Vulcanimicrobium. Next base: position 14,285 of record DATAQE010000152.1, read on the forward strand.
GAGCAGCGCTTTGTACTGACCGATCAGCGCGTTCTCGGGCTGGGTGAGGATCGTCTCGAAGTCGGCCGCCGTCAGCGAGCCGAGCTCGACGCGCACCGGGAAGCGCCCTTGCAGCTCGGGGATGAGATCGGACGGCTTGGAGACGTGGAACGCGCCGGCCGCGATGAAGAGGACGTGATCGGTCGAGAGCGGCCCGTGCTTCGTCTGCACGGTGCTCCCTTCGACGATCGGAAGGATGTCGCGCTGAACGCCTTCGCGCGAGACGTCGGGCCCGCGCTGCCCTTCGCGGCCGGCGACCTTGTCGATCTCGTCGATGAAGATGATCCCGTGATCCCCGGCCCGCCGCAACGCCTCGCGCTTGACGGCGTCCATGTCGATGAGCTTGTCGGCTTCCTGCTGCGCGAAGATGCGGCGAGCGTCGGCGACCGTGACCCGCTTCTTCACCCGCTTCTTCGGCAGCAGACCGCCGAGCATCTCGCTCATGTCGCCGCCGCCCATCCCGCCCGGCTCGCCCCCGCCGATCATCCCGATCGGCAGCTGCGCCGCTTCTTCGACCTCGATCTCGATGAGCCGGACGTCGTAGAACCCGCGCTCGACGTCCGCCTTCGCGGTGGCGCGGACGCGCGCGGCCTCGTCGTCGGGGAGCGTGCGCGTTGTCGCGCTCTGCGCCGCGTTCTGCTGCGGCTGATTGAACGTGTTCCCGAAGATCGAGCCGAGCGAGGCGGCGAACGGGTTCGCCTGCTGTGCCTGCGGCGCGCGCGTCTCGGGATGGAGCACGTCGACGATCCGCTCGACGGCCGCGGCGTCCGCCGCTTCTTTGACGTCGCCGCGCCGCTCGTCGGAGACCATGCGAACCGCGGCCTCGGCGAGATCGCGGACCATCGACTCGACGTCGCGCCCGACGTATCCGACCTCGGTGTACTTGGTCGCCTCGACCTTGATGAACGGTGCGCCGGCGAGCGTCGCGAGCCGCCGTGCGATCTCGGTCTTCCCGACCCCGGTCGGCCCGATCATGAGGATGTTCTTCGGCGCCACTTCTTTGCGGACGTGCTCGGGGAGCCGCTCGCGCCGATAGCGGTTGCGCATTGCGACGGCGACGGCGCGCTTGGCGTCGGCCTGCCCGACGATGTAGCGGTCGAGCTCGGCGACGATCTCGCGGGGGGTGAGGTCTTGCGCGGCTTTGCGCGGTGCGGTGATGGTCATGGCAGGGTCAGTACCTGAACGTCGTCGTTCGTATAGATGTCGATGCGCCCCGCGATGCGGAGCGCTTCCCGCGCGATCTCGGCCGCCCCGAGCGAGGAGTGCCCGAGCAGCGCCATCGCGGCCGCTTGCGCATACGGCCCGCCGCTCCCGATCGCCGCGACGCCTTCATCGGGCTCGATGACGTCGCCGGTCCCGCTGAGGACGAGGAGATGCTCTTCGTTCCCGACGATGAGGAGCGCTTCGAGCCGCCGCAGCGCGCGATCTTGCCGCCAGTCCTTGGCGAGCTCGACGGCCGCGCGCAGGACGTTGTCCTTGTACGCGTTCATCTTGCCCTCGAACTTTTCGAGCAGCGTGATCCCGTCCGCCGCGCTCCCCGCGAACCCGGCCAACACCTTGCCGTTCGCGATGGTCCGCACTTTCCGCGCGCCGTGCTTCATGACGAACTTGTCGACGGTCACCTGCCCGTCGCCCGCCATGGCGATCTGCCCGTCCTTGCGCACGGCACAGATCGTCGTAGACCGTATTTTCACCGGCCTAACTACTGACGAGAACCTCGCCGGGTTGCACCGCATCCGCGAAGGCGCCAATTTTGCCGAGCGCTCGTTCGGCGAGTTTCGCCCGCCGCAACCGCTTCTCCCGAATCACCTCATCAAGCGCCGAAAAGAACGTCCACGTAACGTTCGCCGGCTGAAAATCGGGCGACTCCGTATTCTGCAAATGCGCGACCACCGCCCCGAGCGCCGTGTCCGCAGGAACCGCGACCGGTGCCAGCCCGACCGACTCCCGCGCCGCAGCGATCCCGCTAATCACGCCGCAGGCGGCGGCTTCGACGTAGCCTTCCGCGCCGGTGATCTGCCCCGCGAAGAAGACGCGCGGATTCGCGCGCAACCGCAGGTCGGCGGTGAGCAGCCGCGGCGAGTCGACGAACGTGTTCCGGTGCATGACGCCGAGCCGGAGCCACTCGGCGTTCGCGAGCCCCGGCAACTTCCCGAACGCCTCTTTTTGCGCCGGCCAGGTGAGCCGCGTCTGAAACCCGACGAGGTTCAGCGCCGTCCCCTCGGCATTCTCTTTCCGAAGCTGCACGACGGCATACGGCGCCCTCCCGGTACGCGGATCGCGCAGCCCGACCGGCTTGAGCGGCCCGAACCGGAGCGCATCTTCGCCGCGCACGGCCATCTCTTCGATGGGCAGACAGCCTTCGAAGTACGGGACGTCGCCGCTCGCCTCGTCGGTCTCGAACCCTTTCGGCTGGTGCTTGGGCAACGTGCGAAGGTCTTCGACGAAGCGCTGATAGGTCTCGCGATCGAGCGGGATGTTGAGATAGTCGTCGCCGTCCCCTTTGTCGTACCGCGACTTCCGGTACATGGCGGAGAGGTCGAGCGAATCCAGCGCGACGATCGGCGCCGCCGCGTCATAATAATGAAGCCGCCCGCCGACGAGATCGTCGATCGCGTTCGCCAGCGGATCGGAAGGCAATGGCCCACACGCGATGATGACGAGGCCCTCGTCCGGGATCGAGGCGATCTCTTCGCGGCGAATCTCGACATTCGGGAGGGCGGACAGGCGGGATTCGACGAGCGCGCCGAACCGCTCGCGGTCGACGGCGAGCGCGCCACCGGCGGGGACGGCGGCTTCGCGCGCCGAGGTGATGATGAGCGAGTCGAGGCGCGCGAGCTCTTCTTTGAGGAGGCCGACCGCGTTTTCGAGGGCGGCGCCGCGGAACGAGTTCGAGCAGACGAGCTCGGCGAGCATGCCGGTGTGGTGCGCCGGGCCGCTTTTGTGCGGGCGCATTTCGTAGAGAGCGACGGTTGCCCCACGGCGTGCCGCTTGCCACGCGGCTTCGCTGCCCGCGAGTCCGCCTCCGATGATGGTTACGTCAGGCATGTTTGCGCGGTGCCGGTCTTGCGATGATCTCGGGCTCATCCTTCGACAGGCTCAGGATGACATTGGGGGACATGCGAACGATCGTGCCTGCGTTCGGGGCGGGCACATGGTTTCGCCGGGGCATCACAGCAATTCGCGGAGCCAGGATGGCGGGAGCGAATTGTGTGTGAGTAGCGTTTTCCCATGGATGGGAAAACGCGGGCGTCCCCGGCGAG
>DATAQE010000012.1:0-9548 GCA_036264835.1 Candidatus Elarobacter sp.
AACGCTGACTGCCGCGACCGCGCGCCACATCGGCATGCGCGCCCATTTACCCAGGGACGCGCCGGCCCCCGCGCACGAAGAAGGCCCCGCACTGCGCGGGGCCTCTTCGTTTTCCGTCGGACTCCTCGAGACGTCGGCTGACGGATCAGCTACGCGTCCCTACGTCCTTTCAAGGCAGCTCGATCTCGGCCAGATTCTTCTCGATCTTCCGCTTCACGCGCTGGAGCGCGTTGTCGATCGACTTCACGTGCCGGTTCAGGTCGCGCGCCATCTCCTGGTAGGACTTGCCTTCCAGGTACGAGAGCAGCACCTGCGACTCGAGGTCGGAGAGGTTCTCCTGGATCCGCGCCTTGATGTCTTCGGAGACCTCCTGGTTGATCACGAGCTCTTCGGGATCGGAGGTCTTCTGCGAGGGCATCACGTCGAGGAGCGTCCGTTCGCTGTCCTCGTCGTAGATCGGCTTGTTCAGCGAGATGTACTGGTTGAGCGGGATGTGCTTCTGCCGGGTCGCCGTCTTGATCGCCGTGATGATCTGACGGGTGATACAGAGCTCCGCGAAGGCGCGGAAGCTCGAGAGCTTGTCCGCCTTGAAGTCGCGGACGGCCTTGTACAGGCCGATCATGCCTTCTTGGATGATGTCCTCTCGGTCGGCGCCGATGAGGAAGTAGCTCTTTGCCTTGATTCGGACGAAGTTCTTGTACTTGTTGAGCAAGAACTCCATCGCCAGGTTGTCGCCCGATTTCGCCGCTGAGACGAGATCTTCGTCGGGCCGCTCGTGGTAGTCGAGGGGCTCGGCGACGGGGGCTGCGATCGCCAATGTAACCTACCTTGCCGGGAACGATCGAGCACGAAAGCGCGGGCCTGGGCCCGTCGGGGCCGTGCACGATCCTCCTAGTATAGGAGGGTCCTTCTAGGAGGTCAAGGACAGAGTACTGGGTCGCTCGGCCCTTTTACTCACGGTCCCTCAGCCGCTCGAGCCCCCGCTCGCTCGCTGCCGCAGGGCTTCGTAGAGCAGGATCCCGGCGGCGACCGAGGCGTTCAAGGACTGGACGCGGCCGCGCATCGGGATGGCGACCAAGCCGTCGCACTCACGCTTCACCAGCGGTGCGATCCCCTCGCCCTCGGCACCGATCACCAGCGCGACGTCGCCGTCGAGCGGGGTCTCCGTGTACGGCTTCGCGCCCTCCTCGAGCGCCGCGCCGTAGACCCAGATGCCGGCCTTCTTCAGCGTCCGCACCGCCTGCGCGACGTTCGCGACGCGCGCGACGGGGACGAACGCCGTCGCGCCGGCCGAGGACTTGCGCACCGTCGGGTTCACGCCCGCGCTGCGCCGGTCGGGGAGGATCACCGCCGTTGCGCCCGCGCACTCCGCCGAGCGGATGATCGCGCCGACGTTGTGCGGATCCGTCACGTGGTCGAGCAGCACGTAGAGCGCCGGGCGCGCGCGCTTGCGGAGCTCGATGACGTCTTCGAGCGTCGCGTACTCGAACGGCTCGCCGATCGCGACGACGCCCTGGTGCGCCTTGTACGGGAACGACGCGAAGAACGCGCGGCTCTCGAACCGCACCGGAACGTTCGCCGAGCGCGCGCGCTCGAGCAGGTTCCGCAGCGCGGGATCGCGCTTGCGGTCGTCGCCGACGTGGATGTGGCGCAGCGGCTCGCCGGCGACCAGCATCTCGTCGACCGCGTGCACGCCGTACACCACGTCGTCGAAGTCGACGCGCGGCGCGCGGCGCTGCGCCGGAGCCGGAGGCCGGTGCGAGCCTACGCGCCGGCGACGGTCCACGTCGTCCCGTCCTTGGAGTCCTTCAGCGCGATCCCCTCGGCGGCGAGCGCGTCGCGCAGCCGGTCGCCGAGCGCGAAGTCCTTGTCCTTCCGCGCCTGCGCGCGCGCGTCGATCACCCGCCGGATCGCATCCTCCGGCGAGACGACGCCGTTCAGATGCAGCGCGTCGCCGAGCCGCTCGCGCAGCCGGTCGACGAAGCTCGGGTCCAGTGAAGACTGAGCGTCAAGCTCGCGCCGCGCCTGCGCCTCGGGCGTCAGCTCGTCGAGCGCCGCGTCCTCGAACGCGGCCGCGATCCCGAAGATCCCTGCGATCGCGCGCACGAACGCGAGCATCTCGCCCGCCAGCCCCGCCGCGGCCCACCGCGCCGTATCCGCCACCGCGAGATGCAGCTCGCCGAGTGCTTTGGCGGTGTCCATGTCGTCGTCGAGCGCGCGGAACACCGCCTCGGCGTGCGCATCGAAGCGCGCTCGCGCGTCTCCCGCGTCCGCCTCGTTCGCGCGCGAAGCATGGCCCGCGCCCGACGCCGCTTCGCGCAGGCGCAGCGCGGCTTTCTGCAGCTTCTGCAGGCTCGCACTCGCGCCCGCGATCGACTCCTCGGTGAAGTTCATCGGCTTGCGGTAGCCGGTCTGCAGGAACAGCAGCCTGATCGCGAGCGGGTCGTGGCGCTTGAGCAGATCGGTGAGCGGCTCGAAGTTGCCGAGCGACTTTGACATCTTCCGGCCGTCGTAGTTCAGCAGCCCGCCGTGGACCCACACCTCCGCCATCGGCGGCGCGTCCATCAGCGGCTCGCTCTGCGCGATCTCGTTCTCGTGGTGCGGGAAGATCAGGTCGAACCCGCCGCCGTGGATGTCGAACGGGACGCCGAGCAGCGCGCGCGACATCGCGCTGCACTCGATGTGCCAGCCCGGCCGCCCCGAGCCCCACGGCGAGGGCCACTGCGGCTCGCCGGGCTTCGCGAACTTCCACAGCGCGAAGTCGAGCGGATCGTCCTTGTGCTCGTTCTCCGCGATCCGCGCGCCGATCAGCAGCTCGTCGGTGTTCTTCCCGCTCAGCGCGCCGTAGCGCGGAAACCGCGCCACCCGGTAGTACACGCCGTCGTCGGTCGCGTACGCGTACCCGCGCTCGATCAGCTCCCCGATCATCTCGACGATCTGCGCGATATAGTGCGTCGCATACGGCTCGCGGTCCGGCTCGCGCACGCCCAGCACGCGCATCGCGTCCTTGAACGCACCGTAGAACCGCCCGACGACCGCGTCGTACGTCGTCCCCTCGCGCTGCGCCGTCGCGATCGAGCGGTCGTCGATGTCGGTCACGTTCTGCACGTACGTCACGCGATAACCGTTGCGCGGGTGCTCCAGATACCGCCGCAGCACGTCGAAGAACAGGAACGAGCGCGCGTGCCCGAGGTGCGCCTCCGCTGACGGCGTCAGGCCGCAGACGTAGATGCGGACATGGTTCGGCTCCAGCGGGCGGAGCGGTTCGGTCGCGTGGGTCCGCGTGTTATACAGACGAAGGGGCATTCTTCCGTTCGACTTCGGCGAGACGTGCTTCCAACGCTGCGATGCGCTCGCTCAGTTGCGCGATCAGCGGCGCGTTGGGGTCCGGCATGTCGACGCGCGGCCGCATGTCCGGCGCGGAGGTCACCGGCTTGCCGTCCTGGAGCACGACACGGCCGGGGATACCGACCACCGTCGCGTTCGGCGGCACGTCCTTCACCACGACCGAGTTCGCGCCGATCCGCGCCCCGTCGCCGACGGTGATCGCGCCGAGGATCGCGGCGCCCGAGCCGACCGTCACGTTTCTGCCGAGCGTCGGGTGGCGTTTGGTCCGCTGCAGCGAGGTGCCGCCGAGCGTCACGCCCTGATAGATCGTGCAGCCGTCGCCGACCTCGGCGGTCTCGCCGATCACCACGCCCATCCCGTGATCGATGAAGACGCCGCGCCCGATCGTCGCGCCGGGATCGATCTCGATCCCGGTCGAGAAGCGGGCCGCCGCGCCGAGCACGCGCGGGACGATCGGAATCTTCGCGCGGTACAGCCAGTGGACGAACCGGTGCGCGACCAGCGCATGGAAGCCGGGATAGGCGAGCGCGACCTCGAGCGCGCCGTGCGCGGCCGGATCCTTCTCGACCGGAGCGCGCAGGTCGGCCAGGATGTCTTCGATCACCTTGAGGGCCACGTCGCTCTTACGACACCTCGGCGCCGTCGCCGGTTGCCTGCTGCGCGGGCGGCGTCGCATGGATCGTCTCGAATGGTACGCCGCCCGGCCCGTACTTGATCGGCTCCAGCCCGCGCCCGTGCAGGATGTGCGAGCTGACCGCGCCGATGCGGATCAGGATGCGGTCGTGTCCCAGCAGCGGGAAGAGCAGCGTGAGCGGCGGACCGTCGTGCGAGCCGGTGAGCGCCATCCGCACCGCGGCGAACGCGTCGTCCTTCGCGATCCCGAACTCGCTCGCGATCTGCGGGAGGTCGTCCGCGAGTGGCAACTCGCGCAGCTCGGGCTGATCGTCGACGTACTGCGCGACGGCGTCGAGGAAGAACAGCACCTGCCGGTTGCGCAGCCGTTCGAGCTCGAGCGCCGGGATCGTCACCGCCTCCTCCCGCAGCGCCGCGATCTCGCGGATCGCTTCGCCCAGCGTGTGCAGCTCGGCGCCGAACGCGTCGAGAAACGTCTCGACCCAGCGGTGCGCGGCCTCGGGGACCGGCTCTTCGAGCAGCCGCGCGTGCTGCATGCGCTCGACGAGCAGCGCGTGATACGCCTCGCGCGGCAATGCGCGCAGCGCGCGCGCGTTGAACGCACGCAAGCGCTGCTCGTCGAAGTGCGCCGGCGAAGCGCCGGCGCGTTCCAGCGAAAAGACCTGCGCCAGCTCGGCGAGCGTGAACGTCTCGCGCGCGTCCGCCGGCGACCAGCCCAGCAGCGCGAGATGCTCCACCACCGCCTCCGGCAGATAGCCCGCGCGCCGCAATTCCTCGACCGCCGGCGCGTCGAGGACGCGCGGCGCGTGCGCGTAGCGCGGCGGCTCGTAGCCGAGCGCGCGCAAAATCATCAGTTGCCGCGGCGTGTCGTCGAGGTGCTCGTCGCCGCGCAGCACGACGTCGATGCGCATCGTCGCGTCGTCGACCGCCGCGGCGAGATCGTACGTCACCCCGCCGCCCGACTTGCGCACGACGAAGTCCGCGATCGCGGCGTGCTCGAACGCGACGTCACCCTTGATCAGATCGTGCACGACCGTCGTCCCCGGCGGCGTGCGGAACCAGACCGCACCGTCGCGCTCGTACGCCGCGCCGGCGCTCAGCAGCCGCTCGACGTGCGAACCGTGCAGCACCGCGCGTTCCGAACGCCGGTACGGTCCCGCCTCGCCGCCGCGATCCGGGCCCTCGTCCCACTCGAGCCCGAGCCAGCGCAGGTCGCGCAGCAGCGCGGCCTCGCCGGCGTGCTGGGCAGCGGGCTCATCGGCGTCGTCGATGCGCACGACGAACGAACCGCCCGTTCGCCGTGCGAGCAGCCAGTTGAACAGCGCCGTCCGCGCGCCGCCGCACTGCAGCGCCGCCGCCGGAGACGGCGCGAACCGCATGCGCAAGGGGCGAGCGAGGGTCAGCTCAGGCCGGACTGCCTTCTTCGTCCTCTTCTTCTTCCTCGTCGTCGGGCGCGTCGCCCTCGGGCGAGTCCGGACCCGGTCCCGGTTTGCCCGGCATCCCGCTGGCGAGGATCGTGGACAGATCGTCTAGTTCGAGAAGCATAGGGTGCGGTCGTTTCGTGGCGGACCCCGCGGAACCATGCGTCCGCCGCGAGCTCGTCGAACGTTAGCGCACAGTGATCTCCTCGGGAGTGTTCTGTCGCGAGCTCGTGGGCCGGCGTGTCGAGCTGGCACATCTCGCCGCGCGCGCTCGCGGCGGCGCCGCACGGCGTTCCGCGCTCATCGTCGTGCGCGGCGAGGCGGGGGTCGGCAAGACGCGGCTCGTCACCGAGTTCGCCGCGGCGGCCGCGCGCGAAGGGACGCGCACGGTGATCACGACCGTGCGCGAGTACGCGAACGCACCGTACGCCGCGATCGTCGAAGCGCTCGAAGCGCTCGGCGCGGAGGCCGGACTCGAGCGCGAGGTCAGCGGCGAGAACGGCGGCGACGAGAAGTCGCGGCGCTTCGCGTCGGTCGCGTCGACGTTCGCCGCGCTCGCGCGCGCGGAACCGGGCGGCCTGCTCGTGATCCTCGAAGATCTGCACTGGGCCGACGGCGGGACCGCCGAGCTGCTGCGCTTCCTCGCGCGCCGCTGCGCCGCCGAGCCCGTCACCTTCGTCGCGACGTACCGCGCCGGCGAAGCGCAGACCGAGTCGGAGCGCGTTCGCGCGCTCGCCGCGCTCGAGCGCGACGCGGAGGACACGCTCGCGCTGGAGCCGCTCACGGAAGACGAGGTCGACCGGCTGCTGCGCGCGGCGCTGCTCGAGATCGACCGAAATTTGCCGCAGCCGGCGCTCGCGCAGATCCGCGAGCTCGCCGAAGGCCGCCCGCTCTTCGCGGAGGAGCTGCTGCGCGGCGCGCTCGAACGCCGCGACCGCGAAGGCGGGACGGTCAACGTCCCCGTCAGCATCCTCGTCACCGTGCGCGAGCGCTTCGCCTCGCTCCCCGAGCGCGACCGCGACGTGCTCTTGCACGCCGCCGTCCTCGGGCGCCGCTTCTCCGCGCGGTTCGTCGCGCGGCTCACCGGCCTGCAGCCGGTGGCGGTCTTCGCCGCACTGCGCCGCGCGCGCGATCTGCAGCTGATCGTCGAGGAGCCGGACGACGAGCACGGCGACTCGTTCGCGTTCCGCCATGCGCTCACGCGCGAAGCCGTCTACGGCGAGCTGCTGCGCGCCGAGGCGCGGATGCTGCACGCGCGCGCCGCGGAGGCGCTCGCGCACGAGGAGCCGCTCGACGTTACCGCGATCGCCGAGCACGCCTGGCGCGCGCACGACGTCGAGCACGCGATCGCGTGGAACGAACAGGCCGGCGACAACGCGGTCGCGCTCTTCGCGTACGCCGACGCGGCGCGGCACTACGCCCGCGCGTGCGAGATCGCGCGCGATCGGCCGCAGCGCGCGCTGCTCGGCGAGAAGGCGGCCGAGGCGTTCTACGCGACCGGCGACGTCACCAGCGCCGTGGAGCGCTTGTCGGCGGCGATGGCCGAGCTCGGTGAGGATCCGGACGCGAACCGCCTCGCGCTGCGCAAGGCGTACCTGCTCTTCGATCAGGGCCGCTACGACGAGAGCCTGCGCGAAGCGCTCGCCGTCGTCACGCGGCTCGAGCACGAGGACTCGGCGATGCGGTTCGACGCCGAGACGATGACCGCGGGACTGCTCACCGCGCGCGGACGCGCCGAGGAAGCCCTCGCGCACCTGCAGCGCGCCGATCGGCTCGCCGCGCGTGCCGAGGCGCCGTCGTCGGCGCGGTTCTCCGGGATCTACGGCTATTGCCTAGGCATCCTCGGCCGCGCGGACGAGGCCCGCGAGCGCTTCGCGGCGGCACAGCGCGAGGCGCGCGAACGCGCGGACACCGACGTGCTCGTGCGCGCGCTGAACAACCACGCGAACGTCGAGCTCTCGTACGGCTCGGTCGCGACGGCGCGCGCGCTGTACGCGGACGGGCTCGCGGCCGCGCAGGCGACGAAGAACCTGCGGTTCGTCGCCTGGCTCTCGCAGAACGCGGCGCTCTGCGCGCTGCTCTCCGGCGACGTCCGCGCGACGGCCGAGCACATCGCGCGCGCGGACGCGATCCGTCACGACGTCGGCGCGGTGATGCGCTGGAGCCTCGGGACGGCGCTGCGCCTCGCGACGCTCACCGGACGCGACGACGAAGCGCTGCGCGAACAGGCGCTGGCGACCGCGCGCAGCGCGATCCGCGAGTCGGACGTGCCGGCCGCCGCCGTGCTCGCCGGCGCGGTCGCGTACGATCTGCTGCGCGCCGGCCGCACGGACGAGGCGAGCGCGCTCGTCGCCGAGGCGCTCGCGCTCGTGCGCCACGCCGATCCGCCGTACTGGCTGCACGACGCGGCGAGCCGCTGCGGCGACGCGCAGGTCCGTGCCGCGGCGCGCGAGGCGCTCGCCGCGGTCGCGGCGCGCGAGGGCGCTTGGCCCGCGCGCGGCTTCCTCGCGATCACCGACGCGCGCGAGGCGCAGCGCAAGCGGCGCCGCGACGAGGCGGTCCGGCTCGCGGACGAGGCCGTCGCCGCATTCCGCACCGCGGGCTGGCAGATCTCCGAAGCGTTCGCGCTCGAGCACGCCGCGCGGACCGCCGAGGCGGTCGCGCTGTTCCGCGCGCTCGGCGCCGGCGGCGAGGTGCGGCGGCTCACCGAGACCGGCGATGCGACGCGCCGCCGCCGCGGCGAGTCGACCCTGACCGCGCGCGAGCGCGAGATCGCCGCGCTCCTCACCGCCCGCTACCCGACGCGCGCGATCGCCGAAGAGCTCGTCATCTCCGAACGGACCGTCGAGACGCACATCGCGTCGATCTACCGGAAGCTGGGCGTCACCAGCCGCCGCGCGCTGGAGACGCTGCTCGCCGAGTCCGCGGCTCCGTAGCCTACGTAGTCCGCGCGCTCAACATCGGTACCGCCCCGGATAGAGGCGCGGTGCCGGCTCCGGTACGGTGTCGTACATGGAAGCTACGTCGGAGAGTCGGCGCGTCGTGGGTGCTTTGCGGTTTCTGGCCGAGCTCGGCTCGGTCGCCGCGGAGTGTGCCGCGACCGGGGTGTGGGACGATGAGCTCACCGCTCGCCGGCGCCAGCGCGGAGACGCGAACGCCGAGAACCGTGAGGAGCTGCGGGTGAAAGCATTATGATCTGGTTCGCACCGTTTCAGGGGCTCGGCGACGAGCAGCCCGTCATCCGTGGGGGCGACGGCGCGGGCGGGGACGACGGTCAGTGGCGTTCGAGCGCTTCGGCGAGCACGACCGCGAACGCGGCGATCCCCGTCCCGTCGCCCGTATAGCCCATCCCTTCGCTGGTCTTCGCCTTCACGCTGATCCGCGCGACGTCCAGGCCGAGCGCGTCGGCGAGCGCGTCGCGCATCACGGCGACGTGCGGCGCTAGCCGCGGCTCCTGAACGACGACGGTCGCATCGACGTTCGCGATCGTCCAGCCGTGCCGCACCGCCAGCTCGTGACACGCCGCGAGCAGCCGCAGCGAGTCGGCGTCCTTCCACTGCGGGTCGGTGTCGGGGAAGTGCGCGCCGAGATCGCCGAGCGCGCAGGCGCCGAGCAGCGCGTCGCAGATCGCGTGCGTGAGCACGTCGGCGTCGCTGTGCCCGAGCGGCCCCTTCGGGTGCTCGATCCGCACCCCGCCGAGGACGAACGGCCGCCCTTCGACCAGCCGGTGCGCGTCGAAGCCGTGCCCCACGCGGTATCGCTCTGAATCCATCGCCAAGGTGTTTGGACGGCGCGAAGGGCGTACCCCGGGCTTCTGCATCCTGAAGGTTGCCCGTTCCTATAAAGCAAACTAGCGCTGCCCCCGATGACGAGGAAGGCCGGCAATGAATTACCTCACGGTGTGGGCAACGGTCGTGGTCGCCATTGCCACGATCGCGCTCGTGGTCGCCACGAATCGAACCGTAATCCAGCAGCGACGGCCCGTATGCTATCTGCGTCTGCGGGATTCCTCAAAACCCACTCCATTCAGTTCGGAACCGACGTGGCTCAAGAACATCCAGAGCGCTTCTCGGTGCGTCTACGTTCGGATAAGGAATGTCGGAGCGGGTGCGGCGGTGTCTCCCTCGCTGGTTCTCGTTTCAGACG
>DATAQE010000018.1:0-32644 GCA_036264835.1 Candidatus Elarobacter sp.
GAACGGCGCCCGAGACGGAAGCGAGCGTGGCCGCCGCGTCATCATCTCCTGCAAACACGGCGTGAACGTCGGACGGTTGCACCAGCGAGCGAGCGTGCCCCCGAAGCGTCTCCCACAGCCGCCTCAGCTGCGGGTTCTCGAAGCGGTCGGCGGGGATGCGCTCGCCGTACTCGGCGAGGAGCGAGGGCTCGTCGAGCACGATCGCGAGCAGCTCGCGCTCGATCGACGGCTTCTCCATCGCGGCGGGGACGATATGCCGCGAGAGGTTCGCCTCGCCGGCGCGCGGCGCGAAGTGGACCGGATTGACCATCAGCCGCGCGCGCCGCAGGTCGTCGACCGAGAGACCGAGCCGCCCGGCGACGTAGACGCGCCAGCGGTCCTGCTCCTCCGGCGGCGCCAGGCGGCGGATCGTCTCCTCGGCCCAGCGCGCCATCGCGCCGCTCTGCGTGCGGTCCCCGCGCCGCTCGATCTCGGCGTCGATCTTCACCTGCGTCGCGGCGAGCGGCTTCGCGAGCAGCGCGCTGAACGCGTCGGCGCCGTTGCGGCGCACGAACTCGTCGGGGTCCTTCCCGTCGGGGATGCGGAGCGCCCAGGCGGTCACGCCCTCGGCGGTGAGGACGTCGATCGACTTCAGCGCCGCGTCGACGCCGGCGGCGTCGGCGTCGAAGCAGAGGATCGCGCGCGAGGCGACCTTACGCAGCTCGCGCGCCTGCTCGGGGGTGAACGCGGTGCCGAGCGCGGCGACGGCGTTCGCGAAACCGGCCTGGTGCAGCGCGATGCAGTCGAGATACCCTTCGACGACGATCGCGCTGTCCTCGCGCGCCGCCGCGCGCCGCGCGACGTTGAGCGCGAACAGATAGCGCCCTTTGGTGTAGACCGGCGTCGTCGAGGTGTTGATGTACTTCGGCTCCTGGTCGCCGAGCGCGCGGCCGCCGAACGCGATCGTCTCGCCAGTCGTCGCCAGCGTCGGGATCATCAGCCGGTCGCGGTAGAAGTCGTAGAACCCGCCGCGCTGGCTCGGCTTCAGCAATCCCGCCTTTGCCGCGAGCGCGAGGTCGACGTCGTTGCGGCGCAGCTCCGCGACGAGACCGTCCCAGCGGTCGGGCGCGAAGCCGAGCGAGAACTGCTCGATCGTCGCATCGGTGATCCCCCGGTTCGCGCAGTACTCGCGAACCTGCGCGCCTTCGCGCGGATCGAGCAGCATGCGGTGGAACCACGCGCGCGCGACCTCGTTCGCGTGGTAGATCGCCTCGCGCTCGCTGCGGCGCCGCGCTTCGTGCGGGTTCTCGCTCTCGACCTCGACGCCGTAACGCTTCCCGAGGATGCGCAGCGCGTCGGGGAACGCGACGTTCTCCTGCTTCTGCACGAACGTGAACACGTCGCCCGCGACGCCGCAGCCGAAGCACTTGAAGAACCCGCGGTCGGGATGGACGTGGAACGAGGGCGACTTCTCGCCGTGGAACGGACAGAGCCCGACGAGATCGTTCCCGCGCTTGCGCAGGGTGACGTACGCCCCGATCACCTCACCGATGTCGGCGCGTGCGAGGATCTCCCGTTTCACACCCTCGTCGATGCGCACGGAACGTACGTTCGACACGGAGCCCGCCCGCTCCGTCCCGAAGACGCCGCGCACGCTCCGAGCGCTCGACCCAGGATCAGGGTTGGACGCTTTGGACGAACGTGAGAAGGTCCGCGTTGATAACGTCCGCGTTGGTCGTCGGCATGCCGTGCGGACAGCCCTTGTACGTCTTCAGCGTGCCGTTCTTGACGAGCTTAGCCGTAAGCGGTCCTGAATCGGCGTACGGAACGACCTGATCGTCGTCGCCGTGCATCACGAGCACGGGGACGTTGATCTGTTTTAGATCCTCGGTGAAGTCGGTCTGCGAAAACGCGACGACGCCGTCGTAGTGGGCCTTCGCCCCGCCCATCATCCCCTGGCGCCACCAGTTCCGGATGACCCCTTGCTGCGGTTTCGCGCCGGGCCGGTTGTAGCCGAAGAACGGTCCGGCGGCGAAATCGAGGAAGAACTGCGCACGATTGGTGGCGACTTGCTCTTGGATGCCGTCGAAGACGGACTTCGGGAGACCGCCGGGGTTCGCCGGCGTCTGGAGCATCAGCGGCGGTACCGAGCTGATCAACACCGCTCCGGCGACGCGGCTCTCTCCGTGCCGCGCGATGTAGTGCGCGACCTCGCCGCCGCCGGTCGAGTGACCGACGTGAATCGCGTCCTTGAGATCGAGATGGGACGTGACGGCGGCGAGGTCGTCGGCATAGTGGTCCATGTCGTGGCCGCCGGCGACCTGCTCTGAGCGTCCGTGGCCGCGGCGGTCGTGGGCGACGACGCGATATCCGCGCAAGACGAAGTACATCATCTGCAGGTCCCAGTCGTCGGACGAGAGGGGCCATCCGTGGCTGAACACGATCGGCGTTCCGGTACCCCAGTCTTTGTAGAAGATCTGCGTCCCGTCTTTCGAGGTGACAAAGCTCATCGTGATGCCTCCGGGTCGGTAGTGGCGGCTGCGACCCGTCCGGCGCTGCCGCGTATTCACCCCAACCGCCCCGGCATGCACCGGGTGGCAAGGCTACCTGGGAGCGGGCTCGTGGGCGGGCGCGCCCGTCGTCAGCGGAGTGGCCACGCGCGGGTCGCGACGCCCCGCGAGGTGTGCGCGATCGGCATGCCGGCGAAGGGTGTGACGCCGGCGGCTTGGAGCAGTGAATTCTCCGCGATCGTGGGGACGGCGTCGTGCAACGGCCACGGCGCGTGCTCGACGTCGCCGCGCAGCGTCCGTCCGCGAGCGGCGGTGAAGAACGCGTAGCGCTCGACGAGCCAGTGGTCCAGCGTGCCCGGCGTCGCGACACGCGTCGCGCCGTCGTACCGCGCCTCGGCGCGGAAGCGTGCCGCCGGCGCGCGGCGGTCGTGGCGCACCAGACGGTATGACGCGCGCGCGTCGTCGAACTCAGAGGCGATCGACGCGCGAACGTACGGCAGATGCACGATCGCGCGTCCCGCTGTGACGGCGAGCCGGCTGTCCGCGTCCAAGCTGAAGAACCACACGCCGGCGCGCTCCCCGCGGTGCACGTACGTCCGAACGTTGACCTCGGGAAACGTACGCCATGCGCGGCGCACCGAAAGACCGCGAAGCCGCGCGCCCGCGATACGAAACGCGACGATGCTGACCCATGCCTCGCCGGCGAACGTGTCGACCTCCAAATCGGCGGGGATGCGCGCGCGCAGCTGCGACGGGTCGATCGGCCAGTGCAGGAACAGCGCGTCGACCCAGTCCATCGCGAAAGCCCAGGGTCTCACCGCATCAGCTCGACAGTTGGCTCCAGAAGAACGCGTACCGCTCCGCGTCCGCTTCGACGCGCTGCTGCAGCGAGTTGCCGATCCCGTGGCCCTGGCCGCTCTTCTGCAGCAGCAGCACCGGGTACGGCGAGGACGAGTCCGCCTGCAGCAGCGCGACCATCTTACGCGAGTTGTAGGGATCGACACGCGGATCGTTCTCGCCGGTCGTCATCAGCACCGCGGGATACGCGACGCCCTTGCGCACGTTCAGATACGGCGACTGCTGCCGCATCCAGGCGAACTGCGCCGGGTCGGTCACCGTGCCGAACTCGGGCGTGTTGAACGCGCCGTTCGGCGTGAGCTCCACGCGCAGCAGATCGTAGATCCCCACGCTGCTCACCACCGCGCGGTACAGCTCGGGATTGCGCGTGAGCGCGAGCCCCATCAGGAACCCGCCGGCGCTCCCGCCCATGATCCCGAGATGTTTCGCATCGCCGTAGCCGTTGGCGCCGAGCCACTTCGCGCACGCGGCGAGGTCGTCGGCGCTCACCGTCTTCGTCGCGAGCCGCGCCGCGGTGTGCCACTCCTCGCCGTACTCGCCGCCGCCGCGGATCATCGCCGAGGCGATCGCCCCGCCCCGCTCGAGCCACGCCAGCGAGCTCCCGCTGAAGCGTGGCCGCGTCATCGTGCCGTAGGCGCCGTACGCGGTGAGGATCGTCGGCGTCCGCGCGCCGCGCGTCCCCGGCCCGCTCACGATCTCCAGCGGGATCTTCACCCGCCCGTCGAGCGAGGGCACGAACACCCGCTGCACGCGCACCTGCGAGAAATCGCCCGGCGCGCTCTGCGCGACCGACGTCGGCGTCAGGACGTTCCGCGCCGCGTCGTAGCGGAACCAACGCGGCGGCGCGGTGTAGCCCTCGACGCCGACGATGACCTCGCCGCCGTTCGGATCGGCCGCCGCGAAGTCGATCGTCGCGACGTCCGGGATCGGCACCGTCGCGCGCGGCGTGCCGTCCGCGGCGAACGTGCGCATCCCCGAATCGCCGCCGTTCACGTCGAGCGTCGCGAACCCGCCGGGGGCCGCGACGACGTCGTCGATCACGAGAGCGCCGCCAGGCACCAGCGTCTTACCGGTGTCGACGGTCTGCCCCGGCCCGATCCCGATCACCGCGCCGCGCGATGCCTTCCCATTCGCGACCACGGCCAGCACGTTGCCGACGAACGCCGCCTTCGCCGCCGCGCTGTTTCCGATCCCCGCCGCCGGCGTTGCGACTTGCACGAAGGCGCCGTTCCCGCGCCGCACGTAGACCGACGCCGGCAAGCCGTCGCCGTCGGCCTCGACCGCGGCGAGCGCGGTTCCGTCGCGCGAGGCGAGCAGATGATATTCCGCCTTCGGCGAGAGCCCGCGGCCGAACACGTACGCATCGCTCGCGGGATCGCTGCCGAGCACGTGATGCACCAGAACGATGCCGTCCTTCGCATACGTTCCGTCCGCGTTGCGCGGCAGCGCCGTGTGCACGAACCCCTTCCCGTCCGCGTCCCACGCGAGCGCGACCGGCGTCGTCCCGCCGCCGACGTGCGGGAGCGTGTCGCCGAGCATCGTCCCCGATGCGACGTCGACGACGTGCAGCGTCTCGTCCTCGCTCCCGCCCTGCTGCGTGGTGAACGCGACGCGCGATCCGTCGGGCGAGAGATACACCGAGCCGATCGCCGGCGGCGCCCCGACCGCCGAAGCCGCCGGATCGTACAGCACGCGCTCCGCGCCGCCCTCGCCGCCGTTGCGGACGACCAGTGCGGCCTGCGGCGCAGGCGGCGTCCGGCGCAGGTAGACCCACCGCCCGGCGGCGATCTGCAGCCCCGAGCGCGAGGGCGACCCTTGCGCGAGCGCCGCGACCCGCGCCTGGATCTGGCCGTACGCGGGCTGCCCGTGGATCAACCGCTGCGCGAGCTCGGTCTCGGCGGCCGCCCACGCGCGCGTCCGCGGATCGTTCGGGTTCTCCAGCGAGCGATACGGATCGACGATCTGCGTACCGAAGTAGGTGTCGGTCGCGGGTTGCGCGGGGGCCGGAGGGTAGGCGAGGCGCGGCGGTGCAGTGGCACCGAGCAGCATGGCCGACGACACCAGCGCGACGACGGAACGGACGATCGACATGCGGCGTGACTACGACGCCTCGGCCGACAACCATGCGCCGAAGCCGAAACGCATCTACGACCCCATCCACCGCTTCATCGAGCTCGACGCGGGCGAGGTCGCGCTGCTGGCCACGGCCCCCGTCCAGCGCCTGCGCCGCCTGCGCCAGCTCGGCCTCGCGTATCTGGCGTTTCCCTCGGCCGAGCACTCGCGCTTCTCGCACGCGCTCGGCGCGCTGGCGATCGGGACGCGCGTCTTCGACGCGCTGCGGGTCCGCTCGCCCGAGGCGTTCGCCTCCGAGCGCGAGTTTCGGGAGAAGCGGAAGCTGCTGCGCGCCAGCCTGCTGCTGCACGACGTCGGCCACGGCCCATTCTCGCACGCCTCGGAAGCGGTCCTCGGCGTGCACCACGAGCAGCGCACCGCGGCGATCGTCGACCTGCCCGAGATCCGGGACGCGCTCGACGCGATCGGTCTCGATCACCGCGACGTCCTCGGCCTGATCACCGGCGCGCACGACGCCGACCCGGTCCTGCGCGAGCTCGTGAGCGGCCCGAACCTGGACGCGGACCGCATGGACTACCTGCTGCGCGACGCGTACTTCACCGGTGTCGCGGGCGGCTCGTACGACGCCGAACAGCTGATCGCGTCACTGCGCGTGCTCGAGATCGACGGCCGCCCGCAGCTCGGCGTCGACGGCCGCGGCGTGGTGGCGCTCGAGTCGTTCGTGCTCGCGCGCTAAATGATGTTCGCGACGGTCTACTTCCACCATACGACGCGCGCGTTCGAGCGCGTGCTGCACGCCGTGCTCGAACGCCTCTGGCCCGATCCGCGCGCGCTCGACGACGTGCGCGAGTTCCTCGACTGGGACGATTTCCGCGTGATCGACGACCTGCGCCCGATGGAAGGCGAAGGCGTCCGCGCGCTGCGCGAGCGCCGCACGGTCTACGGCCTCGCCGCGGAGTTCAACGCCGAGAGCGACCTGACGGTCTTCGAGCTCTGCGAGCGCGCGCTGCGCGCGCGCTGGGGCGACGCGGTCTGGGCCGACTCGCAGGAACAGCTGCTGCACCGCCTCCCGCTCGGCACCGCTGGCAGCACACCAACGGTCCGCGTGCAGCTCATGGGCCGCATCGTCGATGCCCGCGCCGCCTCCGACGTGATCGGAAAGCTCTCGGGCAAAGCCTACTGGCGCAAGCTCTTCGTCCGCACCGACGTCGCCTCAGTCCCCGAAGCCCGCGCAATCTGCGCCGACATCATCGAGATCGGCGGCCAGCCGCGGCTGCTGTGATCGGCCGCTAGCTCATCCCGCGTTCCGGTGTGCCGCGGGCGGCGCGGTTCGCGTCGCAGAGGGCGTGGGCGCAGCCGCAGTCGGCGGCGAGGGATGCTTTGCCGGCCTGGACATCGGCCAGCTCGACCGTGTTCGCGGAGCACCATTCCGCACACGGACCGGCGCTCACCAGATCGTTGCAGCCGCACGCGGCGTTGATGCACTGATGCGCCGGAGCCGGCGGGGGTTCGATCGAGGCGCTCATGAAAAGGGATGTACCCCGCCCCGCCGAGGTTCCACCATGCGCACGCCCGCCTACGCCTTCATCGCCGCCGTCGTGCTCGCGTGCACGACCGCCGCCTCCGCCGCGATCCCGCCGCCTCCGGCCGCGAAGAAGATCCCCGTCACCGACACCTACTTCGGAACGACCGTCGTCGACCCGTACCGCTGGATGGAGACGGGCGGGCCCGACTTCCTCGCGTTCCTCAAGGCGCACAACGACCGGACGCGCGCGATCCTCGACTCGATCCCCGGCCGCGCCGCGATGGCGAACCGCCTGCAGGCGCTCTCCGAGACGTCGAACGTCTCCTCGGGCGTCGTCTCGCGGCACGGCGCGTACTTCTACGAGAAGCTCCCGCCGGGCGCGAACTCGACGAAGCTGTACGTGCGCTCCGGGATCGGCGGCGCGGAACGCGTGCTGGTCGATCCCGACACGCTGAGCGGACCGCGCCAGGCGATCTCGTACTTCACGCCCTCGAACGACGGGACGCACGTCGCGTACGGCCTCTCAGCGGGCGGCTCGGAGAACGCGACCGTGCACGTCGTCGACGTCGCGACCGGGACGACGCTCCCCGACAGCTCCGACCGCGCCGACTTCGGCGTCACGTCCTGGACCGACGACGGCAAGTCGTTCTTCTACCTCAAGCGCCAGGAGGTTGCGGCCGGCGCCTCACCGCTCGCGAAGTACCAGAACGTGCGCTCCTACCGCCACGTCCTCGGCCAGCCGGGGAGCACGGACGTCGCCGTGTTCGGTACCGGGGTGAACCCGAACGTCACCGTGCCGGCGACCTCGTTCGCCGCGCTCGGCGTCGCACCGGAGTCGCCGTACGTCGCCGGTATCCTGATCAACGGCGTCGAGCCGTTCGCGACGATCTACGCCGCGCCGAAGAGCGCGCTCGCGAACCCCGCGACGATCCCGTGGAAGCTCGTGATCCGCCCCGAGGACAAGGTCACCACGGCGTTGATCCAGGGCTCGACCGTCTACGCGCTGACCGCGAAGGACGCACCGCGCTTCAAGATCGTGAAGTTCGACGTCACGACCGGCTCGATCGGCGCGGCGACCGACGTGATCCCCGCCGGGACGCGCGTGATCGACGCGGTCGCGAACGCGAGCGATGCGCTCTACGTGCTCTCGCGCGAGAACGGGCTCGGCCGCATCACGCGCGTCGGCTACGACGGCGCGGTCCGCGACATCCCGCTCCCGGTGAACGGCTCGATCTCGGGACTTGCGACCGAGTACGACCGCCCCGGCTTTCTCGCGCAGCTCACCTCGTGGACGACCGCGCCGCTGTGGTACACCTACGACGCGAACGCGAACGCGCTCGTCGACACGAAGCTCGACCCGCCCTCGCCGGTCGACTTCTCGAACGTCGTCGCCGAAGAGGTGACCGTGCCGGCGAGCGACGGCACGCAGATTCCGCTCTCGATCGTGCACCGCCGCGACATGAAGCGCGACGGCTCGAACCCGACGCTGCTCTACGCGTACGGCTCGTACGGCATCTCGAGCCCGCCCGGCTTCTCGGCCTCGCGGATGGCGTGGTTCGACCACGGCGGCGTGTACGCGGTCGCGCACGTGCGCGGCGGCGGCGAGTACGGCGAGGAGTGGCACCTCGCCGGCAAGGACGCGAACAAGGTGAAGACGATCAGCGACTTCGTCGACTGCGGGAAGTGGCTGGTCGCGCAGAAGTACACCTCACCCGGGAAGCTCGGCGCGCGCGGCGGCAGCGCCGGCGGGATCACGATGGGCGGCGCGATCACGACCGCCCCGCAGCTCTTCGCGGCGGTGCTCGACGAGATCCCGGTCTCCGACCAGCTGCGCATCGAGACGACGCCGAACGGCCCGCCGAACGTCCCCGAGTTCGGCAGCGTGAAGAGCGAGCAAGGCTTCCGCAACCTCTACGCGACGAGCGCCGTGCAGCACGTCGTCAAAGGCGCGAAGTATCCCGCGGTGATGCTGACGACCGGGATCAACGACCCGCGCGTCGACCCGTGGCAAGCCGCGAAGATGGCCGCGACGCTGCAGGACGCCACGGCGAGCGGGAGACCGATCCTGCTGCGCGTCGACTACGAGGGCGGCCACGGCCTGATCGGCAGCGGCCGCTCGCAGGCGGTCGCGCTCACCGCGGACGAGTACGCATTCCTGCTCTGGCAGTTCGGCACGCCGGGATTCCAGCCCACGCTGTGAATCCCGGCGCGAGCCGCTGCTAGACGAGCATCGCCTTCTCGCGGTCGACCTTACCGGAGATCAGCGCGCGCTTCTTCTCGTCGAGGATCTCCTTGAGACGCGGGAACCACTGCGTCTCTTCTTCTTCCGCGTGGCGGCGGACGTTCTCGAGCAGCGAGCGAACGCGCGCGCGGTAGCGCATGTCGTCGTTCTGCTCGATCGCCTCTTCGATCTCCGCGAGCAGCGTCTTGACGTCGCCGTGCTCCTTGTAGAGATGGTGCGCCGCGTCGGGGGCGAGCAGCTTGTCGCCGATCAGCGGATAGATGATGTCTTCCTCGGCGACCGAGTGCTTCGAGAGATCGCGCTTGATCATCGCGAAGAGCGCGAGCTTCTTCGGCCCGGTCTGCTCGGCTTGGGCCTTCTCCAGCATCGCGAGCACGCGCTTGTGATCGGCGGTCAGCTCGTCGAACGCATCGCCCGCGCCCGCTCCGGCGCGCGTCATCCCGATCGTCTTCGCGACCAGCGGCAGCCCGAACTTGCCGATCATCAGCCCGGCGGCGGCGCCCGCCGCGACCAAGCCCGCATCTCGTAGGACATCGTTGCGCTCTGCCATGCCGCGTGTATCCCCGCGCGCGGTCCCGCTCATACGCGCCGAACGTTCCCCCGCCTCGGCGCTCGGCGTGCAAGCGCGCGAGCGCCCGGCGCCGAAAGTGCCGCGCGTGCCGACCAGCGCGCTCCGCATCGCGGCGACCCTCCTCGCCCTCGCCGCCCTGGCCGCGTGCGCGCGCGCTTCGGCATCGCACCGCACACGCGGACCGGCAGCGCCGGGCAGCGCGCCGTACGGTGCGCTCTCCATCGTTCCGCAGCCGCGCTTCGTGAAATGGGAAGCGGGCTCGTACCGGTGGCCCCACGAGCCGCCCGACGGTGCGACCGTGGAGCTGCTCGCGCACGCGGACCCGCGGCTGGGCTACGAGGGCTACGAGCTGATCGTGCGCAGCGACCGCGTCACGATGCGCGCGAACACTCGTGCGGGCTTGTTCTACGCGCGGCAGACGCTCGATCAGATCTCCTGGCGCTCGGCGGACGGCGTTCACAGCGCGGCCGTCGCGATCGTGGACCGCCCCGAATACCGTTGGCGTGGGATTCATCTCGACGTCGCGCGCCATTTCTTTCCGGTTCGCGTCGTGGAGCGCTACATCGACGTCGCCGCGCACTACAAGCTGAACGTCTTCCACTGGCATCTCACCGACGACCAGGGGTGGCGCTTGCCGAGCCGCCGCTATCCGGCGCTCACGAGCCCGAGCTCGTACTCCGCGGCCGACGTGCGCGCGGTGGTCCAGTACGCCGCAGCGCGGCACGTGACGGTCGTGCCGGAGATCGACATGCCGGCGCACGCCGATGCGGCGCTTCGCGCGTACCCGGAGCTCTCGTGCGGCGAGGACGCGCTGTGCACGAGTGGCGCGGGGCTCCGGTTCGCGCGCACGGTGCTCGGCGAAGCCGCCGCGCTATTCCCGTCGCACTACGTGCACGTCGGCGGCGACGAGGTCCCGTGGCCCGCGTCCCGCTCGCAGCCTACGTTCACCGGCGAGCTCGAACGCGAGCTCGCGGCGCACCAGCGGCGGCTCGCCGGGTGGGACGAGATCGCCACGCCGCGGCTTTCCCACGACGCGCTGCTGACGGTGTGGCGCGGCCGACAGCGCGCCGCGCTGCTCGCGCGCGGCGGCAACGACGTTGTGATCGCGTCGGCGCCGCTCTACTTCGACGCCGCGCAAGGCGACCCGGCGCAAGAACCGCCCGCGACGCGCCACATGGCCACGCTGGAAGAGGTCTACTCCGACGCCGTGATCCCGCCCCGGCTCGATCCCGCGAGCGCGCACCACGTAATCGGCGTGCAGGCGAACCTGTGGACCGAGCACATCGCCACCGAACCGCAACTGTTCACCATGCTGCTCCCGCGCGCGCTCGCGCTCGCCGAGATCGCCTGGACGCCGCGCGAGCGCAAAAGCTGGCCCAGCTTCGAGGCGCGCCTCCCCGCACAGCTCGCGTGGCTCGAAGCGCACGGCTACCCGTTCCGCATCCCGAACGTCGCGTTCGCGATCACCGGCGGCGCCGTGCGCTTCGCCGCCGTTCCGGCGCACGTCCAAGCCGTCCGCGTGAGAACGAGCTCGCCGTCGCTGACCATAGCGCTCTCGGTCCCGCTGCGCGATGCAACGATCCGCTACACGACCGACGGCGCCGCCCCAAACTCGGTGTCGCCGGTCTACCAGAAACCCTTCGCGGTGCACGCAGGGGAAACGCCGCTCAGAATCCGCGCTGCGGCATTCTACATAAACCGGCGCGGAGCAGAGACGGAGTCGGTGATCGTGCGCGTCGCGCCATCCCTGATGCGTCCGCGACCCGGTGATTCGGCGACATGGATGTCCCTCGTGTCGCCATGATCGGTGAGAAACGTTTCGGCCATGCTCTGGCAAACCCGACGAAGCTCGGCTCATGGTCGACGTCGTCTGCAGTAGAATAACCGCGACAGCCTCAGGTCCCCAGCAAAGAGCTCTCCGCCACCGTGCCGAGAGCTCTTTCATTTGCAGTATAATGTCGGCGCTGCAGGTGCAGTGGTTCAGGCTGTCACCTGGGACCAGCGGGTTCGAGTCCCGTCGCCTCCAAGCCCCACGCAGGGCTTTACGCCGAGGTCTCTTTGCCGTATCATGTCCGTGACAGCCTGGACCACTGCAAAGAGCTCTCGGCGAGCGTGCCGAGAGCTCTTTCGTTTAGTCCGAGGGGCCGTTGCGCGCGCGGCGCAGCGTGACCGTTGCCGTTGCGCCGTTCAAGCGGCCGGGTTTTGCGACCGAGACCTCGGCTTCGCGGACGCGCTCGTCCTCGAACGCGACGCGCACGATCTCCGCGCATAGACGCTCCAGCAGATCGAACGAGCGCGTTTCGACGACTTCGGCGATGCGGCGGTGCAGCTCGGCGTAGTCGAGCGTGTCGGCCAGCGCGTCGGACTGCGCGGCGGCGCTGAGGTCGAGCGAGAGCTTCAGCGTGACGTCGAAGGGCTGCGGACGGTCTTTCTCGCCCGCGTACGCACCGTGCCGGCCCATCAGGCGCATCCCGGTGATCGCGATCTCGTCCAC
This sequence comes from Candidatus Elarobacter sp., assembly GCA_036264835.1. Classification (GTDB taxonomy): domain Bacteria; phylum Vulcanimicrobiota; class Vulcanimicrobiia; order Vulcanimicrobiales; family Vulcanimicrobiaceae; genus Vulcanimicrobium. The sequence goes on from DATAQE010000018.1 coordinate 12,253, forward strand.
GACCGGCGAACGTTCGGCGCTCGCGCGGGAATCACTCGCCGCCCCGGCGTCGAAGGACCCCCGGTGATCATTCACGTCGTGGACGGCACGTACGAGCTCTTTCGGCACTACTACGCGCTGCCGCCCGCGCTCGACGCCGAGGGGCGGGAGACTGCCGCCGTTCGCGGGGTGCTCGCTTCGATCCGGGGCTTGCTCCGCGAGGGAGCGACGCACGTCGGCGTCGCGACCGATCATGTCATCGAGTCGTTCCGGAACGGCCTCTGGCCCGGATACAAGAACGGCGACGGGATCGACCCGCCGCTCCTCGCCCAGTTTCCGCTGCTCGAAGCCGCGCTCGCCGCGGCCGGCATCACGGTGTGGCCCATGATCGAATTCGAGGCCGACGACGCGCTGGCGTCCGCCGCCGCAGCGGCAGCCGCCGACCCGCGCGTCGAGCGCGTCGTCATCTGCACCCCCGACAAAGATCTCGCCCAGTGCGTGCGCGGCTCGCGCGTCGTCCAGCTGAACCGGCGCACGCGGACGTACTTCGACGAGGCCGGCGTGGTCGCGAAGTTCGGCGTCCCGCCCGCCAGCATCCCCGACTATTTGGCGCTGGTCGGCGACGCGGCGGACGGTTTCCCCGGACTGCCCGGCTGGGGTGCGAAATCCGCCGCGGCCGTCCTCGCGAAATATCAGCACATCGAAGCGATCCCGCCCGACCCGCGCGACTGGAACGTCGCCGTCGGCAGCGCCGGCAGGCTCTCGCAGACGCTGGAGCGCGACCGCGATCTCGCGATCCTCTTCCGCGTGCTCGCGACGCTTCGCAGCGACATCGCCCTCTTCGAGGACGTCGACGAACTGCGCTTCACCGGTTCGATCGAGTCGCTCCCCGACTTCCCGCGCGAACCCGCGACCCGCGGCTGAACGCCGAGCGGCTCAGCCCTCGCCGAGGTTCGCGAACGTCTCCTCGATTGCGGCGTTGCAGACTTCGTAGCACTCGCACGACGCGGCGGCGAGCCGCTGCGGATCGCCGATCGCGACGAGTCCGCGCTGGTACTCGATCGCGCCGCTCCCCTGCAGCAGCGCCGCGGCTTCGGAGACGCCGGCACGGCGCGTCCCGAGGATCGTCGAGAGAATGTCGTGCGTCACCGGGAAGTCGCGGCGGTTCAGCCGCTCGGATGCGACGAGCAGCCAGCGCGCGAGCCGCTCGGGGATCGAGTGGCGCAGGTTGCACATGCTGTTCTGCTCGGTGACGAACAGCCGCGCGCGGGCGGCGCGGCGCACGAGCCGCGCGAACGCGCGGCTCTCCTGCAGCATCATCTGGAACGTCTCGAGCGACATCCGCGCCGTCTCGCCGGGGAACGAGCAGACCGCGCTGCGCAGCGCGATCCGCGCCTCCAGCGCCGCGTCGACCTCCACGAACCCCTCCAGCCCGACGCTGGCGATCTCGAAGGTCGCCCCGCTCTCGAGCAGCCCGAACACCGACATCAGCGCGCTGATCGGGAAATCGACGCACTCCATGACCGTCTCGGCCTGCGTCGTGTGCTCGCCGCGTCCCATCGGCTTGATCTGGACGAGGTCCGAGAGCCGCTCCAAATCCGCGGCGGGGAGCGCGTCAAGAAGCCGGTTTCCTCTAGGGACAGGCACCTCTCCGTTGTTTTGGCGCCCCTCGGAAGCCCCTGCCCGGTTCGGTACGCTACCGTACAGCGATCAGCCGGACGGCGCCAACAGGTCGAACGCGCCCTTCGAGGCGATACGCTCGCCGGCGCGCAAGCCGCCGGTCACCAGCGTCGTCGCACCGTCGCTCGGCCCCGTCTCGATCTCGCGCGAGACGAATGTCGCGTTCCCGTCCTTCCCGCGCTGCCGCACGAAGACGATCGCGCGGCCGGTCTGCGGATCCTCGACGACGGCGTCGCTCGGGATCAGCACGCCGCAGCGCCCCGCGAGATCGATCGTCGCGTCGACCGCATCGCCCGACGCCGCGCCGCGCGGCGCGCCGCTCAGCACGACGGTGCTGGTCTGCGTCGCCGGATCGACGCTCGGCACGACGGCGCGCACCGTCGCCTGCGCGCGGATCCCGCGCGCGCCGATCGCGATCGTCGCCGGCGCGCCGGGCCGGATCTCGCGCGCCGCGTCGCCGGTCACCGTGACCGTCACGTCGTTCGAGCGCGGCGGCCCGACCACGATCGCGGGCTGCGTCGGATCGGCCGCCTCGCCGGGATGCTTGAGGATCGCCACGACGACGCCGTCCGCCGGCGCGCGCAACACCGCGTTGGCGAGATTGCGCTGTGCCGCCGCCGCGCGCTCCTGCGCGGAGCCGGCCTGCGCGCCCGCGACCGTCGTCTGCGCTTCGGCGGTGCGCACGTCGCTCTCGGCTTGCGCGACGTCCGCGCGCGCCTGCACGATCGCGCCGCCGACGCCGCTCGAGGCGGACGCGGCTTTCGCCTGCGCCGCCTGCAGATCGGCTTGGTCGAGCGCGAGCTGCTGCCGCGCGGCCTCGACATCTTTCTGCGCCGCGACGCCGCCGGTGAAGAGCGTCTGCTCGCGCTGCAGCGCGCGCTCGTCGCCGGCGACCTTCGCCTGCGCCTGCCGCAGCGCCGTCTGCGCGCCCGTCGCGTCGCTCTCCGCGGTCCCCGTCCCTCGCGTGAGCGCGGCGAGCCGGCTGCGCGCCGCGGCGAGCTTCTGCCGCGCGCTCGCGAGCGCGCTCGCCGGAACGTCGCCGCCGCCGTACTGCGCGGCTGCCGCGGCCGCGTCTTGCGCGGCTTGCGCCGCGTCGATCGCGAGCCCGCTGGAATCGAGCTCGGCGAGCGGCTGGCCCGCGACGACGCGGTCGCCGACGTGCGCGTCGATCCGCGCGACGATCCCCGAACCGGCGAACGAGAGCTTGGCGTCGCCGCCGGCCGGCGCGCCGATCCGTCCCTGCGCGCGCACGTGCGTGACCAGCGTGCCGAAGCGCGCGGTCGCGAGCGAGACCGACGGCGCGCTCGACGTCGAGGCGTCGGCCGTCGCGCTCGGCGCGCCGGCGCTGCGCGCGTGCGCGATCACGGCGAACAGCGCGACCACCACCGCGATCGCCGCCGCGGCGACGAGCGCGAGCGTGCGGCGCGAGGACGAAAAGGACGCGATGCGGCGCGTCATCGGGAGACCTCCAGATCGAGGGTGGCCTGCGCCTGCAGGCGGTCGTAGAGGGCGGAGAGCGCGTCGACCTGGGCCTGCGCGTAGGTCGAGCGCGCGCTGGAGAGATCGAGACTCGTCGACGCGCCGCTGCGGTAGCCGAGCGACGCGGCGTCGAGCTCGGCGCGCGCCGCGGCGAGCGCGGCGTCGCTCGCGCGCTGCGCCTCGACGGCCGCCGACGCGTTGCGCGCCGCCGCGCCGACCTCGACGGCGACCTGGCGCGTCACGGCGTCGCGCTTCGCGACCGCAACGTCGACGAGCGCGCGCTGCGCGCGCACTTTCGCGCCGAGCGAGCCGCCGAGCGGGATCGCGACGCTTGCGCCGACCGTCGGTCCGCCGATCGGAACGCCGGAATCGACGCCGCGCGTGTACCCCGCGGTCAGCGTGACCGGCGGGATCGCCGCGCGTTGCGCCGCGTTCACCCCGGCCTGCGCCGCGCGCACGTTCTCTTCGGCGGACCGCACGTCGCCGCGCGACTGCGTCGCGCGCGCGATCGCGGCGTCGGGCGCGAGCGGCTGCGCGGCCGGTATCGCCGCGTTCGCCGTGGCGCCGAGCGCGCTCGCCGCGACGCCGGTCTCGCGCGCGAGCGCATCGGCGGCGTTCGCATCGTCGGCGCCAGCGCGCGCGAGATCGCCCTGCGCGCGCGCCAGCGCGACGTCGGCGCGGACCACGTCGATGCGCGGCGCGTCGCCCGCCGCGAAGCGCTTGCGCGCGGCCTCCGCGAACGCTTGCGCGCTCCCGAGCGCATCGCGCCGCGCACCGGCGACCGAACGCGCCTTCAGCGCGGCGTAGTATAGCCCGATCAGCTTCACGCGCTCCGCGCGCTCGGCCACCGCGACGTCGGTCTGCGACGCGCGCACCGACGCCGCCGCTTGCGCGACGAGCGGCGAGTACGAGAGCAGATCGCCGAGCGTGACCTGCGCGCCGACGGTGCTCAGCCGCTGCGCGATCGTCCCTTCCGGCGCGCCCTGCGGCGCCTCGGCGTACGAAGCGATGGCGGAGACGCCGTACGTCCCGCGCGCCTGCGCGAGCGCCGCCTGCGCGCCCGCCAGCGTCGCGCGCGCGGTGCGCACGTCCGGCGACGCGTCGACCGCGCGGGTCTGCGCATCGCCGACGGACATTCCGGCGAAGGCGATCGCCGCGGCGGACGGCGCCGCTCCGGACGCGCTCGCCGACGGCGCCGGCGTTGCTTGCGCGACCGGGCGCATCGGCGCTTGAGCGCGCGCGGGCTGGATGGCGGAGCACGCAAACGCGAGCGCGAGTACCGTCGCGACTGCGGGGACCGCCGCCGAACGGCGGCGTTCGCGCTCGCCGGTGAACGCCGCGTAGAGCACCGGGATCAGCACCAGCGTGAAGAGCGTCGCGGTCGAGAGCCCGCCGATCACCGCGATCGCGAGCGGCTTCTCCATCTCGGCGCCCGAGCCGATCCCGAGCGCGAGCGGGACGAGCCCGCCGATCGCCGCGAGCGTCGTCATCAAGATCGGCCGCAAGCGCGTCGATCCCGCGACGACGAGCGAGGTCGTCACGTCGTCGCCCTCGGCTCGCCGCCGGTTCGCGACGTCGATCAGCAGGATGCCGTTCTTCACCACGATCCCGACGAGCAGCAGCAGCCCCATGAACGAGGAGACGTTCACCGGCGTGCGCGTGAGCGCGAGCGCGAGCGCGACGCCGATCAGCGCGAGCGGGATCGCCGCGAGAATGACCAGCGGCAGCCGGAACGAGCCGAACGTCGCGAGCATCACCGCGAAGACGAGCACGACCGCGATCGCGATCACGCCGGCGAACTCGGTGAACGAGGCCTTCTGCGTCTCGTAGGCGCCGCCGATCGTCGCGGTGTAGCCCGGCGGGAGCCCGAGCTTCGCGATCACCGGCCGGATCCCGTCGATCACCGAGGAGAGACTCGCGCCTTCGATGTTCGCGCTCACGCGGATCAGCCGCTGCCCGTTCTCCTCGTTGATGTCCGTGGTGTGGCCGGCGTTCTCGACGCGCGCGAGCACGCCGAGCGGCGCGGCGCCGCCCTTCGTCATCAGCGCGCCGCCGTCGAGCGGCGTCGCCGCAGCATCGGCCGCGCTGGCGACGCGCACGCGCACCGGGATCTCCGCGTACTGCCCGGGGATCGCCGCCTGCGCGACGTTCCCTTGGGCGTTCGCGCCGATCGCGTCGGCGAGCTCGCCGCGCCCGATCCCGAGCGCCGCGAGCCGCGAGGTCTGCGGGACGATGCGCAGCGCGGGATCGTCGTAGACCACGCCGTTGTACGCGTCGACGACGCCGTGCACGTGCCCGATCGCGTCCGCAACCTTCGTCGCGAGCGCGATCAGCGTGCTCTGGTCGGGACCGCCGATCGCGATCTCGATCGGCTGCGGCGCGCCGGAGAGATCGTTGATCTGGTCCTCGAGCAGCTGGTGGAAGTCGAGCGATGCGGCCGGAACCGCGCCGGCGATCGCGTTGCGCAGCCGCTCCGCGACCGCGTCGTAGCCGTCGCGCCGGTTGCCGCGCAGCGCGACGCGGATCGTCCCGGTGTTCGTCTGCGTCGGCGAGTACCCGTTGGTGTCGACGCCGGTCAACCGCCCTTCGGCCTCGACCGCGGGATCCGCCGCGACGATTCGCTCCATGCGCAGCGCGGCGTCGTCCGTCGTCGCGAGCGACGCGCCCGGCGGGAGCGTGTACTTGATCTCGAACTGCCCTTCGTCGAGCTTCGGGAGGAAGTCGCTCGCCGACGTTCCGAGCAGCAGCACCGTCACGACGAGGACGAGTGCGGCGCCGCCGTACACCGCGGGGCGGTGGCCGAGCGCCCAGCGCAGCAGCCCGGCGTACCGGCGCTCGAGCCGGTCGTTCGCCTGCGCGACATGCGCGTGCGCGCCGAGGAACCAGCGCGCGAGGATCGGCGTGACGAACAGCGCGAGCGCGAGCGAGATGATCAGCGAGGCTGCGAGCGTGAACGCGAGCGCGCGGAAGAAGAATCCCGTCACGCCGGTCAGCATCCCGAGCGGGAGGAAGACGACGACGGTCGTCGCGGTCGACGCGATCATCGCCTTCGCGATGCCGCCGCCGGCCTGCGCGATCGCGGTGTCGCGGTCGAGCGACGGGTCCGCGCCGAGCTTGCGCGCGATCGCCTCGATCACGACGATCGCGTCGTCGATGATCAGCCCGACCGCGACGGCGAGCCCGCCGACGCTCATCAGGTTCAGCGTCTGCCCGGCGCGCTCCATCGCGAAGATCGCGATCGCCATCGCGAGCGGGATCACCGCAGCGGCGACGAGCGTCATCCGCAGGCTGCGCAGGAAGAGATAGATCACCAGCACGGCGAGCAGCGCGCCGAGCAGGATCGCGTCGCGCAGCGAGGACTGCGAGGCGACGATCAGCCGCGTCTGGTCCCAGTACTTCACGACGTGCACGTCGGCCGGCAAGCGCACGCGGATCGCCGCGAAGCGCGACTCGACCTCGCGCGCGAGCGTGACCGCGTCGGCGCCGGCGAGCGGAAACGCGTTCACGTTCACCGAGTGCACGCCGTTCACCGAGCTCTGCACGGTTTCGGGCCCGGTGGTGAGCCGCACCGCGCCGAGCGAGCCGACCGGGATCGTCCCGCCGCCTTTCAGCGGGACGTTCACGGCCGCGAGCGTCGCGGCGTCGTGCGGCGAGGCGTCGACCAGCAGCACGTAGCGCTGGTGACGACGCTCCGCCGTCCCGACCGACTGCACGTTCGCAGCGTCGGTGATCGCGGTCGCGACGTCGCCCGGCCCGAGCCCGACCGCGGCGAGCGCGCTCGGGTCGAGCTCGACGTGGTACTCGACCGGCGCGCCGCCGGCCGCGGTGATCCGCCCGAGCCCGGGCGTCCCCGCGAACGCCGGGATCACGCGCGAGTCGACGAACTGCCGCAGCGCCGCTTGCGAGAGCACCGATGAGGTGAGCCCGTACGAGACGACCGGCTCGGCGTTCGGGCTGACGACGACCGCGTCGATGCTGTGCGCGGCCGTGATGTCGGCGCGGACCTGCGCGATCGCTTGGTTCACGCCTTCGAGGTCGACGCGCGGATCGGTCTTCGGGTCGAAGTCGATCAAGATCTCCGCCGAGCCTTGCGTCGAGGTCGCGCGCACGCGCTGCACCGAGGGGAGCGTCTGCAGCGCGAGCTCGAGCGGGTGCGTCACCGCGACGCGGACGCGGTCCGGCGGAAGATCGCCCGCGTCGGCCACGACGTCGACGCGCGAGAACGACATCCGTGGGAAAATACTCTCCGGCGCGACGAGATACGCACGAACGCCGAGCACCGCCAGCACGACCGCCGCGAACACGATGACCTTCGCGTGCCGCAGCGCGAGCTCGGCCGGCGACCAGTTTCCACGAAAAGACACGGACCGCCAGCGTACCCGGAAAAGATTACGCCAGAGTGAACGATCTTCCCAGGCTAGCCGAAGCTACCGTTCATCCGCTCTTAAGCCTCGCAGCTCCGCGACGACGCTCGCGCCGCCGTCCGGGGCGTTCGCGAGCGTGAGCGTTCCGCCGCTCGCGGTCACGATCGCATCCGCGATCGCAAGGCCCAGGCCGGCGCCGCTCGCGCCGCCGCGCGCGGCGTTCTCGCGGTCGGCCGCGTCGTGTGCGCGGGCAGCGTCGTCGCGCCAGAAACGCTCCTTCGCGTGCGCGAGCCCCTCCTCGCTGAACCCCGCACCGTCGTCCGCGACGCACACGCGTACGACGTCGCCCGCGCGCTCGACGCTGACGTGCACCGCGCTGCGCGCGTGCCGCACCGCGTTGTGCACGAGCGCGACCAGCGCGCGCTCGAGCGCTCGCGCGTCGCCGTGGACCGGTGCAACTTCCCCGGTGACGCCGAGCTCCAGGCCCCGTTCCCGCGCGAGCGGCTGCAACCGCTCGGCGACATCGTGCGCGATCGTCGCCAGATCGACCTCGGCGGCCGGCGCACGGCCCGATTCGGCGCGCGCCGCAGCGAGCAGATCCGCGGTGACGGCTTCGAGATAATCGGACTGCGCGGCGATGGCGCGCAGCGCGCGCTCGTACTCCCCCGGCGCGCGCGCGCGCCGCAGCGCGAGATCGGCCTCCGCGCGGATCACCGCGAGCGGCGCACGGAGCTCGTGCGAGGCGTCGCCGGTGAAGCGCCGCTGCCGCGCGAACGCCGCTTCCAGACGGTCGAGCATTCGGTCGAACGTCGCATACAACCGGCCCAGCTCGTCGCGGCGCGGCGGCAGTCCCAAACGGCGCGAAAGATCGTGCGCCTCGATCTCCGAGGCGAGCGCGGCCATCTCGTTCAGCGGGCGCAGCCCGCGCGCCGCGACCGCGCCGCCCGCGAACAACGCGAACGCCGCGACGACCGGGATGGCGAGCGCGAGCAGGATCGCGACCCGGCGGTCGAGCTCCTCGACCTCGTCGAGCTCGCGCCACACCAGCACCACGCCCGCGCGCCGGCCGTGCGAGAGCAGCGGCGCGAATGCGACCCGCGTCGCGCCCGCGCGCGCCGTCACGGTGGCGAGCCCGCGTGCCGCGCCGCCGTGTTCGGCGAGCGCCGCGATCGCGGGATCGAGTGCGCCGGTCGCGACGACCGGATGCAGGGCCGCGTCGAGCACCGCGCCGTCGTAGCGCGCGCCGACGATGCGCCCGAACTGCGAGCGGTCCTGCTCGTCGAGCACGATCGCGCCGGACCGCACGTCGGCGAGCGCGGCGATCGCGCGCAACGCCACCTGCAAACGGTCGTCGAGCGCGGTGCGCTGCGTGCGGTCCACGATGACGAGCGTGACCGCGGCGAACGCGATCAGCGCGAGCAGCAGCGCGACCGCGTACGCGATCCCGAGCCGCCCGCGCAGCGTCCGCGGGTCGATCACGAGCCGAACCGGTAGCCGGCGCCGCGCACGGTGTGCAGCAGCGGCGGCTCGCCGCCCGGCGAGAGCTTCATCCGCAGCCTACGCACGTAGACGGCGATCACGTTCGACTCGGTGTCGCGGTCGCGCTCCCACAGCGCGTCCTCGAGCATCTCGCGCGTCACCAGCAGCCCCGCGTTGCGCATGAAGTACTCCAGGAACGCGAGCTCGCGCGCGGAGAGCGCGATCGGCCGGCCGCCGCGCGCGACCGTGCGCGTCGCAAGATCCAGCACCAGATCGCCGACGCTCAGCTCGTCGCGCGGCCGCGGCGGATCCCGCCGCGTGATCGAGCGCAGCCGCGCTTCGAGCTCGTCGAAGACGAACGGCTTGCGCAGATAGTCGTCGGCGCCCGCGTCCAGCCCGGCCACGGTGTCCTCGACGGCGTCGCGCGCCGTGAGCATCAGAATCGGCGTGCGATCGCCCGCCTCGCGGAGCGCGCGCGCGACCGCGAACCCGCTCATCCCGGGGAGCATCACGTCGAGCACCAGCGCGTCGTAGCCGCCGTGCAACGCGACACCGCGCGCCGCCGCGCCGTCGCGCTCGAGGTCGACGACGTGCCCGCTCTCGGTCAGCCCGCGGCGCAGCACCTCGCCGAGCGCGGGATCGTCCTCGACGACGAGGATCCTCATCGGCGCGGCGCGCGGAGAGAGGCGTTCACCCTGCCGTCATCCGACGGTGTCACGATCGGTCCTGCGAAACGACGGAAGGACGAGCAATGACGAAACGGTTCGGCGCCGCGCTCTGCGCGGCATTGGCGCTGGCGGCGAGCGCCGCGTGCGCGCTCCCCGCGAGCGCGCGAGACGGCGCGGTGCTCGCGCGGCTCGCCGCGGTCGAGAACGAGGCGGAAGCGATCGCCGAGGGCGAGGTGACCGGCGCGCCGGCGCGCGCGGCGGCGGCGCGCGCCGCGGCGGCCTGGCGAGCCGCGCGACCGGAGGTCGCGCGGATGCATGCCGGCGCCGCGCTGCGTTCGGTGGACGGCGCGGTCGCGGTGCTGAGCGCGGACCGCGACCCGGCCGCGCTGCGGCGCGACGGCAACGAGGTGACCGGCGCGCTCGCACCGCTGTTCGGTGCGGCGGGAGACCGCGTTCCGGCCGATCTCCATCGGCTCGACTATCTCGGGCGCTCGATCGCGCTCGACGTCCGGCAAGGTGCATGGCCGCGTGCGAGCGCGGACGTCGCCGCGCTCGGCGCCGCATGGGACGCGCTTCGCCCCCGCATCACCAGCCGCGCGGGCGGCGCGCCTGCGGCCGCGGGCTACGACGCGGTCGTGCGCCAACTCGTGCGCGTCGTACGAACGCGAAGCACCACGCGCGTGGTCGCCGCGGCGAACCGTTCCGGCGCGGAGGTCGACAAGCTGGAAGCCTTCTTCTGACCGGGAGGGACGCGACCGGGGTCGCGGCGATGAAACCGGACGAGATGCCCATGAAGCTCGCGCCCGGCCTCGCCGTCCGCACCTCGGCCGTCCACGGGAGAGGCTGCTTCGCGACGATCCCGTTCGCGCGCCGCAAGAAGATCGCCGAGTACGCCGGCGAGCGGATCACCAACGCCGAGGCCGAGCGGCGCGGGAAGCACCGCCGCGTGCTGCGCATCTCCGGGCTCGACGAGCGCTACAGCATCGACGGCGGCCGCGGCGGGAACGGCACGCACTACATCAACCACTCGTGCAGCCCGAACGCGTTCATGCAGACGATCGGGAAGAAGCTGCTCGTGCTCGCGCTGCGCGACATCGCGCCGGGCGAGGAGATCACCGTCGACTACGTGAGCACCTACCACTCCGACCGCAAGCGCTGCAGCTGCAACGCGCCGAACTGCCGCGGCCGGATCAACAAGCCCTCGGCTACGGGTTGAACTTCTGGACGAAGTCGCCCTTGCCGTCGCGGTCGGCCCACACCGCGAAGACCGCATGCGTCTTCGAGTCGACGCCGAGCGTGTGCACACCGGGCGCGACCGCGATCTTGTCGATCTGCGTCGGTGCCGCACCACGCTGCAGCTGGAACCGCGTCACGCCGCCGTCGCCGGCGCACGCCAGGACGTGCTGCGTCGGGTCGAGATCGCACTGGTCGTACGCCCCGACCGCGACCTGCCCGAGCTTCTTCCCGGCGGACGAGTAAGCGCTCATCACGCCGCCGCCCGCGATCACGATCTCGTCGTACTGCGCGTCGTACTGCAGCGGGTGGTTGTGCTTGATCTCGGGCGTGGGGATCGTGCGGCTCACCGCCATCGTGCTCGGGTCGATCACCGCGATCTCCGAGTCCGAGTCGATGTTCTGGTAGACTTCGTGCGTCTTCGGGTTGATCGCGAGGTACTCGGGCTTGTGGCCCGGGATCGCGATCGTCTTCACCAGCTTGAACGTCTTCGCGTCGACGACGAAGATCTTCGTCCCGTCGTCCTCGTCGGCGTAGATGCGCCCGTTCGAGGGATCGAACGCGATCGCGTCGACCTCGCCCCCGACGTCGACATGGTTCACCACCTTGAGCGCGACCGGGTCCACCTCGGTCACCGTCCCGTCGCCGGCGCCGGTGAACACGTGGCCGTTCGCGGGATCGACCGCGACGCCGTGGACCGCGCCGACCCGCACCTGCCCGAGGATCTTTCCGGAGTCGGCGTCGACGATCAGCAGCCGCTGCGAGCCGCCGTGCGCGGCGTAGACGCGCCGCCGCTGCGCGTCGACGGTGACGTAGTCGAAGCCGGAGTAGACCGGTACCGGCTGCGGAGGCATCGCGGGTGTTAGCACGGCGCTCAGCGTTCGGCCGCGCGCATTCTGGTCCCCCCTCGCCGGAGCGATAACGCGATCTTAAAGCACGGTTAGGGCGACCATAACAGTTCGGGCGGCAGACTAACGCCGGGGGTGTGCTCTTCGCATCTTCACGTGGCTTACACAAAGGAGCTCAGCTTGCGAACCTTGCTGCGTCCATTCGCGGCGTTCGTCGTTGCGGCGTTTCTCGCCGCCGGTCCCTGCGCGACTCTTCCCAGCGAGGCGCAGACGACGGCGGCGACGGCAGCGGCGCTCGGCGGCAACGTCGTCGACCAGCAAACCGGCCTCGCCGTCAGCGGCGCGACCGTGACCCTCTTCCAAGGCACGAACCGCATCGCGTCGACGACGACCGACGCGAACGGCTCGTTCTCGTTCCCCAACGAACCGCCCGGGTTGTACGACGTCCAAGTCGAGGCGGTCGGCTACCAGTCGTCCCGGATCACCGATCAAGCGGTGCTCGGCGGCGGGAACACGACCTCGATCCGCATCGTCGTGCCGCGCGCGACCTCGAGCGCGAGCAGCCTGCGCACGATCGGCAGCGTGAGCACGAGCGCGAACCGCAACGCGCTCGCCACGACCACCGTCGTGAACCGCACGCTGAGCGCGGACGTCATCGAGAGCGAGGCGAAGCTGCGCCTCGGCGACGCGCTGCTCGCGCAATCCGGCGTGACGTCGTTCAGCCTCGACTCGGCACCCGGCGACGACCTGAACATCTCGATCCGCGGGATGCGGCCTTCGGAGGCGCAAACGCTGATCGACGGCCATCCGGTCGGGCCGATCGGCGTGTTCAACGGCACCGGCGGCGGCTTCAACTACCAGCTCTCGCCGACGTCCTCGCTCTCTTCGGTGCAGATCGCGTACGGCACGGGCGGCGCCTCGCTGCTCGGCATCGACGCGATCGCCGGGACGATCGACATGCTGACGCTCTCCCCGACGAAGACGCGCTCGTTCATGGTGCGACAGGGGATCGGCACGCAAGGCCGCCAGGAGACGGTCGCGCAAGCGACCGGCACCGCGGGCCGGCTGGGCTACGCCGCCTCGTTCGGCGTGAGCGGCACCTACGGCGGCTTCTCGCCGCAGATCGTCACGCAGACCGGGCTGCTCGCCGGTGACCTGACGAGCGCGAACGTCGCGGCCAACACCTGGCTGGTCAGCGGCAACTACGTGCAGCGCAACGGCCTGCTGAAGCTGCGCTACGACCTCGGGCCGACCTCCGCGCTGCAGTTCACCGGCACCTCCGCGACGTCGTGGGACGACAAGACCGGTGAAGGCGACAACGACTTCCTCACGCCGGAAGCGGCGATCTACAACGCCCAGCAAGGCGGCACCGCGTGCGCGCTGCCGGGCGGCGGCTCCGGCTTCCAGGTGGCCACCAACGGCGGCACGCAGTGCTTCACGCCCGACCAGTACGGCGCCACGTTCTCGGGACCGTACGGCGGTACGCCGGTGGCGTGGCAATCGCTGCGCCTTCAGGACTACGACGGCCGGTACACCGGCTCGTTCGGGCGCCACAACATCGTGGCGGAGGCGTTCGCGAACGCGTTCTACCAGCTCTACGACCGCAACTACAGCGGGTTCACGAACCGCTACCAAACCTTCGGCGAGCGGGTGAGTGACGACATCGTCGGCGACACGAACACCATCGGCTTCGGCTACGTCGCCTACCATCAGCTCTACCAGGCCGGCGTCTACAAGGCGACGACCGGGGTGAAGAACCAGCCCGACATCGGCTCGACCGTCTCGAACATCTTCCTGCGCGACATCCTGAACGTCACGCCGAAGATCCAGCTGTTCGCGAACGCGAATCTCAAGCACTCCAGCGTCTCGCAGCAGACGACCTTCGACCCGCGCGTCACGCTGGCGTGGCACACGAACCCGTACGACGTCTGGCGGCTCTCGGGCGGCCGCGCGAGCGAGTCTCCGACCGCGCAGTTGAAGAGCGGGATCCCGCTGGTCACGACGCAGCCGGGCGCGGTGAACCCGCAGTGCGCGACGCCGAACGCCATCGGGACCGCGCCGAACCCGGACCTCGCGCCCGAGTCGGCCAAGGAGCTCGAGCTCTCGTACGGGCACCGGTTCCGAGGCGACAGCCAGATCCAGATCGTCGGTTACGAGCAGGACGTCAACAACGTCATCTTCTCGAACGTCCTGCCGCTCTCGGTCTTCGGCGGAGCCGCACTGGTGGACGCCGCCACACTGCAGCAGTACCTCGCGCGCATCGCGACGGTGTGCGGCGCGAACGTCTCGATCGCGAACCTCGGGCTGACCACGTCGGCGAACGCCGGCGCCGGACGGTTCCAAGGGATCGACATGACGGGCCGCTGGCGCTTCTCGCGCGCCTTCTATACCGACGTCGGCTGGGACATCACCTCGGCGCGGTACTTCGGCATCCCGGTGGTCGCGCTGCAGAACAGCGGCGCGCTCCGCGAAGGCCAGCCGCTGGTCGGCGTTCCGTTCTCGAAGGGAACGGTCGGTTTCGATGCGACGTTGAAGGACGGTACGGAGATTCGCATGGACAACTACTTCGTCGGCCGCAACAACGCGCTGCTCCGTACCCCGTACTACTACGCGGACGCGTTCGCTTCACGGCCGGTGGGCCGGTACCTGACGGCGACGCTGGGGATCAGCAATCTGTTCAACAGTGCGTACGACCAGTACGGCCGCATCGGGTACGCGCAATACGTCCCCGAGAACCCGTACTACTCGGACGCGAACGCGGTGCAGGAGTACAGCAACTGCTGCTACGGCGAACGGTTCGGGCTTCCGCAGCGCTCGGTGATGTTCTCGCTGACCGCCCGCGTGCGCTGATCCGTTCGGATCCGGTGCCGGCCGCGAGCCCCGCGCTCGCGGCCGGCCCGGCTACGGCAGGTCGTGGAACGTGCGCTTCGGCGCCGTCTCCTCGCGCTCGAGGTCGTCGAGGTAGTAATAGACGATCTTGCGGTCGTCGAAGCCGACCTTCGCCAGCTCGCGCCCGCCGATCTCGACGACCTCGTGGATGTGGCCGGTCTGCCCGGCGTAGCGGTAGTTGACCTCGGTGTAGTCGGGGTCGGCCGGCTTCGGCCGCGGGACGACCTTCGTCCCGCGCAGGGGGGTGCGATGGCGGTGCTCGCTCAAAGTACCGCCCGGGGTTCGACCCCGATGCGCCCAGTCTTGCGGAGGTCACGCGCCGGAATGATCATCGAGTACCGCGGCAAGCGCCCGAAGGTCGCCGCGTCGGCGTTCGTCGCGCCGACGGCGGTGCTGATCGGGGACGTCGAGATCGGCGAGGAAGCGTCGGTCTGGTTCGGGACCGTGATCCGCGGCGACAACGGCCCGATCCGCATCCACGCGCGCGCGAACGTGCAGGACAACTCGGTGCTGCACGTGAGCGAGCATTCCGAGACGGTCGTGGAGGAAGGCGCGACGGTCGGCCACTGCGCGATCCTCGAGGACTGCCGCATCGGCAAGGGCGCGCTGATCGGCACCAACGCGACGGTGCTGAACGGCGCGGTGATCGGCGAGCAGAGCCTCGTCGCCGCCGGCTCGGTCGTCGGCGTGAACGCGCAGATTCCGCCGCGAGTCGTCGTCGCCGGCTCTCCCGCGGTGGTGAAGAAACAGCTCGAAGGGGCGTCGATCGCGTGGGTCGAGCACGCCGGCCCCGAGTACGTCGCGCTCTCGCGCTCCTATCTGAGCGAAGGGATCGGCGACCCCGCATCGCACGAGGTCGCCGAGGAGCACGTCGCGCGCTAGCGTGATCCCGGGGACGCTCGTCGCGGTCGCGGTCGCCCTGCTCGCGCTGTTGTGCGCGCGGTTCGCGCCGCTGGTCGGTGGGCCGGTGTTCGCGATCGTCATCGGCGTTGCGATCCGCTCGCTGCGCCCGCTCCCGGCGTCGTGGAAACCCGGGCTCGCGTTCTCTGCGCGCACGGTGCTGCAAGCGGCGATCGTCGTGTCGGGCTTCGGGCTCTCGTTCGCGATGGTGATCGGGACCGGCGTCGCGACGCTCCCCGTCACGCTCGGAACGATCGCGGTCGCGCTCGTCCTCGCGCCGCCGCTCGGGCGGCTGCTGCGCGTCGAGCCGATGCAGCGCATGCTGATCGGCGTCGGCACCGCGATCTGCGGCGCCTCGGCGATCGCGGCCGTCTCGTCGGTGACCGACGCCGGCGAAGCCGATGTGGCGCTCTCGATCGCGACGGTCTTCTTCTACAACGTCGTCGCGGTGCTGATCTTCCCGCCGATCGGGCACGCGCTCCACCTCGGGCAGAGCGCGTTCGGCGTGTGGGCCGGGACCGCGATCAACGACACCTCGTCGGTCGTCGCGGCCGGGTTCGCGTACGGCCGCGAGGCGGGGCAGCATGCGACGATCGTCAAGCTCACGCGCGCGACGATGATCCTCCCGATCGTCGCCGCGATCGCGCTCCGGCGCGCGCGCGCACGGCGGGCCGCCGGCACGCCGGTGCCGTGGCGGCGGATCGTGCCGTGGTTCATCGTGTGGTTCCTGTGCGCGGCGCTGGCGAACGGCGCCGGCCTCGTCCCGCGCGCGTGGCACGACGCGATCGCGTTCGCGGCGATCGCGCTGATCAGCGTCGCGCTCGCGGCGATCGGCCTGCAGACCGAGCTCGCGCGGCTGCTGCGCTCGGGACCGCGCCCGCTCGCCCTCGGGTTCCTGCTGTGGATCGCGGTCGCGCTCTCCTCGCTCGCGATCCAGCACGCCGCCGGGATCTAGTGCTCCGGCGGCGTCGACGCGTCAACGCGGCGTTTACGTGAGCGTAGCCTGACACATGTTTTACGCGCGCCGGGTTCTCAATACGTGTGACGCGGGCTACTCTCGGGAAAGTCGCAGCGTAGCCGGTTCACGCCCGCCGGTCATGTCATGGATGAGGGCGGCACCCACGGTACGTTCGTCCGGGGACTTCGGTCTCCGTACGGCGGGCTCGCGGAGCGAGCTCTCGCCGGCCATCGCGCCGGTGCCGTCTCGAAAGGGAACACTCACGGATGAAAGCCGTCAACGCCGAAGCGAAGCGGCCCGGGCTCTCATGATCCAGGTCGTCTCCTCGTTCGTCGCGCTCGCGCTCGCCACCGTCGCCGCCATCATGGCGGCGCGCTGGTGGACGCGCGGCCGCACGTTCATGGAGACGGCGCGGAACATCGCCGCCGACGCGGTCGAGCGGCGCTACAACGTCTTGGAAGCCGTCCGCGACGGCGTCTACATCGTCGACGACGACCTGCGCGTCACGCACGTGAACGAGGAAGCGGAACGGCTCCTCCACCGCACCGCCGACGAGATGATCGGGATGGAGCTGCCCGACGTCGTCGACCCGCTCGCCTCCGAGCTGGTCCCCGACATCCGCGCGGCGCGCCGCAGCGGCATCCCGATCGAGCGCGTCCACGCGTTCCCCTCGCTGCAGACCTGGGTCGAAGTGCGGATCCTGCCCGCCGCGGACGAGACGCTGATCTCGTTGCTGGACGTCAGCGCGCAGACGATCGCCGAGTCGCAGCTGCACGAGAACGCGCACAGCCTGCAGATGGTGGCGAACAACGTCGACGCGATCCTGTGGACGGTCGGGCGCGACGGGCGCTTCACCGCGGTCTCCGGCGGCGCGCTCGACGAGCTCGGCTTCGACAGCACCGGGCTCGTCGGCCAGCAGTGCACGGCGCTGGTCGCGGAGTCGGTCGTGCGCGACGTCTTCACCGGGCGGCACGTGCGCGTCGAGAACGCGCACGGCGACCACTGGCTGCGCCACCACGTCGAGCCGCTCGCCGACCGCAACGAGAACATCATCGGCGCGGTCGGCGTCTCGATCGACATCACCGAGCTCAAGCGCACGCAGCGCCAGCTCTTCGACGCCGCGCACCGCGACCGGCTCACGGGACTGCCGAACCGCTTCTCGCTCGACCAGCGCGTGCAGGAGGCGGTCGCGCTCGCCGCGCGCGAGGAACGCCGCATCGCGCTGCTCTTCCTCGACCTCGACCGCTTCAAGGCGATCAACGACACGCTCGGCCACGGCGCCGGCGACGAGGTGCTGCGCGAGGTCTCGGGGCGCTTGCAGAAATGCCTGCGCGGCGGCGACTTCATCGCGCGCACCGGCGGCGACGAGTTCGTGGTCATCATGCAGTCGGTCGCGGATGCGAAGGACATCGAGCAGCTCGCGCAGCGGGTGATCAAGGCGGTCTCCGCGCCGATCCAGCTCCCCGAGCGGGAAGTGTACGTCGGGGTGAGCATCGGCGCGGCGATCTACCCGGACCACGGCACGGACGCCGGCGCGCTCACCGCGCACGCCGACGCCGCGATGTACCGCGCGAAGGGTGGCGGCGGCGCTGCGGTCGCGATCTACGACCAATCGATCCACGCCCAGGACGCGGAGCGCTTCGCGCTCGAGGCCGACCTGCGCAGCGCGCTGCAGCGCGGCGAGCTGGAGCTCGAGTACCAGCCGCTCTTCGACCTCGACCGCCGCACCATCGTCGGCTGCGAGGCGCTGGTGCGCTGGCGTCATCCGGAGCGCGGGACGGTCGCGCCGTCGATCTTCATCCCGATCGCGGAGGAGTCGTCGGTGATCGTCGAGATCGACCGCTGGGTGCTGCGCCAGGCGTGCGCCGCGGCGGCGACGTTCCGCGCGCACGAGCCCGAGTTCCGCATGGCGGTGAACCTCTCGGCGCGCGACCTGCGCGAACCGACACTCGCGGCGACCGTCGCCGCGACGCTCGAAGAATACGCGATCCCGCCCGCGGCGCTGATCCTCGAAGTAACGGAGACGGCGGCGCTCGACGACACCGCGCTGCCCGCGCTGCAGCGGCTGCGCGAGCTCGGCGTGCAGCTGGCGATGGACGACTTCGGGATCGGCTACAGCTCGCTGGCGCACTTGAAGCGCCTGCCGATCACGATGCTGAAGATCGACCGCACCTTCGTGCGCGATATCGCGGAAGACGAGTCCGACAGCGCGATCGTCGTCTCGATGATCCACATCGCGAAGGCGTTCGGCCTGCGCGTCGTCGCCGAGGGAATCGAAACCGAAGAACAAGCCGCGCTCGTCACCGGCATGGGCTGTGACGAAGGCCAGGGCTACCGCCTCGGCATGCCCCAGCGCTTCGACTCCCTGCTCACACTGATCCGTACCAGCCGGCGGCCGAATTTGCGGCTGGTGGAGATGAGCGCATAGCCCCCGCTACTCGGTCTTGAATCCATCCTCCCAAGACACCATATCGAGCCACGTTTCGCTTATGGTGAAGCAGGCCGGATTCTCTGCAAAGCCGGGTTGAGCGCTGAGCTCGGCCACGGCACCCTCGGCACGATCCCTCGTCCGAACCACCCCGATGTTGAGCCAGTTGCCATAGGCGTCTTCGTCGCTATAGGTTCGCTCGTACTGAACGTGGTAAACACGCAGGGACATCCTACGCCTCCTTCGGTCGTGGCGAGAACCCGCTCTCTCAGAACACGGTGTCCAGCGGCGTTTCATCGATGCGAAATCCGTTTGGATTGCTCACGAAGCCCGGCTGAGCGCGCAGGGCCGCAACGGCGGACTCTGCTCGTTCTCGGCTTGTGAATAGGCCAATTTTCAACCAGTCATCGCTTGGACGTTCGTACGTCACGATAAAGACGCGCGCCCCGGGTTGCATGAACGCTTGGTCGCTCATGTAATTCGCTTTTTCTTCATTATCGTGAGTAGTTTGTCATTATCTGGAGTGTCCAATATCGACAGTGCTACGGCGCACGCCGCGCCGCACCGGATGCCGTGAATCCACATCTACCTCGTACACCGCTGTTCCGGCATAACGTGTACGCTCGATCGCTCCGTATGCGGCAAGTACAGCCTGAGCCTTATTGCGACCCTTGCGGCGTTCCTTGATCTGTGCAAGGAGCTCGCGGTAGCCAACATAACGCCGAAGAGCTGCTTGGGCCCTCAACACATCGGAGTATACGCGGATTTGGTCGATCCTTCCGTCGAGGAAGAACGGTACCACGAAAACCGGGTTCTCGTATCGTCTGGCGACTTCGTTTCTCATTTTTCGCTAACGCGGGTCCTCCGGCAGCAGTACCCAGACCCGAACTTCCCGCTCGTACTCCTGGATCTCCGGTATGCGGGTGAACAGCTCTTTCGGCACGGTATACGTGGTCACCAGACGGCTCATGAAGCCGGCTCGGCTCACGAAAAGCTGAACCGTGATCAGCGGTCCGGGCATCACCAATCCGATGTGCCGGGCCTCCGCCATGTCGTAGTAGTGGGCTTCGACCGGAACGTCAAAGTCGACGCGAGCAGGCGGTGCATCACCGACGGACAACTCGATGACGCCGTCACCGGCGACTTCACGGGCCGACACCGTTCCGGCTTGCTCCCGCAGTTCCGCGGCTCCCGGGAAGTCGTCTTCGAGAAGAAACCGCAGAATGCGTGACTGGGTATCTGTGGGCGGGTGGAGATGATACGGATCGAAGACTTGATGGCGCAAGCCGTGGTCTCCGCATTCGAGGACGCTCAGCGTGTGGCCCGCGGCCGCCGTGATAGCCGGCCACTGCGGATCCGCGAGCGCGTGCTGGGCGTCGTGTTCGGCCAACTGATCGTCGAAGCGTTCGATGAGGTCGTAGAACCGCCGGAACTCCGTGATCTGCTCGTCGGAGAACGGCACCAGCCGGTAGTAGTGCTCGTCGACG
>DATAQE010000067.1:0-17634 GCA_036264835.1 Candidatus Elarobacter sp.
ACGATCAGCACCACGGCGAGCGCAAACAGCGCGCGCGGCGCGACGAGGGCGCGGCGCAACACCGCCGTGCCGATCGCCAAGCCGAACACGAACTCCACGTTGAACCAGCTTCCGAGCACGCGCACCCAGGGGTTCGCGTGCGGCCCGAGCGCGCCGATCAGCACGACGGCGAGGAGCCAAACGGCGGTCACGACGGGAAGATACCGGCGTTGAAACCGCAGCGCCAGAGCGAACACCGCATAGAAGATCAGCTCGTAGCTGAGCGTCCAGCCGACAACCAGCAGCGGCTCGCCCGGCTGCGGAAGCGCGAGGAACGAGGGCAGGATCTGCGGCGGCGCGCTGCGATGCATCCCGGTCGCGCTCGGCACGACGAGGAACGCGACGAGGACGAGCGCGGTGACGATCCAGTACGGCGGGTAGATGCGCGTCGCGCGGCGCACGAGAAATCGCCTCGGCGCCGACCTCTCGCCGAACCACTCGGCCGTCGAGACGAGCATCACCACGCCGCTGATCACGAAGAACAGGTCGACGCCGTAGGTGCCCAGGATGTGGAACGGCGTCGTCCAAGGCCGGCCCGGGAGATAGGTCGACTCGACGGCGTAGGCGTGGACCACGACGACCATGAGGGCCGCGATCGCGCGCAGCGCCTGGACGTTCCCGAGCACCACCGGAGGTTCGACGCACGATGCGCGTGACCGTTCTCGGCGCCAGCGGCTTCATCGGCCGCCACCTCACCGCGGCGCTGCGTGCGCGCGGCGACGAGGTCGTGGAGGCGAGCCTGCGCGATCCGGTGCGTGCCGCCGAGGCGAGCGCGGGGAGCGACGTGGTGGTGAACCTCGCCGGCGCGCCGGTCACGGTGCGCTGGACCGAGGCCGCGAAGCGCGAGATCGTGCTCTCGCGCGTCGACCTGCCGCACGCGTACCTCGACGCGCTCGCCCGCGCCGAACCGCGGCCGAAGGCGTACGTCAGCTCGTCGGCGATCGGCTACTACGGGACGAGCCCGACCGCGACGTTCACCGAGTCGAGCCCGCCGGGCCCGGACTTCCTCGCGCGCGTCTGCGCGGCGTGGGAGGCCGAGGCCGACCGCGCGACCGCGCTCGGGATGCGGGTCGCGAAGATCCGCACCGGGCTGGTGCTCGGGACCGGCGGCGGGATACTCGGGAAGCTGCTTCCGGTCTTCCGGCTCGGACTCGGCGGGGTCATCGCGAGCGGCGAGCAGTGGTCGTCGTGGATCCACGCCGACGACGAGGTCGGCATCTACCTGCATGCGATCGACGGCCGCGCCGACGGCGTCCTGAACGCCGCGGCGCCCAATCCGGTCACGAACCGCCAGTTCACCCGCGCGCTCGCGCGCACGCTGCGGCGCCCGGCGTTCTTGCCGGTGCCGGCGTTCGCCGGGCGTCTGCTCTTCGGCGAGGGCGCGCTGATGCTGAACGAAGGCCAGCGCGTCGTCCCGGAACGGACGCTCGCGACCGGCTACGTCTTCCGCCACCCCGACCTGGACGAAGCCCTGAGCTCGCTGCTGGCCTAGGAATCTTGACCGCCGCGGGCGGCTCGCCCGTAGGGCGAACGCGAAGGGTTCGGCGAACCGGCCTCGGATGGCGACGATGCTGTCTCAGGAGCTGCTCGGCGGGACGATCCCGTCGACGATGTCCGACCTGCCGCTCTCGATCCGCGCGATCTTCGAGCACGCGATGAGGTCGCATCCCCGCAAGCAGATCGTCTCGCGCGACGGTGCGGAGATCCTGCGCTTCACCTACGCCGAGTTCGGGAAGCGCGTCGCCAAGCTCGCGAACGCGCTGCGCACGCTCGGCGTGAAGCCCGGCGACCGCGTCGCCTCGTTCGCGTGGAACGGGCACCGGCACATGGAGCTCTACTACGCGGTCCCGATGATCGGCGCGGTGCTGCACACCGTGAACATCCGGCTCTTCCCGGACCAGATCGCGTTCGTGCTCGACCACGCCGAGGACAAGGTCGTCTTCTACGACGGCTCGCTGGTGAAAGCGATCAAACCGGCGGCAGCGCTCGCGCCCGATTCCGGAAGAATCTTCGTCCAGATGGGCGCCGCGGCGGAACCGTTCGACGGCGCGTACGACTACGAGACGCTGATGACGCCGGAGTCGGACGCGTACGAGTGGCCCGAGATCGACGAGCGCGCCGCCGCGATCCTCTGCTACACCTCCGCGACGACCGGCGACCCGAAGGGCGTGCTGTTCTCGCACCGCTCGACGTTCATCCACGCGCTCGCGTCGGGACTAGCCGACGCGCTCGGGATCGTCGAGCGCGACCGCGTGCTCCCGATCGTCCCGATGTTCCACGTCAACGCGTGGGGGACGCCGTTCGCGTGCATGATGGTCGGTGCGGACTTCATCATGCCGATGGAGCGCCTGGACCCCGCCGGCGTCATCGAGCTGTGCGAGACCGAGCGCGTGACGCTCTCCGCCGGCGTGCCGACCGTCTGGCTCACCGTGCGCGACATGCTCAAAGCGCAAGGCAAGACGCTCCCGCATCTGAAGCGCATCGTGATCGGCGGCTCCGCGATGCCGCACTCGCTGATGGACGACCTGAAGGCGCTCGGGATCGAAGCGATCCACGCGTGGGGGATGACGGAGATGTCGCCGATCGGGACGGTGAGCCGCGACATCGCCGAGCTCGCGCACGATCCGGGGATGCAGCGCCGCGAGCGGTACAAACAGGGCCGCTTCTCACCGATCGTGCAGTCGAAGATCGTCGACGAGAACGGCGAGGACGTCGCGCACGACGGCGTCTCGCGCGGCGAGCTGCTCGTCCGCGGCTTCGCGGTCGCGAAACAGTACTACAACAACGAGTCCGCGACCGCGCTCGGGTTCACGCCCGACGGCTGGTTCCACACCGGCGACGTCGTGACGATGGACGAGTACGGCTACATCGAGATCGTCGACCGCGTGAAAGACTTCATCAAGTCCGGCGGCGAGTGGATCAGCTCGGTCGAGGTCGAGAATACGATCATGGGCCACCCTTCCGTGAAGGAAGCGTGCGTGTTCGGCATCCCGCACCCGAAATGGCAAGAGCGCCCGGTCGCCGCCGTCGTCGTCCGCGAAGGCCACGCCGCCGACGAGAACCAGATACGCGACTGGCTCGGCGACAAGCTCGCCAAATGGCAAACCCCGGACCGCATTCTGTTCGTCGACGCGATCCCGCGCACGGGCGTCGGCAAGTTCCTCAAGCGCGATCTGCGCGAGAAGTACAAGGGGCTCTTCGCCGAGGTCTGACCCGCCGCGCCTTCCGGGGCTTGACATCTATATCCAGATCGGATATACCTGACATCAATATATCCGACTTGGATATAGCCACCGCACCGGTACGGTGCCGAGAGGTGTTGTCATGGCCGATCCGATGCCGCGCCCCGTGTTCCGTCCGTCGCCCGCGCGGCCGAACGCCGCGCCCACGATCGTCCGGCCGCGGCGCGACTCCGGGCTCTTCAAGGGCTGGGGGGTCACGCTCTGATGCGGCGTCCCGCGGAGAGCCAGGAGAACGCCCCGCTCTCGCCCAGCAGCTTCCACATCCTGCTCGCGCTCGCCGACGGCGAGCGGCACGGGTACGCGATCGCGAAGGAAGTCGAGGACGCGACCGGCGGCGCGACCGTGCTCGGTCCGGCGACGCTGTACCGCACGATCAAGCAGCTGCTCGCCGACGGCTGGATCACCGAAGTCGACGGTGACGATGAACGCCGCCGCGTCTATCGACTGACGGCACGCGGACGGCGCGTCGCGCAAGCCGAGGCGCACCGCCTCGAGACCCTCGTGAGCATGGCCCGTGCACGCCGCCTCCTCCCGGCGCTCGGATAACCCGCGCCCCGTGCGCGCGGCACTCGCGCTCTTCGGGCTGGTGCTGCGGGCGTGTCCGCGCGAGATGCGCGAGGAGTACGGTGAAGCGATGCGTGAGGACTTCGCCGCGTCGGTGCGCGCACGCGGCCCGGCGGCCGCGTTGCACGCGTACGCCGACGTCCTGTTCGCGGGTCTCGGCGAGCGCGGCGCGACGATCGGCCGCGATCTGGTCGTCGCGCTGCGCGGGATGCGGCGCACGCCGCTCTTCGCGCTGGTCGTGATCCTCACGACGGCGATCGCGATCGGTGTGAACGGCGCCATCTACGGGCTGGTGCTGAACGTCGTCCTCCGTCCGCTCCCCGTAACCGACCCGTCGACGCTCGCGGCGCTGTGGGAAGTCGACCGGGTGCGCGGCTACACCACCGAGGCGTTCGGCTACGACGACTTCGAGGCGGTGCGCCGCAGCGACCGGACGCTGCGCTTCGTCTCGGCGCTCGTCCCGGTCAGCGGCACGCTCGTCGCGAGCCGCGGCGCGCCGGTCGTGCTGCGCGGCGCCGACGTGAGCGGCGAGTTCTTCGCGATGTACGGCGCGCGACCGCAGGCCGGTCGCCTCCTCGACGCGCGCGACGAGCGCGACGGAACGCATCCGGTCGTAATCTCCGACGAGCTCTGGCACACCCGCTTCGGCGCCGATCCGACGCTCGTCGGGCGGACGGTTCGCATCGACGACGCTCCGATGACCATCGCCGGGATCGCACCGCCGCAGTTCTTCTTCGTCGACCTGCACCGGGGCCAAGTCGACCACGCGGACTACTTCACCCCGTTGCGGCGCTCGGTGTATGCGGGCTCCCCTCATTCGCTCGTCCTCGTCGCGCGGCGCTACGGCGATCTGCGCGCCGTCGACGCGGATCTGCAGCGGACGTTCGCCGCGCTCGCAGCCGCGCATCCGGAGACCGACGCGAACCTCTCGGCGCGCGCGGCGTGGGTCACCGACTCGATCCTCGGACCGATGCGCCCTTCGATGATCGCGCTCGCTCTCGCCGTATTGGCCGTGCTCGCCGTCGCGTGCGCGAACGTCGGCAACCTCTTCCTGAGCCGCGCGTCGTCGCGGACCGGCGAGATCGCGACGCGGTTCGCGCTCGGCGCCTCGCGCCGACGGCTGTTCGCACAGCTGATGACGGAGACGTCGCTGTACGTCGGGATCGGCGGTCTGCTCGGCTGCGCGCTCGCCGCCGCGATTGTCCACGCGATCGCGGCGACGATCGACGCGGGCGCGCCGGTCGTCTATCTGCGCCATCTCGACGTCGACTGGAAGACCTTCGCCGCGACCGCCGTCTCGGTCGTGCTCGCAGCGCTGTTCGCCGGCGCCGCACCGGCGCTCGCGCTCTCGCGCCCCGACCTCGTGAGCGCGATGAAGGCCGGCGACCGCTCCAGCGCGGGCGGCGGGCGCGCGCTGCGCGCCGTGCTCATCACACTGGAGGTCGCGCTCGCGATCTCGGTCGTCGCGACCGCGGCGATCGCCGCGCGGAGCTACTACGATCTCGCCTCGCAGCCGCTCGGGTTCCGCAGCGACGGCATCTCGGTGGCGTTCATGAGCGGCGCCTCGCCGCACCGGTACGACACCGCGGCGCGCGCCGACGCACTGCTGCGCGCGATTCGAGAACGCGTCGCGGCGACGCCGGGGATCGAGTCGTCGGCGTGGGCAACCACGATACCGTTCATCGGCGAGTCGCAAACCTCGTTCACCGTCGCCGGCACCACCTACGCGCCCGGACAGGAGCCGGACGCCGACGTGGACATCGTCTCCGACGGCTATCTCCGAACGCTCGGGATCCCGCTGCTGGCCGGGCGCGACCTGTCGCCGGCGGACCGTCCGGGGACGGCCGGCGTGGTCATCGTGAGCCGCTCGTTCGCCGTGCGCTATCTCGGCGGCGTGGCGGCGGCGCTCGGCAAACGGCTCACCGTCGGCCTCTCCGCGATGGATCTGCCGCCGCGGCTCTCGACCGTCGTCGGCGTCGCCGGCGACGTTCGCCCGCACGTCGAGAACGAGGCGCGGCCGACGATCTATGCGCCGATCGCGCAGTTCCCGAGGGCTGGCTGGGTGAAGCTCGCGGTCCGCTCGCATCTCTCCGCACCACAGGTCGCCGACGCGCTGCGCGCCGCGATCGCGTCGGTCGATCCGACCATACCGCCGCCGGTCGCGACCTCGCTCGCGCACGAGCAGTACTACGACGCCCTGGGCCGCGCGCTCACCGACCTCATGCTCGCAGCGCTCGCCGCGATCGCGCTGGCGCTCGCGATCGCCGGGATCTACGCGGTCGTCTCGTACGGCGTCACTCGCCGAACGCGCGAGATCGGCGTGCGCGTCGCGTTCGGCGCGACGCCGCGCACGATCACCGTGATGGTGATGCGCGACGCACTGCGCCTGGCTTCGGTCGGGATCGCGCTCGGGCTCGCCCTCGCCGCCGCGGCCGCGTGGGCGCTCAAAGGTTTCCTCGACGTCGATGCGCCGGTCGACGGGATCACCGCGCTGACGATCATCGCGATCGTCGCCGCGTCGATCGGGATCGCTTCTTATCTCCCCGCTCGTCGCGCGGCGCGCGTCGCGCCGGCCGTCGCGCTGAGGTACGAATAGATGGACGTCGTCAGAGCCCGCGGGCACCGCATCCCCGCGCTTCCCTTCGCGCTCGCCGGGTTGCTCGGCGTCTGCGCGCTCGGTGCGTACGGCGCGATCTCGCTCGTTCACCCGCGAGAGATCGTCCCGACCGTCGAGCGCGCCTCGGTCGTGACCGACGTCGTGCGGCGCGGGACGCTCGTGCGCAGCGTCGCCGCGCCCGGACAGTTCGTCCCCGCGCGGATCGCCGTCGTCGCGGCGCCGAGCGACGGTGTCGTCTCGAGCGTGCTGGTGCGGCCGGGGACGCACGTCGTCGCGGGGACGCCGATCGCGGAGCTGCGCAACCCCGATCTCGATGCCGACCGGGCCGATCTCGACGCGCAGATCGCCGCGGCGACCGCGCAAGCGCGCGCAATCGCCGAGGAAGCGCGGAGCGCGACGCTCGAGCATCAAAGCGCGCTGCGCGGCGCGGTCGCCGACCGCGAGGAGTCCTCGACGCAGCTCGAAGTCAACCGCACGCTGCACGATCAAGGGCTGATCGGCGACCTCGCGTATCGCGTCGCGCGTATCAAGGCGTCGTCGGCCGGCGACCACGAACGGATCGCGGCCGCCGCCGTCGGCGCCGCGGTCGCGGACGGAGTCGCGAAGCTCGCCGCGCAGCGCGCGGTGATCGCAGGACTGGTCGCGCGGCGGAACGCGAAGAGCGCGCAGCTCGCCGGTCTGACGGTCGTCGCCGGAGAGACCGGCGTCGTGCAGAGCGTCGCCGCGCTGGTCGGCGCGCGCGCCAACGCCGGGACCGAGCTCGCGCGCATCGCGGGCGACCAAGATCTCGAGGCCGTGCTGCAGGTCGCGGAGACCGACGCGCGTCTCGTCTCACCCGGGCTGCGCGTGCGGCTCGACACCGGTGCGCAGCATCTCGACGGGGTCGTCTCGCGCCTCGAGCCCGCGGCGCAGAACGGCGGCATCCCGGTCCACGTCGCGCTCGCGCAACCCTCGCTCGCCGCGCGGCCGCAGATGCACGTCGAAGGCGCGATCGAGCTCGGCCGCGTCGCGAACGCGATCTCGATCGCGCGGCCGGCCGGCGCTGCCGACGGCGTCAGCATCCCGCTCTACCGTCTCGATCCCGACGGACGCGGCGCGGAGCGCGTCCGCGTCGAGCTCGGAAGCGGGCCGGCCGACCGCGTCCAGGTGCGTGCCGGGCTCGTCCCCGGCGACGTCGTGATCGTGAGCGACACTTCCACCATCGCGGGCGACGCCCCGCACATCGCCCTGCGCTGACTCGAGGAAACGACAGACCATGCTGATCGACGTCCGCAACATCACCAAAGTCTACGCCGCCGACACGGTCGAGACGTACGCGCTCGCCGGCGTCTCGTTCGCGGTCGACCGCGGCGAGTACGTCGCGATCGAAGGCCCTTCGGGCTGCGGGAAGTCGACGCTCCTCAGCGTCGTCGGACTCCTCGACGTACCGAGCTCCGGAACCTATCTCCTCAACGGTCAGGAGGCCGGATCGCTCTCGATCGAGCAGCGCGCGCGGCTGCGCAACCGCACGATCGGGTTCGTCTTCCAGAACTTCAACCTGATCGGCGAGCTGACCGTCGCGGAGAATGTCGAGCTCCCGCTGGCCTATCGCGGGATGAGCGGCGGCGAACGCCGCCGCCGCGTCGCCGAGGCGCTGGAGCGGGTCGGGATGGCGCACCGCGCGCGGCACACGCCGCACCAGCTCAGCGGCGGCCAGCAGCAGCGCGTCGCGGTCGCGCGCGCGCTCGTCGGGGAGCCCATGCTGCTCCTCGCCGATGAGCCGACAGGGAACCTCGACACCGCGAACGGCGAGTCGGTGATGGAGCTGCTCGCGGAGCTGCACGCGAACGGCTCGACGATCATCGCGGTGACCCACGACCCGCGCTTCGCGCGCCGCGCGCAGCGCACGGTCCGTCTCCTCGACGGCCGCGTCATCGCCGACGAAAAGACGCCGGCTCTCGCCGGCGTCTCAGGCTGAACCGCCGCGCGGAGCGGCGTCAGTTCAAGTTGACCTCGAACAGTCCGGCGGCGCCCATGCCGCCGCCGATGCACATCGTGACGACGACGTATTTCGCGCCGCGGCGTTTGCCCTCGATGAGGGCGTGCATCGTCATGCGGGCGCCGCTGACGCCGTAGGGATGGCCGATGGAGATTGCGCCGCCGTCGACGTTCAGCTTCTCGTTCGGGATGCCGAGGGTGTCGCGGCAGTAGACCGTCTGGACGGCGAACGCTTCGTTCAGCTCCCAGAGGCCGATGTCGCCAACGCTGAGGCCGTGGCGTTTCAGGAGCTCGGGGACGGCGAAGACCGGGCCGATGCCCATCTCGCCGGGGTCGCAGCCGCGCACCACCATGCCGCGGTAGAAGCCGAGCGGCGCGATTCCGCGGTTGCGGGCTTCGCCGGCGTCCATGATGACCACCGCGGCGGCGCCGTCGCTGAGTTGCGATGAGTTGCCGGCGGTGATCGGCGAGTCTTTCGAGAGGACACCTTTGAGCGAGAGCAGGCCCTCGAGCGTCGTGTCGGGGCGGTTCCCTTCGTCCTTCGTCAGCGTGACCTGCTCTTCGCGGTACGCCTTCGTCTCTTTGTCCTGCTCGTATTTCCAGGTCGGGAGCGGGACGATCTCGGCGTCGAACTTGCCGGCGGCTTGCGCCGCGGCGGTGCGCTGCTGCGATTGCAGCGAGTACTCGTCCTGGCGCTCGCGCGAGACCTTGTACTTCTTCGCGACGAAGTCCGCCGTCTGCAGCATCGGCATGTAGAGGCTCGGCTCGTGGCGGAGCGCCCACTCCTCGGTGAACTCGTGCATGTTCATGTCGTTCTGCACGAGCGAGATCGACTCGACGCCGCCCGCGACCATCACCTTCGCGCCGTCGACGATCACGCGGTGCGCCGCGGTCGAGATCGCCTGCAGGCCGGAGCCGCAGTAGCGGTTGATCGTCGTCCCCGCGGTGCTGCGCGGAAGGCCGGCGCGCAGCGCGGCGACGCGGCCGATGTTGTGGCCCGTCGCGCCTTCCGGCAGGCCGACGCCGAGGACGACGTCCTCGACCTCGTCCGGCGAGACGCCGGCGCGCTCGATCGCGTGCGTGATGACGTGGCCCGCCATCGTCGCGCCGTGCGTTTGATTGAACGCGCCGCGGAACGCCTTGCCGATCGGCGTCCGCGCCGCCGAGACGATCGCCGCCTCAGGCATGGGTCAACTCCTTGGTCTCTTCGGCGGCCGTCGTGCCGCCCTTCGGTGTATAATGCGCTTCGTTCTCGGCGTACCACATCGGGCCGCCGTGGTGCGGCGGGAAGCCGTAGCCGTAGATCCAGACGATGTCGACGTCGCCGGGACGCAGCGCGATCCCGGTGCGCAGCAGCTCGGCGCCGCTGTCCGCCAGCGCGCGCGTGCAGCGCGCGATGATCTCTTCGTCGCTCACGTTCGGGTTTTGCGGGATCCCCGCTTCCTTCGCGAGCTGCGCGATGAGCTGCTCCACTTCGGGATCGGGGATCGCCTGGCGTCCTTTGCCGACGGCCTTGTCGTACTTGAAGAAGCCTTTGCCGCTCTTCTGGCCGAGGCGTCCCTGCTCGACGAGCTTTGCGATGATCGGGATCCGGCCGAGCGCCGCGCCGCCTTGCGACTGCGAGATGAAGTAGTAGACGTCGAGACCCGACAGGTCGGCGACCGCGAACGGACCCATCGCGAAGCCGAACGTGTTCTTGATCACGTCGTCGATGCGCGCGGGGCTGACGCCCTCTTCCGCCAGCTGCACCGCTTGCGCTTCGTACTCGAAGAGCATCCGGTTGCCGATGAAGCCGAACGCGTTCCCCGAGACGACCGCGACCTTGCGCAGCTTTTTGCCGAGCGCGATCCCGGTCGTGAGCGTCTCCGGCGAGGTCTCCTTGCCGCGGACGATCTCGAGCAGCTTCATGATGTTCGCCGGCGCGAAGAAGTGCAGCCCGAGCACCTTGCCGGGGCGCTTCGTCGACGCGGCGATCTCGTCGATGTCGAGCGTCGAGGTGTTCGAGGCCAGGATGCACTCCGGCTTCGTCATTGCGTCGAGCTTTCCGAAGACTTCTTTCTTCACGGGCATCGACTCGAAGACCGCCTCGACGACCACGTCGACGTCGCCGAGCTCGTCGTAGTCCGTCTCGAACGAGATCGAGTTGGCGCGCTTCCACGCGTCCTCTTGCGAGAGGCGGCCCTTGTCGACGTTGTACTTGAACGTCCCGAAGATCATCTCGCGGGACTTCTCGACCGCCTCGTCCTTCGTCTCGATCACCGTCACCGGGATCCCGGCCTCGGCGAAGACGATCGCGATCCCGGTCCCCATCGTCCCGGCGCCGATCACCGCCGCCTTCTTGATCTCGAGCGGCTCGGTCTTCGGCAGCCCCGGCACCTTGCCGAGCTCGCGCTCCGCGAAGAAGACGTGCCGCAGCGCTGCCGACGGCGTCGAGCGGACCAGCTCGTCGAACAGCCGCGCCTCGCGCGCGATGCCGCGCTCGAAGGGCAGCTCGATCGCGGCCTGCACCGCGTCGATCAGCTTGTGCGCCGCGTATCCGCCGTTCTCTTCCGGCGGCACCATCATGTGCGCTTGCGCCACCACGAACGGCGTCGCGAAGAGCCCGAGGTTCGCCACGCCGAGCTCCGCCTTGCGCTCGCTGATGCGCCGCTTCGGCTTCCCGGCATACGTCTTCGCCGTCTCGACGACGTCGCCGCCGGCGATCTCGTCGAGAATACCCTTCGCCAGCGCGTCGGGCGCCCTGACGTTCTCGCCCTTCAGCATGATCTGCAGCGCGTCGTTCGCGCCGATCAGCCTGGGCAGCCGCTGCGTCCCGCCCGCGCCCGGCAAGAGGCCGAGCTTGATCTCGGGCAGGCCGAGCCGCGAGCCCTTCGTCGCGACGCGGTAGTCGCATGCGAGCGCGAGCTCGAACCCGCCGCCGAGCGCGTTGCCGTCGATCGCCGCGATGAACGTCTTCGGGCTCTTGTCGACCGCGGCGACGACGTCGCGGACGGTCTTCGTCTCGGCGGTCGGCTCGGTGGTGAAGTCGTTCACGTCGGCGCCGGCGCTGAAGAAACCGCTCCCGCCGCCCGTGAAGATCACCGCTTTGACGTTCGGGTCGGCGTTCGCCGCGTCGAGCAGCGGCATCAGCTCGCCGCACAGCGCGAACGAGAGCGCGTTGACCGGAGGGTTGTCGAGCGTGATGAGCCGGATGCCGTCGTCCAAGTCGCGGGTCGTTACTCTAGCCATGAATTGAACTATCCTCGATGGTGATGGAGCGAGCGCAGCAGGATCACGCCCTGCCGGAATGTTATTGCGAGCTCGGCCCGGGGGCCCCACGCTCCGCGTGGGGGGCGCGGAGCCTGGGGCGGAGCGCCGTTAAACCGTGGCGAGCGCGCGGCGCTCGACGTCGAACAGCTCGTCGCTGCCGGCCATCACGTCGCCCGAGCCCTCGGTGATCTGCTTCTGCAGCCACGCGCTCTGCGAGAGCACGTTGTGCGCGTAGAACGTCGCGGTCTGGATCTTCGCCGCGTAGAACGGATCGGAATCGCCGGCGGCGATCTTCGCCGCGGCGATCTTCGCGCCGCGGAAGAGCTGCCAGCCGCCCGCGACGATCCCGAAGAAGTTCAGGAACGGCACGGAGTTTGCGAACGCCTTGTGCAGGTCGCCCATCGCGGACATCCCGATGAACTGCGCGGTCTCACCGAGCGCCTTCGTCGCATCCGCGAGCGGCTGCGCGAGCGCCTTCACCTCGGCGTTCTCCGAAGACTCGAGCTCCTTCGCGAACTTGCCGATCTGCTTGAGCACTTTGGTCGCGCTCGCGCCCATGTCGCGCACGAGCTTGCGGCCGACGAGGTCCAGCGCCTGGATCCCGGTGGTTCCTTCGTAGATCGTGGTGATGCGCACGTCGCGGTACTGCTGCGCGATCCCGGTCTCCTCGATGTAGCCCATCCCGCCGAAGACCTGGAGCGCCGTCGAGCAGACGTCCTGCGCGCGCTCGGTGAGCCAGCCCTTGACGACCGGGATCATCAGCTCGACGAACGCGCGGTGCTCCTTGCGGACCGCCTCGTCCTCGGCTTTGTGCGAGTAGTCGAGCGAGGCCGCCGTGACGTACGCCAGCGCGCGCATCGCCTCGATGTTCGCCTTGCACCAGAGCAGCATGCGGCGCACGTCGGGGTGCTTGATGATCGCCACCGGCTTCGGGTCACGCGACGCCGCGTCGCGGAACTGGATCCGCTCCTTCGCGTACTCGACCGCGTGCTGGTACGCGCGGTCGGCGATCGCCAGCCCTTGCACGCCGACGCTGAAGCGCGCCGCGTTCATCATCACGAACATGTACTCGAGCCCGCGGTTCGCCTCGCCGACCAGATAGCCGACCGCGCCTTCACCGGCCTCGCCGTAGTTCAGCGTGCACGTCGGGTTCGCGTTGATCCCCATCTTGTGCTCGATTCCGGCGCACTTCACGTCGTTGCGCTCGCCGAGCGAACCGTCCGCGTTCACCAGCACCTTCGGCACGATGAACATCGAGATGCCCTTCGTCCCCTCCGGCGCGCCGGGGAGCCGCGCGAGGACGAGGTGGATGATGTTCGGCGCCATGTCGTGCTCGCCGAACGTGATGAAGATCTTCTGCCCTTTGACGCGGTAGACGTCGCCGTCCGGCGTCGCGCTCGTGCGCACCTGCGCGAGATCCGAGCCGGCCTGCGGCTCGGTCAGGCACATCGTCCCGGTCCACTCGCCGCTCACGAGGTTCGGGATGTACTTCTGCTTCTGCTCGTCGCTCCCGAACTGCTCGATCGCCTCGATCGCGCCCTGGTTCAGCAGCGGTCCGTTCGCGAACCCGACGTTCGCCGCGTTCCACATCTCGAGCGTCGGCCCGAGCATGATCGAGGGCAGACCCTGTCCGCCGTACTCCGCCGGGACCGGCAGACCGATCCAGCCCGCCTGCGCGAACTGCTTGTAGGCTTCCTTGAAGCCTTTGGGCGTCGTCACGACACCGTCGTTCCACGTGCAGCCTTCCTTGTCGCCGCTCTGGTTCAGCGGGTCGAGGACCTCGGTCGCGAACGTCGACGCTTCGTCGAGGATCGCGTCGAGCACGTCGGTGGTGTCCTCGTAGCCGGGGAGCTTCGCGATCTCTTCCACGCCCGCGAGCTCGCGCAGGACGAACTGCATGTCGCGCAACGGTGCGCGGTAGGTGCTCATGACGTCTCTCCGTACAGGTCGCGGCGCAGCCGCTGCATCGCCGCGATGAGGTTTGTGAGGTACGGCCTGAAATTGGCCTTGATCGTTTCGAGCCGTTCTTCGCCGGCGTTCGTGATGTGGTACAGCGTGGTGCCGCGCTTCGTGGACTCGTCGAGCTCGCCGCGGATGAACCCGCGCTCCTCGAGCCGCCGCAGCAGCGGGTAGATCGTATTCGGGTTGACTGGGAAGATGCCGCCCAGCTCGCTGATACGCTGCATGAGGCCGTAGCCGCTGTCGGGCCGGACGTGCAGCATCTGGAGGACCAGCGCGGGAAACACCGTCTTCGTCCTGACCTCGCCCGTGAAGACGCGGTCGCCCCAGAGCTCGGTGGGGAACGCCTGGGCCTGGGCCTGAGCCTCCGCCCTTGACCGCGCTGCCATATGTTATTCATAATAGGTTAAAGCTAACCCGTCAAGAGGCCCGTATGACCCTGCCCGCCTTCATCGCCGAGCACCTCGCCGCGCCGCGTCCCGACGCCCTGGCGGAGCGCCGCGCCGGCCGGACAGTCTTGCTCAGTTCGACCGAGGTCCACCGCCGGGCGGCCGCGCTGGCCCACGCGCTCCGGGCTCGCGGGATCGCGCGGGGCGACCGGGTCGCGCTGCTGGCGAACAACGCCGTCGACTGGCTGGTGGCGGACTTCGGGATCCTCTACGCGGGCGCGGTCGTCGTGCCGATGTTCGCGACGACCGCGGACGACCAGGTCGCCTACATCCTCGCCGACAGCGAGGCGAAGCTGCTCTTCGTCGACGACGCCGCCCGGGCGGCGCAGCTGCGCGCGGCCGTGCCGAACGCGCCGCCGATCATCGCGCTCGCCGGTGACGGGGACGAGACGCTGGCGGCGCTCGTACGCGCAGGCGAGGCGCAGGCCGGGGACGACGCGCTGCTGCGCTCGTACACCGACGGGATCGGCGAGGACGAGCTCGCCGTGCTGATCTACACCTCGGGGACGACGGGGCAGCCGAAAGGCGTGATGCTCTCGCACCGCAACCTCGTCTCCGACGTGACGACCGCGTTCAACCCGCGCGAGAGCGCGCTCGCGGAAGGGCTCGTCGCGCTCTCGGTGCTGCCGCTCGCCCACATCTACGAGCACACGAACGCGCTGGGCTATCTCTACAACGGGCTGCACCACTACGTCACCACGCCGGATCATCTCATGGAAGACGTCCGCGCGGTGCGGCCGATGTTCGTGGCGTTCGTTCCGCGCATCTTCGAGCGGCTGATCGCCGGGATCATCGGCAACGCGCGCGCCGGCGGCGGGCTGAAGGCGAAGCTCGTCCCGTGGGCGCTCGAGGTCGGCACCGAGTACGAGCGCGCGGTGCGCGACGGCGGACTCGCGCCCGGGCTGCGCGTCCGCCACGCGCTCGCGAAACGCCTCGTGCTCAGCAAGATCCCGAAGACGCTCGGACTCGACCGGCTGAAGTATTTCGTGAGCGGCAGCGCGCCGCTGCACCGCGACACCGCGCTGACGATCTCCGCGATGGGGCTGCAGGTCCTCGAAGGCTACGGCCTCACCGAGACCTCGCCGGTGATCTCGGTGAACCGGCCCGACGACAACGTGCTCGGCACGGTAGGGCCGACCGTCGAGGGCGTCGAGGTGAAGATCGCGGACGACGGCGAGATCCTGGTCAAAGGCCCGAACGTCATGCTCGGGTACTACAAGCTCCCGCGCGAGGAGCAGCCGTTCACGCCCGACGGCTGGTTTGAGACCGGCGACATCGGGCAGATCGACGGTCATGGTCATCTCGTCATCACCGACCGCAAGAAAGAGCTCTTCAAGAGCAGCGGCGGGAAGTGGATCTCGCCGACACGGATCGAGACGGCGATCAAACGCTCGATCTACATCGGGCAAGTGATGGCGTTCGGCGACAACAAGCCGCATCCGGCCGCGCTCGTCGCGCCGAACTGGGAGCTCGTGCGCGCGAAGCTCGAGATGCCGCCGGAGACGCCGACCGCGGAGATGGCGAACGACCCGCGCGTCCGCGCGCTGATGATCCGCGAGGCCGAAACGCACACCGCGGATCTCGCGAAGTACGAACAGGTCCACCGCGTCGCGGTGCTCCCGCGCGATCTGACGATCGAGGACGGCGAGCTCTCGCCGACGCTCAAGGTGAAGCGGCGCGTCGTCGAGCAGCGCTATGCGCCGCTGATCGCGGCGGCGTACGCCGAGGACTTGCACGCGCGCCCCGCGGCCGCCGCCGCACCGGTCGCGTGATGCGCCGGCTCGCCGCTGCGCTGCTGTGCGCGACCGCCGCGCTGATCGCCGCGGAG
Organism: Candidatus Elarobacter sp.; assembly: GCA_036264835.1. Taxonomy (GTDB): domain Bacteria; phylum Vulcanimicrobiota; class Vulcanimicrobiia; order Vulcanimicrobiales; family Vulcanimicrobiaceae; genus Vulcanimicrobium. Next base: position 15,925 of record DATAQE010000067.1, read on the forward strand.
GCCGTCTCGGTCGCGAGCTCCGCGACCGTCGTCTGGAGGGCCGGCGATCCGCGGCTCGGACGATACGAGCTCCCGAGCGAGGGAGACGGCCAATGCCGGGGCGTCGGACCGTCGATCGCCGGCTCGACCGTCACCTTTAGTCTGTCGCGAAACACACGGGGCGCCTACGAGTACGGCGGCAGAAAAGATCGCCCGGGCGCGAGCACGTGCTGGCGCAACCAGATGAATCCGATCGACCCGCGGACCGGGCACAACTTCCTGCTCGCGATGGGCGCGCACTACATGTTCACGTTCCGAACGATCGTCCGGCTGAACGGCAACACCGCGTACCGCCATCTTCCCGGCGGCCGCTTGGCGATCGATCTTCCGGGGATCGTCTGGCAGACGCACAGCTACGGCGGCGGCGGTTCGCCGTGCGACGACCTCCTGATCAACAACACCGTGCGGGCCGCCACCGACGGATCCGCGCAATACGGTTCGCCCGCGGAGCCGGGCGCACCGGTGTGGAACTTCCACACCTGCGACGACACCGCCGCGAACGGCGACTACTTCTCGCCCGACACGGTGCGCGACGGTGAGGTCGATGATTGGACGATCGACGTCGTCGCGCAGATCCAGGGCCAGCCGGGCGGTTCGATCGTGGTGCGGCGCAACGGCCGGACGGTCTACGCGCGGCCGAGCCATGTCTGCGATGCGAGCACGCCGGAATGCTTCTGGAACTTCGGTCCGTACATGTACTTCTGGCCGCACAGCGAACCGCCGCCCGGCTGGAACGGCACGCCGATCACGGTCACGTTCGAGGGCATGACGCTCGTGAAGCGCTAGGGGCGTGGCGCCCGCTCGGTTTCCAGGCGCGCCTGCCGGGTAGCGTGATGACATGAGACGCAGTATGGGAACGGCGATCGCCGCCGTCGCGATCGCATTCGGGCTGCCGGTCGCGGCGCCGGCGCAGACGGTGATGAACGGCGACCAGCAGGTCGCGATCCTGCAGAACGCGATGCGGTACGCCGACCGCGAGACGCGGATGCTCGCGACGCTCCCGAACCAGATCTCGGTGCTCGACATCGCGCTCGTCCCGGTCGACGGGATGCGGCTCTCGGCGGCGCAGCGGCGCGGGCTGAGCGGTTCATCGCGACGCGCCGCGGCGCTGCGCGCGGCGCTCGACAAAGCGACCGTCGCCGACACCGACCGCCGCAATGGCAGCAGCGAAGACCAGCAATCGCTCAGCGAGTACCTGCAGCACCACAACATCGATCCCGGCCGCGTGGTCGCGGTCGACGTGAACGGCCGCCAAGACCCGCAGAACCCGCGGATCACCGTCTTCTTCCGCGGCCGCCTGCGCAGCACGACCCAGAACGGCTGACGCCGAGCTACGAGGGCTTGTCCTCGAGGATCATCAGCGTGGACGAGCCCGTCGCGTAGACGGTGCCGTTCGCGTCGACGAGGTGCGCTTCGGAGGTCGCGGTGCGGCGTCCGGCGTGCACCACGCGGGCGTCGGCGAAGACTTTTCCGGTCGCCGCGGTGACCGGGCGGTGGAAGCGCGTGTGCAGGTCCATCGTCGTGGCGACGCGGCCGGCCGGAAGCAGCGACTGCACCGAGCACCCGAGCGCGTTGTCCATCAGGGTCGTGATGATCCCGCCGTGCTCCGAGCCGATCAGGTTGTAGAGCTCTTCGTGCGGCTGCATCCCGAAGACGACGTGGCCGCGCTCG
>DATAQE010000072.1:0-6248 GCA_036264835.1 Candidatus Elarobacter sp.
TGGTAGATGCCGAGCACGCTGTCGACGACGTGCTGCACCGGGAAGTACTGCTTGATCTCGTTCTGGTCGACCGCGTACTTCGTCTTGCGCAGCTGGTTCTCGTAGTAGGTCTGGTCCCATTGGTCGAACGTCGTCTGCCCGGCGGCCTTCGCCAGCGCGACGTCCTCGTCGCGCTCCTGGCGCGCCTTCGGGAGGATCGCGGCGTCGATCTGCGCGAGGAAGCTCTCGACGCGCTGCGGCGTCCCGGCCATGCGGTCGGCGAGCACGTACGCGGCCCACGTCGGGTAGCCGAGCAGGTGCGCGAGCCGGTCGCGCGTCACGATCGCGTCCTGCAGCAGCTTCACGTTCGCATCGCCGCCGCGGTTGTTGTAGGCGACGTAGTACGCTTTCCGCGCGGCGGAGTCGGTCTCGTTCTGCAGGAACGGGCCGATCGTCGACTCGTTCACCGGGACCGTGTAGCCGCCGTCGGGCGTTTTCTTCAGCGCGGCGGCGACGAAGTCGGGCGGGAGCGACTGCGCTTGCGCCGCGGTGATCGGGATCGTCGTCTCGTCGTTGCCGAGGTTGGACTGGAACTTGTTCTGATCGTCGGTGAGCTTCTGCTGGAGCGCGACGAACTCGCGGCGCTGCACGTCGGGGAGGCCGGCGCCGGAGCGCTTCAGCGCGGTGAGCCACAGCTGGGTGAGCTTCAGCTGCGCGGCGCCTTTCGCGGTCCCGCTCGCCTGCGCGGCGGCGAGCGCGCGGTAGAGGTCGGGGCGCGCCGAGAGCTCGCTCAGCGCGTTCCCGGCGTCGGTCGAGCACTTCAGCGACGCCGCGCGGACCGCTTTGTCGGTCGAGACGTTGTACAGGAAACCTTGCGCGGCCAGGTCGTCGTTGAGGTCGGCCTCGGCCGTCTCGAGCGGGAGGACCACGGTCGCGAAGGTGCGCCGCGAGCGCGCAGCGCCCAGCGCGTCGACGCGCTTCTTCGTCGTCGCGATCGAGCTCGCGCACGACGACGCGATCTGCGCGGGCGTGAGCGACCAGTTGATCGCCAGGACGGAGCCCGCCGGCTTGGCGGCCTCGGACGGGCTCGCGGCCGGCGCGGTCACGGGCAGCGTGGCGAGGAGCGCGGCGCCGAGCGCCGCGGCGCAGCTACGGGAGAATGCGGAGTTCATCGTAAGCCTCTACGTTCGCGGACCCTCCCGGCGTTCCGTGTCCGAGCCCGGCGGCGAGGCGGGGAGGGCAGCACGGCGGCATTGCCGCATCCCCGGAGGCTCGGGTCCCCGCGCCGGCACCGCTCCAAAGCGACTCCGTGACTTGCCGGTCGGGGCCCGGATGAGTATGATAGGCCCGCCTCGACGAGGGTTGGGCCTCGCGCAACGGTAATCCGTGAACCCCGCCAGGCCCGGAAGGGAGCAACGGTAAGCGGACTCCTATCGTGTGCCGCGAGCCACCTGGCCCTCGTCCTGGTTTTTCTTGAGATTGATGAACGACCTGATATCGGCCGTGCTCGCCGGTCTGGTGAGCGCGCTGGTCGTGACGATCGGATACCATCTGTTCGTCGTCGGCCCGCGCGTTCGCAAGCTTGCGGCGACGCTCGGCACTCACGATGAGCTCCTCGGCGGCGGCGCTTCGCGCGCGACCGACCGGCTCGCCGCGCTCGAACGGGACGCGGCGGTTGCGGCGTCCGACCGCGCCGCGGCGTCGCAGCGGCTCGACGCGCTGGAGAAGATCGCGCGAACCGAGGTGCCGCGCGTCGGCTTCGTGCGCTACAACGCGTTCAGCGACGTCGGCTCCGATCTTTCGTACGCGCTGGCGCTGCTGAACCGCGACGGCGACGGCGTGGTGCTCAGCAGCATCTACTCGCGCGAGGACACGCGCACGTACGGCAAGGCGGTCGCCGCGTTCAAGCCCGCGCAGGACCCCTCGGAAGAAGAGCTCGCGGCGATCGCCAAGGCTCGGGCGGCTGCGACGTGAACGACGCCGCGAAGAAGACCTTCCTCGTCAAGATCATCCCGCCGAGCGGGTACAGCGTCTACCGGCTGGCGTTCACCCGCCGGCATCTGGCGGTCGCCGGGATCGCCCTGCTGAGCGCGTCGCTGGCGCTGGTCGGGATCCACAGCTGGCAGCTGCGCAATGCCGAGGCGAACGTGCGCATGCTGCAATCGGTGACGACGGAGCAGCAGACGAAGCTGCAAACGATCGACAAACAGGCCGACGACCTCGCGAACCAGCTGCGCGCGGTGCAGCGCGAGAACGCCGAGATCAAGCGGCTGATCGGCGCGGACCGCGGCGGGAAGAAGCAGCATGTGATGCTCGCGCCGGACGGGCGCGCGCGGCGCGCGGATTTCGCGGACGTGCAGCAGCGCCTGCGCACGCTCGCGCGCGCCTCGGCGGCGACGCGCGACGACGCGCAGCGGCTGCAGCGCATCGCGATGCGGGTGCTGAACCTGCGCCGGATGGCGTCGCTCGCGCGCGAGCGGATGATCGCCTCGATCCCCTCGCTGAACCCCGTCGGCGGCGCGATCGCGGCCGGCTTCGGCTGGCGGACGAACCCGTGGCCCGAGTTCCACAAGGGCGTCGATCTCGAGGCGAACTACGGCGATCTGGTGCGCGCGTCGGCCGCGGGGACGGTGGTCAGCGCCGGCTGGGATCCGGGCGGGTTCGGGATCAAGGTCGACATCGACCACGGCAACGGGTACCACACCTGGTACGCGCATCTCTCGCGCGTCGCGGTGAGCCCGGGGCAGCGGGTGACGAAGGGCGCGCCGATCGCGTACGTCGGCTCGACCGGCGAGTCGACCGGACCGCATCTTCACTATCAGGTCATGTATGAGGGCAACGCGATCGACCCGGCGCCGTTCCTGAACGGCGTCCCGGAGAAGGTCATGGCGACACTTCCCGATCCGTCGGGCGTATAACGAGCGATGCTGCCCTGCGAAGTCTGGCGGATTCTCTCGAACCTGTTCGTCATCTACCTCATCTTGATGTTCGTCTACGCGGTGGTGTCGTGGGTCCCGAGCCTGCGCGGCCGCTGGACCGACTATCTCGCGATGGCGGTCGAGCCGGTGCTGGTCCCGGTGCGCCGCGTGATCCCGCCGATCGGCGGGATCGACATCTCGTTCTTGATCGTCTTGATCGTGCTCCAGTTCGTCATGCGGATGATCGCGAACGTGATCAACACCGGACAGTGCACGGGCTGACGCCTTGATCGAGACCGACCCCGGCCTCGCGGTGCGCGGACCCGCGCACGTGCGGAACTTCTGCATCATCGCGCACATCGACCACGGGAAGACGACGCTCAGCGACCGTCTGCTCGAGTTCACCAAGACGGTCCAGCAGCGCGAGATGGAGGAACAGCTCCTCGACGCGATGGACCTCGAGCGCGAGCGCGGGATCACCATCAAGATGCACCCCGTCACGCTGACTTACACCGCGCGCAATGGGCAGACGTACGAGCTGAACTTCATCGACACGCCGGGCCACGTCGACTTCTCCTCGGAGGTCTCGCGCTCGCTCGCGGCGTGCGAGGGCGCGCTGCTGGTGATCGACGCGGCGCAGGGGATCGAGGCGCAGACGCTCGCCAACTACCACCTCGCGCTGGCGCAGAACCTGACGATTATCCCCGTGATCAACAAGATCGATCTGCCGGCGGCCGACGTGCCGCGGGTGAAGGGCGAGATCGAGGAATTGCTCGTCATCGAGGGCGACGAGGCGATCCCGGCCTCGGCGAAAGAGGGGATCGGGATCGAGGAGATCCTCGAGGCGATCGTGACGCGGATCCCGCCGCCGCAGGGCTCGCGCGAGAAGCTGCGCGCGCTCGTGTTCGACGCGCAGTTCGACCCGTACCGCGGGGTCGTCGCATACGTGCGCGTCGTCGACGGCGAGCTCAAGACCGGCTCGCGGTTCATGTCGATGGCGCACCGGCGCGTCTACGAGGCGACCGACGTCGGGGTCTTCAAGCCGGAGATGCGCAAGACCGGCTGGCTCGGCGTCGGGAACGTCGGCTACGTGATCGCGAACATCAAGTCGCTCGGCGACATGGACGTCGGCGACACCATCACGCTCGCCGGCGATCCGGCCGCCGAAGCGCTCCCCGGCTACAAGCCGATCGTGCCGATGGTCTACTGCGGGCTGTACCCGAACGAGGGCGTCGAGGTCTCCGAGCTGCGCGACGCGCTGGAGAAGCTCGCGCTGAACGACTCGGCGCTGCACTTCGAGCCGGAGTCGTCGATCGCGCTGGGGTTCGGGTTCCGCTGCGGTTTCCTCGGGCTCTTGCACATGGAGATCGTGCAAGAGCGGCTCGAGCGCAACTACAACCTGGACCTGATCGCGACCTCGCCGTCGGTGGTCTTCCGCGTGACCCTCACCGACGGGCGCGTCGAGACGATCGACAACCCCGCGAAGCTGCCGCCGCGCGACAAGATCGTGACGATGGAAGAGCCGTATGTGAAGGCGACGGTGATCACGCCGCCCGAGTACGTCGGCACGATCATGGAGCTCACGCAGAACAAGCGCGGCAGCCTCGGCAACATGGAGTACCTCCACGACGGCCGCGTGATCCTGACGTACGAGGTGCCGCTGAACGAAGTGATCGTGGACTACTTCGACCAGCTCAAATCGCGCACGAAGGGCTACGCCTCGCTCGACTACGAGGTCACCGGCTACAAGGAAGGGGATCTCGTCAAGCTGGAGATCCTGCTCAACGGCGAGCCGGTCGACGCGCTCTCGTTCATCGTCGCGCGCGAGAAGGCCGCGAGCCGCGGCCGCGCGCTGACCGAGAAGCTCAAGGAGCTGATCCCGCGCCAGATGTTCGACGTGCCGATCCAGGCGGCGATCGGCGGGAAGATCGTCGCGCGCGAGACGGTCAGCGCGCTGCGCAAGAACGTCCTCGCGAAATGCTACGGCGGCGACATCACCCGCAAGCGCAAGCTGCTGGAGAAGCAGAAGGCCGGCAAGGAGCGGATGAAGCGCGTCGGCCGCGTCGACCTGCCGCAGGAGGCGTTCATGGCCGTGCTGCGGCTCGACGAGTCCTAGCCGGTCTTCGAGACGGCACGCGGCGACTGGGGGAGACGGCGGCGTGAGGATCTACGTGGCGACGCGGAACCGCGGGAAGTTGCGCGAGATGGAGGCGCTCTTCGGCAGCCGCGGCATCACGCTGGTGACGTTCGACCGCTACGCCGAGCCGGAGGAGGGCGACACCTCGTATGCCGACAACGCCGCGCTCAAGGCGCGCACCCTGCACGATCAGCTGCGGGAGGCCGGCCTTCCGGCGAACGTGCTCGCGGACGACTCGGGTCTGGAGGTCTACGCGCTGGACGGCCGGCCCGGCGTGCTGACCGCGTACTACGGCGGCGCCGGCGTACCGTGGGCGGAGCGCCGGCAGCTACTGCTCGATGAGCTCACGGCGACCGGCTCCGACGACCGGCGCGCGCGCTTCGTCTGCGCGCTGCATCTGATCACCGAGGTAAGGCGTGAGTTCACCGGTGTCGGGACCGTCGAAGGCGTGATCGCCCAGGAGGAGCGCGGCACGGAGGGGTTTTCGTTCGATCCGGTCTTCGTCCACCCGCCGAGCGGCCGCACCTTCGCCGAAATGCCGGATTGGGAGAAGAATGCGGTCAGCCATCGCACGATCGCGGTCTCGCGCCTGATCGGCGACCTCGAGGCCGCCGGACTGGTGCCTGTGCTGCCGCGGCCGTAAACGAAGCGGCCCGGTCTGCTCGACCGGGCCGCCGTTCATCTGGTGCACCGCGAAGGACTCGAACCTTCAACCAATTGATTAAGAGTCAACTGCTCTACCATTGAGCTAGCGGTGCAACGAAGGAAAGAGTACCCGCTGGGGCCGCTTCCGTCAAGGCGGGCGGCGTGGGAGCGAGTTTGGTGCGCCCGGTGGGACTCGAACCCACGACTCTCGGCTTAAAAGGCCGGTACTCTACCAACTGAGTTACAGGCGCATGGGGTGACTGAGGGGACTTGAACCCCCGGCCTCCGGATCCACAATCCGGCGCTCTAACCAACTGAGCTACAATCACCACGGACCGAGCGCCGACGATTATACGGAAGCGACGAAATCGCCTGCGCGGCTGAATGGCGCGCCCGGAGGGAATCGAACCCCCATCGTTCCGCTTAGAAGGCGGATGCCTTATCCGTTAGACCACGGGCGCGTGGTCGGGATGACAGGATTTGAACCTGCGACTTCTTGCTCCCAAAGCAAGCGCTCTACCAAGCTGAGCTACATCCCGCAGGCCTCATCGTACCATGCGCGCAAAATG
>DATAQE010000164.1:0-43722 GCA_036264835.1 Candidatus Elarobacter sp.
CTTGGCGTCGAGCGCCTCCGCGGCGAACTCGCACGCCGCCCAGGGATCGGTGTGGTCGCCGCACGTGTAGAAGTCCATCGCGGCGTAGCCGGTCTCCGGCCACGTGTGGATCGACAGGTGCGACTCCTCGATCACCACCACCCCCGAGACCCCTTGGGGCTGGAAGCGGTGGAAGGCCGCCGTCACGATGGTCGCGTTGGCCGCTCGGGCCGCGTTCTCCATCATGGCACGGACCGCGTCGACGTCGGTGAGCTTCGCGGCATCACAGCCGGATAGCTCGCAGACGATGTGCGTACCGAGTGCTTTCAATTGTTTCTGACTCCTCGAGAGAGCTTTCGGTTGGGAGAATCCCACCTCCAGGCGCGTCGTCCAGCGTGTGCGGTACACCGTCTCGCCGTCGACCTTTCAGCAGACTCTTGCCGGCACGGCTCCTTCAAACCGAACGGACGTTCTGCTGCGATGGCGCGTAGGGCGCGCCGTCCCCTAACCGATCCGACTGCCGTGGCCCCATGCTCTATACAGCAGCGCATGGGGTCCGTGAAGTCCGACGCCTATGGTACCCCCCGGGGGGCCCCTTGTAAATAGCTTTTCCGCGACAGCGCGGACCGGAGCCCCGGCTGCCGAACGAACCATCCGGATGGCATCGCCGGACGCCGCACAGCAGGCAGGATTCCTTTCGGGCGAAGGCGCGCTCGAGCTGACGGGACGCGGGCGCTCGCTGGCGCGCGCGGGGCGCCTCGACGAGGCGCTGGCGAGCTTTCTCGCCGCCGTCGAGGTCGACGAGCGCGCGCTCGACGCGCACCTCGGGATCTACGAAGTCGCGCAGCTGCTGCGCCGGCCGGAGCTCGCGCTGTCCCACCAGGCGGCCGCGATCGCACTCGCGCCGGTGCAGTCGACGCCGGCGAGCGAGCGCGAGGACTACGCCTTGCTCGTGCCCTGCGCGCCCGGGCCGTACACCGCGAACACGCCGGCCGACTTGCTGTTCGACTCGCGGTTCGTGACGCTGCACCGCTGGTACGTCGATCCGTCCGGCACGGTGCCGCCGCTGCCGCGGCACGATGCGGTCTTCGTCGCGATCGGCGAGTCCGACGAAGCGGCGTCGCGGCTGGCCGCGGTGGAGCGGTTCGTCGCGGCGGCCGGCGTGGAGCGGCCGGTGCTCAACCGGCCGGAGCTGATCGCGCGGCTCGGGCGCGTGCCGTTTGCCGAGACGTTCGCGAACGCGCGGCACTGCCGCGCCGTCGCGACCACGCGCGTCCAGCGCGAGCGCTACGCGGCCGACGGGTTCCCGACGCCGCACATCGTGCGGCCGGTCGGCTCGCACGGCGGCCACGGGCTGGCGCGGATCGACGACGACGCCCAGCGCGCCGCGTACCTCGCCGGTCTCGGAGACGATGTCGAATCTCTGTACGTCGCGCCGTTCGCCGACTACCGGAGCGCGGACGGGTTCTTTCGGAAGTACCGGATCGTGTTCGTCGACGGCGTGCCGTACCCGTTCCACCTGGCCGTCTCGCCGCACTGGATGGTGCACTACTACAACGCGCCGATGGACGAGCACGCCTGGATGCGCGACGAGGAGCACGCGTTTCTCGCCCGGATCGAGGATGTCTTCCGGGGCGAGCTCGCCGACGCGCTGCGCGAGACGGCGGCGCTGCTGCCGCTCGACTACGTCGGCATCGACTGCGCGATCGACCGCGACGGCAAGCTGCTGATCTTCGAGGCCGACAACGCGCTGATCATCCACACGCTCGACGATCCCGTGCGCTACGCCTACAAGCACGAGTACGTGCCGCGGATCCTGACGGCGCTCGACGCGATGGTGCGGCGCCGCATCGCTTCGACGCGCCACGAAGGAGCCGGCGCGTGAACGACGGCCCGCGAACGAACGATGGTTCGCTCGATCCCGGCGACTGGGACGCGTTCCGGCGTCTGTTGCACGACGCCGTCGACGAGGTCGTCGACGATCTCCAGCACGTGCGGGACGAGCCTGCATGGCGGCCGGTGCCGGATGCGGTGAAGGCTGCGTTGCGCGAGCCGCTGCCGCGCTCCGGCGAGCCGCTGGAGGCGACGCTCGCGCGGTTCGACGAGCTGATCCGGCCGTATCCGACCGGGAACCGCCATCCGCGCTTCTTCGGCTGGGTGCACGGCGGCGGCAACGCAGCCGGCGTGCTCGCGGAGCTGCTCGCCGCAGGGATGAACGCGAACGTCGGCGGCCGCGAGCACGCGGCGGTGTACGTCGAGCGCGCCGTGATCGCGTGGTTCGCGGAGCTGTTCGGTTTCCCGGAGACCGCGAGCGGTGTACTGACCACCGGAACGTCGATGGGGAATCTCCTCGCCGTCGTCGCCGCGCGCGACTTTGCACTTTGCGACCCGATGCCCGAAGTTGCGGGCCACGACGCGGACCACCCTCGCCGATTGCAGCAAGAGAACGTCTCGACGGCCCGGCTCACGGCATACGCGGCGGCCGGCGTGCACGACTCCGTCGTGAAGGCGTTTCGCATCGCCGGGATCGGTGAAGCGGCGCTGCGCAGGGTGGCGGTCGACGAACGCTTCGCGATCGGCCTGCGCGCGCTGCGAGCGCGGATCGCCGAAGACCGCACCTTCGGCAAACGGCCGTTCCTCGTCGTCGCGACGGCGGGGAGCGTCGACACCGGCGCGTTCGACCCGCTCGGCGCGCTCGCCGATCTGTGCGCCGAGGAAGGCCTGTGGCTGCACGTCGACGGCGCGTTCGGCGCGTTCGCGCTCGCTAGCCCGGCGCACGCGCATCTCGTCGCCGGAATCGAGCGCGCCGACTCGCTCGCGTTCGACGCGCACAAGTGGCTGCAGGTCCCGTACTCCGCCGGCTGCGTCCTCTTCCGCAATGAACGCGTGCACCGCGCGGCGTTCGCGTCCTCGCCGGAGTATCTCGCGCGGGCCGAGCGCGGGACGGCGGCCGGCGCGCCGTGGTTCGCCGACTACGGGCTCGAGCTCTCGCGCCAGTTCCGCGCGCTGAAGATCTGGTTCACGCTGAAACACTACGGGTTCGAGCGGCTCGGCGCGTCGATCGCGCGCACCTGCGAGCTCGCCGCGCTGCTCGGCGAACGCATCGAGCGCAGCGACGATCTCGAGCTGCTCGCGCCCGTGATGCTGAACATCGTGTGCTTCCGATGGAACCCGCGGGACGGAGCGGCGAACAACGATGGGACGCTCGACGCGCTGAACGACGCGATCGCCGTAACCGTGCAAGAGAGCGGCGCCGCGGTCCCGAGCACGACGCGGGTGCACGGCAAGCGCGCGCTGCGGGTCTGCATCGTAAACCATCGCACGCGTGAAGACGACCTCGACGTGCTGCTCGCCGCCGTTCGGACCGCGGCGCGCGAGCTCATCGGTGCGCGCACGTCGTGACGGAATTTCACGCAGCCGTGATCTCCGCCGCCGACGCGGCGGCGCTCGCCGTGCAGCACGGCCGCACGATCGAGCAGCTGATGGACGATCTGCTCGCCGCCGCGCGCTCGAAAGCGATCGCGCCGATCTCCGGCTTCGCCGTCGGCGCGGTGGCGCGCGGGCGTTCCGGGGCGCTCTATCTCGGCGCGAACCTCGAGTTCCCGGGGCACCCGCTGAACGCCAGCGTCCACGCCGAGCAGGCCGCCGTCGTCAACGCCTGGATGCACGGCGAGCACGGCATCGGCGCCCTGGCGACCAGCGAGACCCCGTGCGGACACTGCCGGCAGTTCCTGAACGAGCTCGCGAACGCGCCGGGGCTGACCATCACCGTCCACGGCAAGCCGGCGGTCACGCTCGGCGACTTGCTGCCCTCCGGGTTCGGGCCGGCGGACCTGGGCGTCTCGGCCGCGCTCATGGCCACAGCGCCGCAGCCCGCCGCGCTCGACCGCGTCCAAGCTGTCGAGGTGATCGGCCGTCTCGAGGATCTCGAGAGCGCACTGGAGCACCAAGCGGCACTGCTTCCCGCCGCCTTGGAAGCCGCACGCCGGGCTCATGCGGTGTACAGCAAAACGTACGCCGGCGTGGCGCTGGCGCTCCAGGACGGGACGATCCGGACCGGCCGCTATGCCGAGTCCGCCGCCTTCAATCCGAGCCTCTCGCCGCTGCAAGCGGCGCTCAGCGGGCTGGCGCTCGACGGCGTCCCCTTTCCGGCGATCGTCGCGGCGGTGCTGGTCGAGAGCGCCGGGCCGGCGAGCCAACGCGAGACGACCAAGGCCTTGCTGAACAGCGTCGCGCCGTGGGCCTCGTTGACGTACGCGCGGGCGGTCCCGGGCTGAAGCGCTGCCACGCCGGAGGGGTATCCTGGGTTAGATAGTACAGATACCCCTGCACTATCTTGACCGAGCTGGTGCGGACCGAATACGCTGGGAGACCATGGCCGCTGCTACCGACGCCCTGATCGAGGAATACCGACACGGCTTCCACGACCCCGAGGACACGTACGCCTTCAAGTCCGACAAGGGGCTGACGCGCGAGATCGTCGAGCGCATCTCGGCGATGAAGAACGAGCCCGCGTGGATGCGCGAGTTCCGCCTGCGCGCGTACGACGTCTTCCGGTCGAAGCCGATGCCCACGTGGGGCGACACGGCGCTGCTGAACGAGATCGACTTCGACGACATCCGGTATTTCGTCAAGGCCGGTGAGCGCACGGAGCAAAACTGGGACGACGTCCCCGAGGACATCAAGAAGACCTTCGACCGCCTCGGGATCCCGGAGGCGGAGCGCAAGTTCCTCAGCGGCGTCAGCGCGCAGTACGAGTCCGAGGTCGTCTACCACTCGGTCATCGAGGAGCTCGAGCGCGACGGCGTGATCTTCTGCGACATGGACACGGCGCTGCGCGAGCACCCGGAGATCGTCCAGAAGTACATCGCGACGGTCATCCCGATCAACGACAACAAGTTCGCCGCGCTGAACTCGGCGGTGTGGTCGGGCGGCTCGTTCGTCTACGTGCCGAAGGGCGTCGAAGTCAAGATGCCGCTCCAGGCCTACTTCCGGATCAACACCGAGAACATGGGCCAGTTCGAGCGCACGCTGATCATCGCCGACGAAGGCTCGAAGGTGCACTACATCGAGGGTTGCACCGCACCACAGTTCTCCTCGTCCTCGCTGCATTCGGCGGTGGTCGAGCTGATCGCGATGGACGGCGCGTCGATCCGCTACACGACGATCCAGAACTGGTACCGCAACATCTTCAACCTCGTCACGAAGCGCGCGATCGCGCGCAAGAACGCGACAGTCGAGTGGGTCGACGGGAACATCGGCAGCCGTCTGACGATGAAGTATCCGGCGATCTACCTGATGGGCGAGGGTGCGCGCGGCGAGATCCTCTCCGCGGCGTTCGCCGGCGAAGGCCAGCACCAGGACGCGGGCGCGAAGGTGATCCACGCGGCGCCGAACACGACCTCGGTCGTCACCAACAAGTCGGTCGTCGCGCACGGCGGGAAGACCACGTACCGCGGTCTCGTCGAAGTGCATCCGGGCGCGGTCGGCGCGAAGACGCGCGTGAAGTGCGACGCGCTGATCATGGACGACCGCTCGTCGTCCGACACGAAGCCGACGATGAAGATCGACGAGCAGCGCTCGACGGTCGAGCACGAGGCGTCGGTCTCGAAGATCGGCGAGGAGCAGCTCTTCTACGCGATGAGCCGCGGGCTCTCGGAGGCCGACGCGACCGCGATGATCGTCAACGGCTTCTTCGACTTCTTCGTCAAGGAGCTGCCGATGGAGTATGCCGTCGAGCTCAACCGGCTGATCAAGCTCGAAATGGAAGGTTCGGTCGGCTAGAACCCGGCGCGGTGGGGAACGTACGGTAACGTGCGCGCTCGACCGCTCCTCGTCTTGGCAAGCGTCGCCACCGTGACGGCGCTGCTCGCGCCGGGGCCGGCGCGCGCCGAGAAGGTGTGCGCGTGGTCGATCCCGGTCGAGATGGTCGACAAGGTCTACTCCGGCAGCGCGCGCTCCGGGCAGCCGTTCAAGTTCCGGGTGACCGAGGACGCCGCGCGCGACGACGGCACCAAGATCCCGGCCGGCTCCATGGGCTACGGCGTGATTCGCGCGGCGAGCGGCGCCGGGCGGCACAACCACGACGGCTCGATCGCGATCGAGCCGCGCTACCTCATGGTCCCGAAACCGAAAGGCGGAGGCCTCGAGCGGATCGAGGTGACGATGAACCCGATGCTCCCCGTCGTCTGGACGCCGAGCGAACCGCTCCTCAACAAAGCCGCCTCGCACGTGCCGCTCCCGGTCCCCGGCCTCATCATGACCGGCGTGAACACCGTGCGATGGGGCCGCAACATCACGCTCGGCCCCGGCTTCAAGTTCACGGTGCTGCCGGTCGAGAATCTCTCGACGAACGCGCCGGTCTGTTAGGCGCTATCTGACGGCGAGCAGCTCGACGTCGAAGTTCAGCGTCGCGTTCGGCGGGATGACGCCGCCGGCGCCGCGGTCGCCGTACGCGAGCGCGGGCGGACAGGTCAGCTTGCGGCGGCCGCCGACGCGCATCGTCGCGACGCCTTCGTCCCAGCACGGGATCACCTGATGTGCGCCGAGCACGAACGTGAACGGCGCCTTACCGCGCGAGCTGTCGAACGTCTTGCCGTCCGGAAACGTGCCGGTGTAGTGCACGACCGCGGTCTGCCCGGGCTGCGGCGTCTTACCGCGCCCGACTTTGAGATCGGTGTACCTCAAGCCGTCCGGCAGCGTCACGGTCTTCGCCACGCGGGCCTTGGCCGACGTCTTGATGGCGACCGTACCGTACGAGGCGCTCGTCGCGGCGAGCACGGGGAGCGGAGCGGCGACGAGCAGCGCGAGCAGAACGGCAGTCGAACGGGTCATGCGCTGGTGTTCGCGAAGCGCTCGTCATGCCCCGTCCGGTTGCGAAGCTCTCCGACGTCCCGCCGAACACCGCGAAGAAAGTCGAGGTCGACGGCGTCGAGGTGCTGCTGTGCAACTGCGACGGTACGATCTATGCGGTCGAGGACGTCTGCACGCACGACGGCGGCCCGCTCGATCAAGGCGAACTGCAAGACTGCAAGATCATGTGCCCCCGCCACGGCGCGCTCTTCGACGTCACCACCGGCGCCGCACTCACCCTTCCGGCCGTGATCCCGCTCCCGACCTACGAAACCCGCATCGACGGCGACGACATCTACGTCGACGTGTAGACGCGCGCGCAGTCAGACGTGTTCGTCGGGGGCGGCGCGGTGGGCGTCGAGGCGGTCGTCGCGGTTTTCGTCTTCGTCGGTGTCGGCGTAGACGACCGATGGGGTCGTCGAGATGCCGCTCACGTCGGCTTCGGCGCGGGTCAGCGGGTCTTCGTCGTCGGCCTGCGTGCGGAGCTGGCGCGGCATCCCGGAGTCCGGGTGATCCGTGACCTCCGAGGGCAGGGCGTTCTTGTAGTCCCCTTGCTGCTCGACGTTCGTGTCGCGTTCCATACCGGTCGCGTACCCACCAGCGGCGCACGCCATCCCCGCAGGGCGCACCGATTGTCGAACGACGGCCCGGGCGCCGTGCTGTAGGATCGGTTGTATCATGACGACGAGGCTCATGGTCTGCCCCCCGCCCGACGGCGGCACTGCGCCGGACGCGCTGCGGCAATGGGAACGTTTCGCCGAGCTGGTCCGCTGCGTCGGCGAGGTCGAGCTGGTCCAGCTCGAGCCGCAGGCGCAACTGCCCGACATCGTCTTCACCGCGAACGCCGCGCTGATCGTCGGAAACCTCGCGATCGTCTCCAGCTTCCGGCACGCGGAGCGCCGCCGCGAGCAGCCGATCTACCGCGCCGCGCTCGCACGCGCCGGGTTCGCGACCACGTTCCTGCGGCAGACATACTTCGAGGGCGCCGGCGACGCGCTGTTCGACCGCGTCCGCCCGCTGCTCTATGCCGGATACGGCTGGCGCACCGAGCGCGGTGCGACGCTGCAGCTGCAAGAGATCGTCGGCTGCCGCGTGCTGCCGCTGCTGCTCGCCGACGAGCGCTTCCACCACCTCGATACCGTGCTGTGCCCGCTCGCCAGCGGTCATGTGCTCGCCTACATGGACGCGTTCTCACCGCACGCGCAGACGATGCTGCGCCGCGCGATCGAGCCGGGCTACCTGATCGAGGTCTCCGTCGACGACGCGCTGCGCTTCGCGTGCAATGCGGTCGAGGTCGGCGACGCAGTCCTCATGCACGACTGCTCGCGGCGCTTGCGCGAGCGCCTGCACGACGCGGGCTACCGCGTCTTCCGCACCGAGCTCGACGATTTTCTCAAGGCCGGCGGAAGCGCCAAGTGCCTGACGCTGCGGCTCGACGACGGTCCGGCAGCGGGGATGGCCGCCGCAACCGCATAACGCCTCGGGCGGTCCCCGCGAGAACAGGAGGATCACCCGACGTGGCCACGCTCAGCATCAACGGAACCTCGCACGACGTCGACGTCCCCGACGACATGCCCCTGCTGTGGGTGATACGCGACGTCGTCGGGATGACCGGAACGAAGTTCGGCTGCGGCGTCGCGCAGTGCGGCGCGTGCACCGTGCAGCTCGACGGGCAGCCGATCCGCTCGTGCGTAACCGCCGTCTCGCAAGCGAGCGGCAAGCAGATCACGACCGTCGAGGGCCTCTCGCCGGACGGTTCGCATCCGGTGCAGCGCGCGTGGGTCGAGCACGCCGTGCCGCAGTGCGGCTACTGCCAGTCGGGGCAGATGATGTCCGCCGCGGCGCTGCTCGCGAAGAACAAGACGCCGAGCGACGCCGACATCGACGCGGCGATGAGCGGCAACATCTGCCGCTGCGGGACCTATCCGCGCATCAAAGCCGCGATCAAGCGCGCGGGGGAGCTCGCCTGATGCGCCGCGAGCTCTTCCTGCGCACGACCGCGGCATTCGGTGCCGGCCTCGCGCTCGCGGCATGCCAGCGCGGGCCGGCGAACGTCCCCGACTACCAGCCTTCGCCCGAGCCGAGCGTCACGTTCACGCCGAACGCGTGGGTGCATGTCCGCACCGACGGGACCGTCGCGGTGCTGATCAACAAGAGCGAGATGGGGCAGGGCGTCTACACCGGGCTCCCGATGCTGGTCGCGGAGGAGATGGATCTGCCGTTCGACCGCGTGCGCGTGCAGTTCGCCCCGGTCGCCGACGAGTACAACGATCCCGTCTTCAAGGACCAGACGACCGGCGGCAGCACCAGCATCCAGGACATGTACCCGATCATGCGCGGTGCGGGCGCCGCGGCGCGCGCGATGCTGATCGCGGCCGCGGCGAAGCAGTGGAACGTCGATCCCGCGTCGTGCACGACGAAGGACGGCCAAGTGCTGCACGCCGGTTCGAACCGCAGCGCCTCGTACGCCGACCTCGCGGTGGCGGCATCGGCGGAGAAGCCGCCGCAGCACGTGCAGCTCAAGGACGCCTCGAAGTTCACGCTGATCGGCACCTCGCCGAAGCGGCTCGACCTCGACGCGAAGGTGCGCGCGAAGACGACCTACGGCATCGACGTCGTCGTCCCCGGGATGGTCTACGCGAACGTCCTCAAGTCCCCGACGTTCGGCGGCACCGTCGCCACGCTCGACGACTCCGCGGCGCGCAAGGTCAAGGGCGTGGTCGACGTGGTGAAGATCTCGAGCGGCGTCGCCGTCGTCGCGAGCAACACGTACGCCGCGATGAGCGGCCGCGACGCGCTCAAGGTGACCTGGAACAACACCGGCCCGGCCGCGCACATCAGCACGCCGAAGATGTTCGCCGACGCGGAGAAGCTCGCGCGCACGAGCGGCGTGGTGGCGGGACAGCACGGCGACGTCGACGGCGCCCACGGCACGAGCGTCGAAGCGGTGTACTACGGCCCGTTCCTCGCCCATGCGGCGATGGAGCCGATGAACGCGACCGCCGACGTGCGCGACGATGCGGTGGAAGTCTGGGCGCCGACGCAGGTGCAGACGCGCTCACGCGACGGGGCGATGAAAGTCACCGGGTTCCCGGCGAGCAAAGTGACGGTCCACACGACGTTCCTGGGCGGCGGCTTCGGCCGGCGGCTCGATGCCGACTACGTGCTCGACGCGGTCGAGATCTCGAAGGCCGTCAAGAAGCCGGTCAAGGTGACGTGGCGGCGCGAGGACGACATCAAGAACGACTTCTACCGCCCGATGAGCGTCAACGTCGTCCGCGGCAAGCTCGACGGCAGCGGCCGCGTCGTGGCGTGGGAGCACCGCGTCGCCTCGCCGTCGATCGTTCGCCGCTGGGCGCCGCCGATGTTCAAGAACGGGGTCGACTTCAGCGCGGTCGACTCGGTCACGCCGGCGTTCTACGCGTTCCCGAATCTGCGCACGACGTACGCCGACTTCGAGCCCGGCGTCCCGGTCGGGTTCATGCGCGCGCCGGGCGCGAACTGGAACACGTTCGTCACCGAGTCGTTCGTCGACGAGCTCGCGCACCAAGCCGGGAAGGATCCGCTCGCGTTCCGGCTCGCGCTGCTCGATCCGAAGAAAGGCGCGCGCGTCCGCGGCGTGCTGCAGCTCGCCGCCGACAAGGCCGGCTGGGGACATCCCCGCACGCCGGGCGCCTCGCAAGGCGTTGCCGTCTGCGACTGGGGCGGCAGCCTCGGCGCGCTGGTCGCCGAGGTGACGGTGAGCGGGAAGAACGTCACCGTGCACCGCGCGGTGATGGCGGCGGACTGCGGTGTCGTCGTGCACCCGGACATCGTCGCGGCGCAGCTCGAGGGGGCGATCAACTACGGCATCGCGATGGCGATGACCGCGAAGATCACCTTCACCGACGGCAAGGTCGACCAGAACAACTTCTACGACTACACCGTGCTGCGCATGAAAGACGCGCCGGCGATCGAGACGCACATCGTGAAGAGCACCGAGAAGCCGAGCGGGATCGGCGAGCTCGGCACGCCGCCGATCGCGCCCGCGATCGCGAACGCGATCTTCAAGGCGACCGGCAAACGCGTCCGCCGCCTGCCGTTCAGCGACGGTCTGACGTAGCGCGCAGCTCGGCCGCGGCCCAGCGCTCGGGCGTGTCGACGTCGGTGACGTACGCGTCGCTCTGTTCCGGGATGAAGCTCTTACGCAGCGCGGGATCGCGGCGGACGCGCAGCGGCGGCTCGTCCGCGCGCAAGCCCGGGATGCGCGCGCGCGCCTTCGGCGACCACAGCACGGGATGCCCCGGCGTTCCGCGGACGACCGGCCAAGCGAGATCGGGGTGGTCGTACACGCGCGCCAGGAACGCGCGCACATGTGCCGCGTCTAGGAACGGAAGATCCGCGGCCATCACCGCGAGATAGGCGTCGTGCGGGATCGCGGCGTGCGCGAGCGCGAGCGTCTCGCTCGGGCCGGCGGTCGGGTGCGTCATGACGACGCGCACGCCACGCAGGTCCGAGACCATGTCGGCGACGCGCGGCGTCGCGACGAACAGCGGCTCGAGCTCGAGCAGCGCGCGCGCGACGCGGCGCGCGAGCGGCTCGCCGGCGAACATCGCGGTGAGCTTGTCGAATCCCATGCGCTGCGAACGGCCGCCCGCGAGGACGACCGTTCGGACGCGTGCGATCTCCAACGGCTAGCTCGCCGGCGCGCCGAGCAGCTTCTCGGGGACGATCGGCAGATCGCGCACGCGCACGCCGGTCGCGTGGAAGACGGCGTTCGCGATCGCGGCGGCGACGCCGGTGATCCCGATCTCGCCGATCCCGCGCGCGCCGAGCGGGTTCAGCGCGTAGTCGGGCTCCTCGACGAACTCGACCTCGACATTCGGAATATCCGCGTTCACCGGGACGTGGTAGTCGGCGAGGTTGTTCGTCACGACCGCGCCGTAGCGCGGGTCGCGGACCGTCTCCTCGAGGAGCGCCATCCCGATCCCCCAGGTGATCCCGCCGATCATCTGCGAGCGGGCGGTCTTCGGGTTCAGGATGCGGCCGCAGTCGAAGACGCCGAGCGCGCGCGAGACGCGCAGCCGCGCGAGGTCCTCGTCGAAGCGCACCTCGACGAACTGCGCGCCGAAGGAGTGGAACGAGTACTTCTCCTCACCGTCCGGCGCCGCGCTGCCGAGCGCCTCGATCGCCCCGTCGCCGCGGAGCCGCACCAGCTCGCCGTACGCGATCGCGCGCGACGGCTCGCCCTTCGCGCGCACCGCGCCCCCGCTCGTCTCGACGTCCTCTTCGCGCATACCGTGCAGCGGTGAACCGGCCGACGAGGTCGCGATCCGGATCGCCTCGCGGCGGGCGCGCTGCGCGGCGTCCTGGACCGCCGGGCCGACGCTCGCGGAGCTCATCGAGCCGCCGGCGACCGGCGCGTTCGGGAACGACGAGTCGCCGATCCGCACCCGCACCGCGTCGGGCTCGACGCCGAGCGCGTCGGCGGCGATCTGCGCGAGGATCGTGTACATCCCCGTGCCGAGATCGTGCGTCGCGCTCGCGACGTCGACCGTTCCGTCGGCGGCGAGCGTGACGCGCGCCTCGGCGGGCGAGCGCAGCGCGGGATAGGTCGCGGTCGCGACGCCCCAGCCGATCAGCTCGTCGCCGTCGCGCATCGCGCGCGGCGCGCGCGGGCGGTCGCTCCAGCCGAACGCCTCCGCTCCGCGCTCGTAGCACGCGAGCAGATGCTTCGAGGAGAACCGCTTACCGTTCGACGGGTCGACGGCGGCATAGTTACGGCGCAGGATCTCCAGCGGATCGACGCCGCACGCGTACGCCAGCTCGTCGAGCGCGCTCTCGAGCGCGAAGCTTCCCGGCGCCTCGCCTGGCGCTCGCATCGCGGTCGCCGAGGGAACGTCGAGACGCGCCAGCCGGTGCGAGACCGCGACGTTCGGAACGTCGTAGAGCATCTCGCTCACACCGCCGGCCGCTTCAACGAAGGTCGACACGCGGGATGCCGCACCGAGCGTGTCGTGCAGCAGCGCGGTGAGCCGCCCGTCGCGCGAAGCGCCGATGCGCAGCCGCTGGCGCGTCTCCATGCGGTGCCCGACCGAGGTGAACATCTGCTCGCGCGTCAGCACCAGCTTCACCGGACGGTTCGTCAGCTTCGCCGCCATCGCCGCGATCGCGGCATGCGGCCAGAAGAAGCCCTTGCAGCCGAAGCCGCCGCCGAGGAACGGCGCGATCACGTGCACCCGCTCCTCGTCGAGATCGAAGTGCTTCGCGAGCGCGGCGCGCGTCCCGCGCACCCACTGCGTCGAGTCGTGCACGATCAGATCGCCGTCGCGCCACTCCGCGACCGTCACCGACGGTTCGAGGGGATTGTGGTTCTCGATCGGCGTCACGTACGTCGCATCGAGGCGAACCTCGCTGCGCGCGTAGGCCGTCTCCGGATCGCCGCGGCGCGTCTGCGCTTCGTGGCCGAACCATTGCTCCGGATACTCGATCTCGCGCGCCGCTTCGGCGTCGAACTCGGCGGTCGCGCTTTCGTACCGGATCCGCAGCAGCGCCGCACCCTCGCGCGCGGCCTCGAACGTCGTGCCGACCACCGCGGCGACGTGCTGACCGTCGTACTTGATCTCCGGGCCCTGCAGCGGCGCGAGCTGCTCGGAGACCGGCGCGGTGAAGTCGAACGGAAGCACCGGCACGCGCGGCGCGTTGCGGTACGTGAGAATTTCGACGACGCCCGGCACGGCGCGCGCCGCGCTCTCGTCGATCTCGGTGATGCGGCCGGAGGCGATCGTCGACTGCACGATCACCGCGTGCAGCGGCGCGTCGATTGCCGTGTCGGCGGCATAGCGTGCCTCGCCGGTCACTTTCGCGCGGCCGTCGACGCGGTCGACCGGCAGCCCGATGAATCCGCGCGTCGCGGGCCGTTCGGCGACGCTCGTCATGCCGCACCTCCGCACACCGTGCGCAGCGCGCGCACGACCGCGCGCTTCGCGAGCTCGACCTTGTACGCGTTGTGCTCGCGCGTTCGCGCGCCGGCGAGCGCGAGCTCCGCCGCGCGCCGGAACGCCTCTTCACCGGGCGCCGCGCCCGCGAGCGCCGCTTCCGCCTCGCGCGCGCGCCACGGCACCGTCGCGACGCCGCCGAGCGCGAGCCGCGCGCCGACGATCCGCCCGCCGTCGACCGCAACCGCGCACGCGACCGACGCGAGCGCGAACTCGAACGACGCCCGGTCGCGAATCTTCAGATAATGCGAGCGCGTGTATAGCGGCTCCGCGCGCAGCTCGACGGCGACGATCAGCTCGCCGGGCGCGAGCGAGGTCTCCCGGTCGGGCCGCTCGCCGGGCTGCACGTACAGCGCCTCGATCGGGATCGTGCGCTCGCCGCCGTCGCCGTCGATCACGACCTGCGCATCGAGCGCGCACAGCGCGACCGCGAGATCGCCCGGATACGTCGCGATGCACGCGTCGCTCGTCCCGAGAATCGCATGTCCGCGGTTGAACCCGTCGAGCGCGTCGCAGCCGCTCCCCGGCTCGCGCTTGTTGCAGCGCCAGCGCGTCTCGCGGAAGTACGTGCACCGCGTACGCTGCAGCAGGTTGCCGCCGATCGTCGCCGCGTTCCGGATCTGCCCCGACGCGCCGCTGAGCAGCGCCTCGGAGACCGCCGGGAACCGCTCCGCGACGGTCGCGTCGTACGCAACGTCACTGTTCCGCGCGAGCGCGCCGATCCGCACGACCTCACCGCGCAGCTCGATCGCGCTTAGCGGCAGCCGCGAGATGTCGACCACGCGCCGCGGCCGCTCGACATCGCTCTTCATCAGATCGACGAGCGTCGTCCCGCCGGCGTAGAACCGCGCGCCCTCGACCTCGCCCGCGAGCGCGCGCGCCGCGGCCGGCGAGTCGGCGACGACGTACTCGAACCCGCGCATCAGCGTGCTCCCTGCACCGCGGCGATCGCCGCGACGATGTTCGGATAGGCGCCGCAGCGGCACAGATTCCCGCTCATCGCCTCGCGGATCTCGTCCTCACTGCGCGCCCGGCCGTCGCGGACGACCGCGACCGCCGAGAGAATCTGCCCCGAGGTGCAGAACCCGCACTGGAACGCGTCGTGCTCGACGAACGCCGCCTGCATCGGGTGCAGCTGGCCGTCGTCCGCGAGCCCCTCGATCGTCGTCACGTCGGCACCGGCGTGCACGAGCGCGAGCGCCAGGCACGAGAGCGTTCGCCGGCCGTCGACCAGGACGGTGCACGCGCCGCACTGCCCGCGGTCGCAGCCCTTCTTCGTCCCGGTCAGGCCCGCGCGCTCGCGCAGCAGGTCGAGCAGCGTGACCTGCGGCTCGATCACGAAGGTCGTGTCGCGGCCGTTGAGCCGCAGCGTCAGGGGCAGGGAAGCGCGCGGCGCTTCAGCCGGCCGGTCGGTCGTTCGCACGGAGTCTGCCTCGAAGGGGAGTCGGGGGAGGACGGGCCTACGTCCCCTTGGACACGACTCCCCGCGTTGACGATCCACCCGGCGGCATGATAATGTTCCGTGGTTATGTACGCGATCGTTGAGACCGGCGGCAAGCAGTTCCGCGTGTCCGAAGGCGACGTCATCCGGACCGATCTCATCGAGACCGAAGTGGGCTCGTCCGTCACGTTCGACCGCATCGTCCTGGCCGCGAACGGCGACGACGTCACGATCGGGACTCCGGTCGTGAGCGGCGCCTCGGTGACCGGCACGGTCCTGCGCCAGGCCAAAGACAAGAAGATCCTCGTCTTCAAGTACAAGCCGAAGAAGCGCGTCCGCAAGCTGAACGGCCACCGCCAGCGCTACGCCGAGGTCCGGATCGACAAGATCAGCCTGAGCTGATCCCATGTCATCCTGAGCCTGTCGAAGGATGCTCGAGGTTCGTTTTCGGAGGGACAGCCGCGACCGGCTGTCCTCCGTCGTTTCGAAGGGCCACGCGGAGCAGGGGCAGCCGGGCGAGGACGTTGCCTGCGCGGCGGTCTCGGCGCTCCTCCAAGCCGCTTGGGCCGGCTTAACCGACGTCGCGCACGTCCCGGTGAGCGGCCACCGCCGCAGCGGCGACCTGCTGATGCGCTGGCCCGCGGACGCGCGCGACCGCGAGGACGTGAACGCGATCGTCGCAACCGCCGAGCTCGCGATCGAGCAGATCGCGAAGCAGTACCGCGGCGCGATCCGCTACGTTCGCGAAAGCGAGCGAAGCGAGTAACCTTCGGCGGGAGATTCGGGTACACCGGCGTCGAAAGGAACCGCACGATGAGCAGCGACGCGACCAAACCCCTGAACGGCGAGATCCAGAGCGGCACCACCGGCGGCTCCGCCGCGAACAACACCGAGGCCGGACGGACCGTCCTGGTCGGGGTCCTCGGCGGGATCATCTCGGCCGCCGGCTACCTGGTCTACCAGCGCCTCCCCGACGATCAGAAGGAGCGCCTCCACCGCCAGGTCCGCGGCGTCCTCGAGTCCCGCATCAACGAGCTCCGCAGCAACTTCAACCTTTAGCCGCGCGAGCGCGAACTAGACTCCCGAGAGGGCGGGCACCGAAGCTGGTGTGCTCGGCCCTCTCGCCGCTTCTCTGGTCGTCGCGTACGCCTCGGCGCTGAGGGCGTTCGACCCGAACCTCGACGCCGCGCGCGCGAGCTCCCTCGCGGCGCGCGTGATCGCGGAGGCCGACGCCGCCCGGGTCGACGCCCGGCTCGTCGTCGCGCTGGTCGCGGTCGAGTCGTCCTGGAACGCGCGCGCGGTCTCACCGGCCGGCGCGCGCGGGCTCGGACAGCTCATGCCCTGCACGGCCGCCGGGCTCGGCGTCGACCCGGACGACGCCGAGGCGAACCTCCACGGGACCGTCGTGTATCTCGCGCGGCTGCTCGCGCGCTACGGCGATCTGCCGCCCGCGGAGCGCTACGCGCGTGCGATCGCCGCGTACAACGCGGGCGCCGGCGCGGTCGACCGCTACCGCGGCGTCCCGCCGTACGCGGAGACGCGCTCAGAGGTGAGCCGGGTGATCGCCCTGTGGCGCCGGCTGTGCGGCGGGTGAAGCGGCCTCGGTTCCGGCACCGTTCCCGTGCGGCGGCGGCTCGGTGAGGTGCAGCGCGGGCCGCGGCTCGGCGAGCTTCTCGCCGACCGGCGGTCCGGGGTCGGGCGCGGGCGGTTCGACGGCCGCCATCGCGACGGTCGGCGCGTCCTCGGGCCCGAGGACGTCGTGGACCGAGGCCGGCTCGCCGGCCGCGCTCGGCTCGTCGAACGGCAGCGTCGGCTCGTACGGTTCGTGCTCGTCGCGGGCGACGTCGTAGGGCGCCTCGTAGGCGGTCGCGTCGTACGGTGTCGGGTCGTACGGCGGCGGCTCGTACGGCTTCTTCTCCGCCTCGTCCTGGACGTCGGCGGCCCGCTCCATCTCGCGGATGAAGGACTGCGAGGTGTTCTGGATCTCGCGCATGACGTTGCCCGCCTTGCGGGCGACGCGCGGCAGCTGTTCGGGACCGAAGAGCAGGAGGGCGGCGGCGCCGAGGAGCGCCATGTCGGGGATCGAGAGCATCCAGAGGGTTTCTTCCCGGTCCCGTGCAACGCGTCATGCCCCGCCCTCGGCGGAGATCACTGAAGGCGACCTCCCGCCCTGAAGATCATCTACACCCGCGGCAACCGGACGGAGACCCTGGCGTCGATCGCCACGCTCCGCAAGATCCTCAACCGGTTCGTCGCTCACCGCGTGTTCTACGAAGTGAGCTCGCGCAACAAACGCGGGCATGAGTTCTTTTCCGCCAAGAACACCTTCGTCGTCGGCTCGATCGAGATCGTTAACCGCGACTATCTCACCATCACGATCTTCGACGCGAACAACGCCTCGCACTCGATCGAGATCCTCAACCCCGCGGCGATGCGCATCTACGACGACACGCTCGGAAAGGGCTTCGCCGTCTCGTTCCTGAGCGAGGGCGCGGGCGGCGTCGAGTCGCGCTGCTACCTGCGCGACGAAGGCGAGGACGGCGAAGGGATCAAGGAGCGCAGCGAGCTCGAGAAGATCACGCTCCCGCAGCTCTTCGAGTACCTCGAGGACATCACCCAAGTCGACATCATCGGGACGACGACCAAGAGCTAGAGCGGGTCGACCGCTTTCGTCACGGCTTCCGGGTCGGCGCCGAAGAGCGAGAGCACGTCGCGGTCCTTGATCGCCTCGGCGGTGAACCCGTAGACGAGGTGCTTCGGGCGGTAGACCTCGTCCGCGCGGCGCGCGCCTTCGATGAAGACGTGATACGCGTCGCCGTCGAGATAGAGCGTGCGCGTCCCGTCCTGCGAGCGGAACGCCACGGTGTCGCACCGCTGGAACGGCGGGCGCGCGCCGGGCGGCAGCGGGCCTTCGGGGAGCTCGGCGACCTCCGGCAGCTTCCTCGCCGCGTCGGAGGCGGCGCGCTCGATGTTCTCGCGGGGGACGAGCGGGTCGATCGCGGGACCGACCACCCGATCCTCGAGCAGCCCCAGCAGCAGATGCGGCGGCGCGACGAACTCCGCGCCGTGCCGGAGCGCCTGCGTGACGCCGGCACGCATCACGCCGATCAGCTCGGCGCTGAGGCGCAGTTGCTCGTTGTCGGTCACGCCCGCTTCATGCGCGACTCGAGGCGCGTCGCCTTCCGCAGCATCCGCACCGCCTCGCCGCGCCGCCCGCTGCGGTGCAGCGCGACGCCGAGGTTGTGGTACGCCGGCGCGTACGCGTCGTCGACCAGCAGCGCGAACTCGTAGTGCTCGATCGCCTCCGCGATCGCGCCGTCTTCGAGCAGCAGGTTGCCGATCGTGGTGATCGCCGCGGCGCTGCGCGCATCCGCGTCCAGCGCGAGGATCAGCTCGGCGACCGCGCGCTCGCGGTCGCCGCGGCGGATCGCCACGATCGCGCGCTTGTTGCGGACCGCCGCGAGCTCCGACGGTGCGGTGGCCAGCGCCAGCGCCTCCTCGAACGCCGCTTCGGCCGCCTCGAGCCGGCCGCGTTCGAGCGCCGCGGCACCGCGCTCGAATGGCGACGACGGCGCGCGGCCGGGGACCAGACGGCGCAGTCGGTCGAAGAACGCCACGTGGGGGTCTTGCACGTCGACGTCGTCTCGCTCTTCCCGGAGATGTTCGCGCCGGTCATCGGGCTCTCGATCGTCGGCCGCGCGGTCGAGCACGGCCTGATCACCGTCCGCATGCACCACCTCCTCGACGCGCTCGAGCCCGGCGAGCGCGCCGACGAGCGCCCCTACGGCGGCGGCCCCGGGATGGTGCTCCGCATCGAGCCCCTCGCCCGCATCCTGGACGCGATCGTCGCGGCAGCGCCACCGGACGAGCGCCGCACGATCGTCCTGACGTCGGCGAGCGGCCCGGTCTTCCGCCATTCGGACGCCGCCGATTGGTCCCGACTGGACCGGCTGGTCCTGATCTGCGGCCACTACGAAGGCGTCGACGAGCGCCTGCGCGCGCTCTACCCCGTCGAGGAAGTCTCGCTCGGCGAGTTCGTCCTGACCGGCGGCGAGATCGCCGCGATGGCGTTTCTCGACGCGACCGTTCGCCTGATCCCTGGAGCGATCGATCCCGAGTCCGTGGCGAGCGAGTCCTGGGCCGCCGACGCGGTGGACCACCCCGCGTACACTCGGCCGCCGGCGTTTCGGGGCGTCGACGTCCCGCCGGTCCTCCTCAGCGGCGACCACGCGAAGATCGCCGAGTGGCGCCGCGAGCAGTCGCGCATCCGAGCGATCGCGCGCAAGCGGACCCCGCCGACACAGAGCTCGGGCTGAGCAACATTTTTGGCGCAATCCGGTACGCGCATGTGACCGGGGGTGTAGCAGGCATAGGCAGCGACTAGCTGCTTGCGCTTGAGGGACGATCGACGGCGGAGTCCAGCTATGCCCTTGAATGCACAAGTCTTATTAGCCCTCGGCTGCGCGCTTCTCGCGGCATTGGCGATCGACATCGCCAAGGCAGGCCTTCGTTGCCTTTGGGGAGCGCTGCGGCGACGCCGGTGCCGGTAGCGCCCGAAACGGTCCCGCCTTGCCCGAGTAGGGGGTCCGTGGTACACTACCGAGGTTGCCCGCCGCCCTCCGCGGCGTTTTCGCTGTTCGTCAGAGAGCTGTCATGAACGTACTCGACCTGATCCAGAAGGAACAGGAGAAGCCGAACGTCCCGGATTTCCGTCCGGGCGACACCGTCAAAGTCTACTCGAAGGTCGTCGAGGGCGGCAAAGAACGCGTCCAGATGTTCGAGGGCGTGGTGACGGTCCGCAAGGGCGGCGGCCTCGGTGAGACGATCACGGTCCGCCGCGTCGCGCACGGCGTCGGCGTCGAGCGCTCGTTCCTGCTGCACAGCCCCCGCCTCGACCGCATCGAGGTCTCGAAGCGCGGCATCGTGCGGCGCGCGCGCCTCTACTACTTGAGCGAGAAGGTCGGGAAAGCGGCTCGTATCAAGGAGCGGAAGACCGCCAAGTAGCGCGGTCTCATTCGTGACCCCCCTCGAGCTTCTCGCGCTGATCGCAGTGTTCGCGATCGTGCGCGTCGCCATCAGCATTCGCCCAGAGACGCCCGTCGTCGCGGGCGCCGGCGAGCCGAGCAAAGGCGCCTCGGTCCGCACCGTCGTGCGCGAGTACCTCGACGCGTTCATCGTCGCCGGGCTGGTCGCGCTGTTCCTCATCACGTTCGTGGTGCGGACGTTCTTCATCCCGAGCGGGTCGATGGAGCCGACGCTCCAGATCAGCGACGTGCTGCTCGTGAACGAGTTCGAGTACCGCTTCACCAAGCCGCACGAAGGCGACATCGTCGTCTTCCCGCCGCCGACGCCGAGCCCCAACGACTTCATCAAACGCACGATCGGGCTCCCGGGCGACAACATCCGCGTCCACAACGGCGTGGTCTACCGCAACGGCGTCGCGCTCGTCGAGCCGTACATCGCCGACAAGCCGCGCTACGAGCTCGAGATCAAGAACTACGGGATCTACGTCGACGGCTCGCCGCTCGACCCCGCGATGGCGAACGTCCCGCCGAAGGACAAGTGGAGCGCGCCCGACCGCATCCCGGACGGCTGCTACATGATGATGGGCGACAACCGCAACAACTCGGAAGACTCGCACATCTGGGGCTTCGCGCAGCTCGGCGGCACGTTCATGAACGGCCCGCGCAAAGGCGAGAAGGCCTCGTTCACCGGCCACGCCTTCCTGCTGTTCTGGCCGCTGAACCGGATTAGGATTCTCCGCTAGCCGTCGCGAAGAGACCGTTCCGTGGCGAAGACGCGGACGGTCGTTTCGCTCTCGGCGCAGGGCCTGGTGCTGCTGCTGATCGCGACGGCGTTCTTCATGCGGACGTCCCCCGTGGACGGCCTCTCGATGGAGCCGCGCGTCCGGGCCGGGGAGATCGTCTTGATCAACACGCTCGCGTACCGCTTCGGGACGGTGCGGCGCGGCGACGTGATCGCCTTCCGCCACGACGCGCCGACGGCCGAGACGTACATCAAGCGCGTCGTCGCGCTCCCCGGGGAGCGCGTCGAAGTGCGCGACGGCGCGGTGATCGTCGACGGCCGCGAGCTCGTCGAGCCGTACGTGCAGTTCCGCGACCGGCGCAGCGCGCCGGCGGTGCTCGTCCCGCCGCACGCGTACTACGTGCTGGGCGACAACCGCGCGGAGAGCGACGACTCGCGCAACTGGGGCGTCCTGCACGACTCCGACATCGTCGGGAAAGCGCTGGTCGGCATCTGGCCGCCGCGCCGCCTCTGATGCCCGATCTCCTGAACGCGGAGATCCAGTGGTATCCCGGCCACATGGCGCAGGCGATGCGCAAGCTCGGGGAGCGGCTGCGCATCGTCGACGTGCTGATCGAGGTGCTGGACGCGCGGCTGCCGCGCGCGTCGTCGAACCCGGCGCTCGACCGGCTCGCCCCGCACAAGCCGCGGATCGTCGTCCTCGGGCGCGAGGACCTTGCCGACCCGCACGCGACGCGTGACTGGCTGGCGTGGTACGAGCGCGGCGGCCGGACCGCGGTGGCGGTCAACGGCAAGGATCAAACTTCGGTGAAGCGCGTGAGCGCGGCGCTCGGAGAGGCGGCGTCCGGGCGCGGCGCGACGCGGGCGATGGTCGTGGGCATCCCGAACACCGGCAAATCGAGCATCATCAACGGACTTCTCCGGCGCACCGCGGCGAAGACCGAGGACAAAGCCGGGGTGACGCGCTCGCTGCAATGGTTCCGCGTACAGCCGAAACTCGAAGTGATGGACACGCCGGGGATTCTGGTCCCGAAGATCGCGACGCCGGAGGCGCAGTGGCAGCTCGCCCTGACCGGCGCGCTGCCGCGCGAGCGCTTCGATCCCGAGGAAGTCGTCGGGCACTTCGTCGCGTGGGCTCACGCGCACCGGCCGCAGCTCGCGGTGCCGGATCTCGAGACGTTCGCACGTGCGCGCGGCTTCGCGCGGCGGAGCGGTGAGGTGGACTTGCACAACGCGGCCGGTGCGTTCTTGAAGGACTTCAACGACGGGAAGTTCGGGCGGGTCACGTTCGAGCGGCCGGAGCCCGCGGCCTGATGGCGACGAAGGAAGCCGCGCGCCGCAAGAAGCGCAACGCCGCCGAGCGCGAACGCCGCCGCCTGGAGAGGCTGCACGCGTACGAGGAGCGTGCGCGGGCGTCGGGTTTTCTGTTGGTCGGCGGGATCGACGAGGTCGGCCGCGGACCGCTCGCCGGGCCTGTGGTCGCGGCGTGCGTGGTGACCGACGGGCCGCTCAAGCTCAAGGGGCTGAACGACTCGAAGCAGGTGCTCCCGGAGATGCGCGAGTCGCTCGCGGTCGAGATCAAGGCGAAGTGCGTCGCCTGGGCGGTCGGCGAGGCCTGCGTCGAGGAGATCGACCGGCTGAACATCTATTGGGCCTCGATCCTCGCGATGGAGCGCGCGCTCGCGGCGCTGCAGGTCCCGCCCGAGTACCTGCTGACCGACGCGGTGCGGATCAAGTCGTGGAGCGGGCCGCAGGAGCCGGTGATCAAGGGCGACGCGAAGTGCGCCACGGTCGCGGCGGCGTCGATCGTCGCGAAGGTGCACCGCGACGGGTTGCTCGTCGCGCTCCACGAGACGTATCCGCAGTACGGCTTCAACCAGCACAAGGGCTATGCGTCGCCGCAGCACATCGCCGCGCTGAACGCGCACGGGCCATGCGCCGAGCACCGGCGTGCGTTCTGGCGCGTGCGCGCGGCTTGGGACGCGCTGCCGGGGATGGAGCAGTTCGTCGCGGACGAGCAGGCGGCGTTCGGCGAGACCGAGGCGTTCGCGACGTGAACCGCGCCGAGCGCGGGCGCGCCGGCGAGGACGCGGCCGCGGCGCTGCTCGAGGCGCACGGGTACCGCATCGTCGGCCGCAACGTGCGCCTTCCGGGCGGCGAGATCGACATCATCGCGCGCGACGGCGAGACGGTCGTCTTCGTCGAGGTGAAGGCGCGCGCGAGCGCGTCGTTCGGCAGCGCCGCGCGCGCGGTCGACGCGCGCAAGCGCGCGACGCTGCGCGCGGTCGCGAGCGACTGGCTGCAGATCGCCGCGCCGCGCGCCCGCGCGCGCTTCGACGTCGTGACGTTCGACCGCGGCCGCGCGCGGCTGCACCGCGGGGCGTTCGCGTGAACACGCTGGCCGGAAAGACGCTCGCCGGGCGCTACCGCGCCGATGCGCTGATCGGGCGCGGCGGGATGGCGGACGTGTACCGCGGCGAGGACGTCGTCCTCGACCGTGCCGTCGCGATCAAGGTCCTCACCGAGCGTGACGACGGCGAGCGCGACCGCTTCCTGCGCGAGGCGCGCTCGATGGCGCGGCTCAACCATACCAACGTGGTCGCGGTGTACGACGCGGGGCGCGACGACGGCTGGTCGTTCATCGTGATGGAGCTGGTCGACGGACGCACGCTAGGGACCGTCCCGGCGCACGAGCTGACGGTGCACGCCGCGATCCGCCAGTACATCGAGATCCTCGAAGCGCTGCAGTACGCGCACGACATGGGCGTCGTGCACCGCGACGTGAAGCCGGCGAACGTGATGGTGCTTGCGAGCGGTCACGTGAAGGTGATGGACTTCGGGCTGGCGCGCCGGACGAGCGACATGTCGAGCGCGACGAGCGCCGGCGAGATCGTCGGGACGATCGCGTATTTGCCGCCGGAACGGTTTCTCGGGAAGGTCGCGGACGCGCGGAGCGATCTGTACTCGGTCGGCGTGATGCTCTACGAGACGTTCACCGGGACGCTGCCCTTCAAGAACGAGAGCGACGACCTCGTCGCGGTGATCTTCGCGCACGTGAACGAGCCGCCGCAGCCGCCGCGCGCGCTGAACCGCGCCGTGCCGGTGCAGATCGAGCGGATCATCCTGCGCCTGCTCGAGAAAGAGCCGGACAAGCGGTACCAGACGGCGGACGAGGTCGTCGCCGAGCTGCGCGCGCTCGTGACCGGCCCGGTCGAGCCCACGGACGCGGCGATGCAGCAGCCGACGCCGGCTCGCGCGCGCCAGACCACCGCGCGCGAGCATCCCTCGCGCGCCTCGGTGGAGGCGGATGCGCGCGAAATGCTGGCGCGGACGTTCGGGCGCTCGAAGGCGGTCGACATCGGCTACTCCGAGACGCTGGCGGGGATGCTCGCCACGCGCAAGCGCGACTACGCGGAGGCGGCGCGCGCGTACCGTGCGGCGCTGAAGGCGTTCACGGACGCGAAGAACGAGCTCGAGCGTGCCAAGACGGCGCTCAAGTACGCGACGATGGTGCTTCAGAAAACGAGCGAGGGTGAGAACGAGGGCGCACTGACGAACCGGCGCGAGCTCTCCGAGGCGGTCGATATCTTGTCCGATGCGCTGCCGTCGTTCCGCGGCCGCGGGATGCTCAAAGAGCTGGAAGAGGGCGAGCGTCTTCTCTACACGCTGCAGCGGACGCTGATCCGGACTCGCTGACCCGCGCGCGTGGGAACGATCGACGCCATCGAGCACCGCGACGCCGGCGCGGCGCTGCGGCGCCTCGCGACGCCGAACGTGCTCGCGCTGATGAGCGACCAGCTGCTGGGGATCGTCGACACGATCGCGATCGGCGCGCTCGGAACGGCGGCGCTCGCCGGGATCACCGGTGCGACCGGCGTCTTCATGGTGCTCGGGATCGGGATCATCGGCTTCGGCAGCGGCCTGAGGATCGCCGGCGCGCAGGCGATCGGGGCGGGACAGAGCGAGCGCTTCGGCGCGATCGTCCGCGCGGCGGTGATCGCGCCGCTCGCGATCGCGGTCGCGGCGGTGCTCCTCTCGCTGGTCGCCGCCAAGCCGCTGATGCACGCGATCCTGCCCGCCGGCGCGCCCGCGGACGCTGCCGGATATTACCTGATGCTGCGGTGCGCGTGCCTGATCCCGATGGTGCTGAGCGGGTTGCTCGCGGTCGCCTTCGCCGCGGCCGGCGACTCACGGCCGACGCTCAACCTGCTGCTGGCGATCAACGCGGTGCACGTGCCGCTGGTCTTCGTGCTCGCGCTGGGCTTCGGGACGGGACATCCGTTCGGGCTGACCGGTGCGGGCGTCTCGTCGCTCGTCGCGGAGATCGTCGGGGTGGCGTACATGGTGTGGAAGACGCGACGCCGCCCGGAGCTCGGCGTCTTCGCCTCGCGCCGCATCGACTGGTCGCTGGCGCGGCTGACGGCGTCGATCAGCTGGCCGGAGTTCGTCTTCCTGACGCTGCAGATGGCGCCGGATCCGGTGATCGTCGCGCTGCTCGCGCCGTCGGGGACGCAGCCCGTCGCCGCGTTCCGCGCGCTCTCGATCGTCAGCGACATCACCTGGGCGCTGCCGGGCGCGCTCGGCGACGCCTCGGAGATCGTGCTCGGCCAGCGCATCGGCGCTCGCGACTACGCCGGCGCGAAGGCGTTCGAGCGCGAAGCGACGCGGCTCGCCGTGCTGGTCTGCCTGGGCGTCGGCGCGGTCGTCGCCGCGCTCGCCTGGCCGCTCGCGGCGCTCTGCACGCTGAACCCCGCGCTCGCGACGCTCGCCGCGGCGCCGCTCGCGGTGCACGTCTTCGTGACGCTGCCGCTCAAGGGCTACGCGATGACCGTCCTCGCGCCGATTCGCGGCGCGGGCGACACGCGCTTCGTGATGGTGATGGGGATCGTGATGACCGCGGTGGCGCTCGCAGGTATCACGACAGGGATTCGCGTCTTGCACCTCGGCCTCTGGGCGGTCCCGTTCGGCTGGACCGCGGCGTGGCTGGTGCGCGATGCGATCACGACGGTACGATTCCGCGGCGGCGACTGGGAGCGCCGGAAGCTGGCGGCATAGCGCTCCGGTAACCGGCCTGTAACGGCGTGCGCGCAGACTCGTGGAGACCCACGGGGGAGGGCGCGATGACTGATCAGACGCGACCGGCGCTGCCGCCGGCCGAACCTGCAAAGGTAACCGAGCTTGCCAGTCGAAGGCGGCGCGAGATACCGCGTTCCGCGGACGTGCTCCAGTCGATCACGTTTGTCTTCGACGGAGTCCACTACGGCACGGTACCGATCTCGATGCCGTACACGCGGGGGAAGCGGATCGTGCTGTACATCGCTCCGGAGCGCGGCCAGTCGGGCGACGAGATGCAGGGTCCGGTGGACTGCCTGCTGACCGACGACGCGACGCTCGGCGCCGACCACGCGGACTTCGAGGTCGCGCGGTAGCGCGAGATGTTCATCCGCCCGCGGGTGCTCTCGATCCTGACGACGCGCCGCTGCACCGCCGCCTGCGACCACTGCTGCGTCGGCGCAAGCCCACGCGCCAAAGACGCGATCCCGATCGAACGCATCCACGGCCTGATCGACGAAGCAAAACGCATCCCGTCGATCGAGCGCATCGTCTTCACCGGCGGCGAGTGCTTTTTGCTCGGTCAAGATCTGGACGCATTGATCGCCCACGCGCATGAGCTCGAATTCGGAACGCGAGTCGTAACGAACGGGTATTGGGCCGTGAACGAGAAAGCAGCGCGCGAACGAGTACACGCGTTGGCAAACGCAGGACTCGACGAGATGATGCTCTCGACCGGAACATTCCATCAGCGGTTTATTGCGGTCGATCCCATTGTCCATGCAGCGCAGGCAGCTGCCAAGGCCAGAATAGCGACCCGGATTTCTATTGAAGCGTTTGATCAGTCGACGTTCGATGAGACGATCCTTCGCGAAAAGCTCGCGGACGAAATCGCATCTGGCGCCGTTTACCTTACGCTTGCACCTTGGATCCCGGATGCCGGGGGGCGCGGAACCGCTGAGTTATCGCACCGCACGTTCAAGGGCCCAGATGCAGCAGTGAGCGACGGATGTGCGCAAATCATGAACGTCATATCGGTCACACCGACTCAGACGCTGACGGCGTGTTGTGGCTTTCCGATGGAGCAGCTACCCGCGCTCACGATCGGCTCCGTCTCGGCCTCATCGCTCGACGAGGCCTTACGCAACGCGCCGAACCGACTTCTTCAGATATGGCTTCATGTCTCGGGGCCAGCGGGAATCGCCGACTTCGTAGCTCGTTATGTTCCCGGATATCGTTTGAACCCCGGCAAATCCATCTGCCAAGCGTGCACGCAGGTTCAACGGGACAACGTAGCGCTGAAAGTGATCGCCGAACATGCAGCGGAGATCGCGCAGAGCGTTACGGAACGATTCGCGACGACGTAATAAAACGTTATTACAACCTATCTCCTCCGTTACTGAGGAACTTTTCGAATGCCGAATATTATCGCGATATCGAACGTGACGCTGAAAAACTTCGGCGCCGACGCCTCGAGCGACCCAAAGCGCGACGGGACCATTGACCAATATGACGGGTCCACATTATACTGCCATATCAATCCCGACACAAACGACAAGACTATGGTCGTAATCGAGTTCAACCAGAATCCTCCAAACGAATTCAATTTTCCCGGCGTGGGAACGATCAAGAGCGTTGCGGTGAACGTCATTATTAATGAGGTCAACCATCCTATTAAGTGGACAAGTGGACTCCCAACCGGCCAGTATTCCGGGAAAAAGCTTATGCCGTACTTGAGCTTCGCCGGCGATATGAAGAGCGCGGCACTCGTTCTTGACAATGACAATGAAATTCCGCAAGTACTGCTTCAACGAGCACGCGCAAAGTCCAAGCCGAAGTCGACGCAGGATGACCCCAATAACATCCCGACGCTGGGACTCATCATCGTCGGACCAGATCTCACTACGCACGAGCCGAGGGGTTATTTCGTGAGCGTCCCCCTCGCAAAGATTGCCGAAAATCCAAATTTTAGGGACATCACGTTGGCACGCGTAAAGTGGCCCAAACTCGATTCGGTTTCAGGACCGATCGGTTCCGTAAACGTGCCGTGACGCCTCGGAAAGCTCTTTCCCGATGATGCCCGACGATCCCGTCGTCAAGAGCCTCGACGTCCACTATCATATGCAAGACATAGACACGGATTGCGGGCCGGCGACCGCAATGATGATGTTGCATTATCTCTCCCCTCGCACTGAGCCGCTCCCACAGGAGCGCCTGCGACAGCAGATTCCGACGAGTTCTACGTCTAATGGTCCTCCGAAAACCGTCGCTGACGCTCTCAACATGAACGTCCCACCCGAACTACGCTTGGATTTCAACGTCGACTCAAAATGTTCGGTGGATGAAGCCAACGATGTTATCGTTCGCGCATTGTACGATAGGTCCGCACCCGTGGCCGTAGAGTATTTCCACGGCAACCACTGGGTCGTCGTCCGAGGTGTCGTCACAGACATCGTCCCGCGCCCGGGCCATTCGTACAATGTGCTAGGCTTTTTTATCCACAGCCCCATCTCACCCCGGGACCAGGGTCCATTCGTGCACTTCGACGGCGATCGCTGCGGCCACGGCCCGAACTTTGGTCCACTTCATGAGTTCGTAAGCCTGGCGGACTGGGAATTTCAGTTCCGGCGATTCGACGGGGTCTATAACAGTGTTGTCCCGAACGCTGTCGTAGAGCAGTGGCTCGCCAAACCGACCCATCATGGATTGGCGCGCAATATATCGTTCGACCCGTTGCGTCAGGCGATGAGGGGCATCCAAGCTAATCGACTAGATAGCGAAGGGCCCTTGAGCGACTTGCTGAAGGACGCTATGGCGACGTCCTTCGTGGGACCTTTGAGAGACGCGTACTTTGTTACATTGAGCCGAAACGGAACCAACGTCGGGCAGGCGCGGTTAGCGGCAGGCGATGGTGCATTGCTTGGAGTGACGGTCTCCGAACCGGGCGATTTCCATCGTATCCTTAGTCCCGCCGAGATGCATGCGCAACTAGCCCTTTCGACTCTCGACTTCGACGGATCGCGGCGAATTCTCCAGGACTTCCATTACACGCTTTCAATGCCGTATTGGCGTCCTTGCCGTGAAGCCGTGTCCCCATATTATCCCTTCTACGACGTTTTCATTGAAGGAGACTTCGGATGGCATCACTGCTACGCGACTGCTGACGCGAAGCTGCACACGAAGCTCGAGTTCTATGACATTCCTAGGCGCTGAGCGACTCAATGCGCCGCCAGATACCGCTTCCGCAACTCGTCGAGCACGACAGCGAGCAAGATAACCGCGCCAAGGACGATCTGCTGCGTATAAGATTCGATGTTGAGCAGGTTCATCACGTTGTTGAGGACGCCGATGAGCAGGGCGCCGAAGAACGTGCCAATGATCGTGCCGCGGCCGCCCATCAGCGACGTGCCGCCCACGACGACGGCGGCGATGCACTGGAGCTCGGCGCCTTGGCCGTTCACCGGGTTGCCGGAGTTGAAGCGGGCCATCAGGAGCAGGCCGCCGACCGCGGCGCAGCCGCCCGAGATCACGTAGACGAGCGTCTTGACCGTGCGCGTGTCGATCCCGGCTAGCCGCGCCGCTTCTTCGTTGCCGCCGAGCGCGAGCACGTAGCGACCGAACGCCGTGCGACCGAGCAGCACGCCGAACACGATCAGCACGACCGCCATCACGACCACCTGCCATGAGATCCCCGGAGAACCCGGGATCCCGGAGAGCACGTAACCCGTCCCGATCCAGGTGAACGGATCGGGGTTCGTCAGCGGGATCGGCTGGCCGTGCGCGAGGATCAGCGCGAGCCCGCGCGCGATCTGCATCATGGCGAGCGTGGTGATGAACGGCGGGAGGTTCAGCCGCACGACCGGGAGCGCGTTGATCCAGCCGGCCGCACACCCAACCGCGATCCCGACGAGGACCGTGACGACGAACGCCGCCGGCCCTCCGATGTGCAGCGCGTTCGCCACCAGCGTCATCACCACGCCGGTGAGCCCGATGAGCGAACCCACCGACAGATCGATCCCGGCCGTGATGATCACGAACGTCTGGCCGACCGCCAAAATCGCATTGACCGCGATCTGCCGCAGGACGTTGCTGATGTTGCCGGGCGCGAGGAAGTCCCCGTGCGCGAGGGCGTTGACCAGCAGCACCACGACGACGAACCCGATCACAGCTCCGACGGTGCGTATCACCCCCGCCCGGCGCTTGCGCGCTTCCACCGCACCGGCGCGCGCGTCCATCACTGCCTTGACGGTCGCTTCGGACGCGTTCGGACTGGGCTCGCTCACGCCGCCACCCCCGTCGCGACGGCGATCACCTTGTCGGGCGTCGCATCGGCACGCGAGAACTCCGCCGCGATGCGGCCCTCGCGCACGACCAGCACCCGGTGCGACATCCCGAGGACTTCAGGCAGCTCGCTCGAGACCATCACGATCGCGGCGCCGTGCCGCAACAGCTCGGCCATCAGCCCGTAGATCTCAGCCTTTGCACCGACGTCGATCCCGCGCGTCGGCTCATCGAACAAGAAGACGCGCGCACGCCCGATCAACCATTTCGAAAGCACGACCTTCTGCTGGTTTCCGCCGGACAGGTTCCGCACTGTCTGCTCCGCCGAGGGCGTGCGGATCCGCAGCTCGGCGATCTCGGTGTTCGTCGCGCTCGTCTCAGCGGCGCGGTCGATGAACGTCCCACGCAGGAACTGGCCGAGGTGCGCGAGCGTCGTGTTCTCGCGCACCGTCATCCCGAGGACGAGGCCCTGCGCCTTACGGTCCTCCGTGATCAGTGCGACGCCGGCGCGGATCGCGCTGCGCGGCGAGCGCACGACGATCCGCGCGCCGTCGACGCGAACCTCGCCGTGCGTCGGCACGTCGGCGCCGGCGATCGCGCGCACGATCTCCGTCCGTCCGGCGCCGACCAGGCCGGCGAGCCCGACGATCTCGCCGGCGTGCACGTCGAACGAGACGTCGCTCACGCGCACGCCGCTCGCGGCGCTCAGCCCGCGCACCGACAGCACGGCTGGGGCATCAGGGGGCACCACCGCGACCGGCGGCAGCTCGGGGAAATGCGCGTCGAGTGAGCGCCCAACCATCAGCCGGATCACCTCATCCTGCGGCATCTCCGCCGCCGGGCGCGTCTCGATCGCGCGGCCGTCGCGCAGCACCGTGATGCGGTCGGCGATCCGCGGCAGCTCCTCGAGCCGGTGCGAGATGTAGACGAATGCGACGTTCTGCGCCTTCAGCTTGCCGATCAGCGCGAAGAGCGCCAAGATCTCGCGATCGGTCAGCGCGGCGGTCGGCTCGTCCATCACGATCAGCCGCGCGTGGCGAACCAGGCACTTCGCGATCTCGGTCAGCTGCTGTTCCGCCACCGAGAGCCGCCGCGCCGGGCGGTCGACCGGCAGCGCGATCCCGAGCTCGCCCATCACCTTCGCCGCCTCGTTCGCCGCAGCGGCCTTGTCGAGGAAGATCCCGCGCCGCGGCTCGACGCCGAGCACGACGTTCTCGATCACGCCGAGATCGGGAACCAGGTTGAACTCCTGGTAGATCATCCCGATCCCGAGCCGCTCCGCCGTGCGCGGGCCGTCAATCACCACCGGCTTGCCCTCGATCTCGATCGTGCCGCCGTCGGCGGGCTGCGCCCCGGCGAGGATCTTCATCAGCGTCGACTTGCCCGCGCCGTTCTCGCCGACCAGCGCGTGCACCTCACCGGCGTTCACGTCGAACGAGACGCCGTCGAGCGCGCGCACGCCGGGGAACGTCTTCACGATCCCCGCCATGCGAAGCAACGGCGCAGCCCGCGCCGCGACCGTCACGCCGCTCTACTTGCCGGCGTCGGCCTTGGTGAACGTGCCGACGGCGACGGCGATCTTAGCCGGCGGTTTCTTGCCGCTGAAATAGTCGTGGATCGCGTCGATCGTCTTCGCGCCGATCTGGTCGGGGTGCTGGATCGCGTCGCCGTACATCATGCCGTTCGCGATCGCCGTGCGCGCCTCGGGCTGCGCGTCGTAGCCGACCACCGCGATCTTTCCTTGCAGCCCCGCCGCCTGGACCGACTTCGCCGCGCCGAGCGCGGAGTCGTCGTTGATCCCGAAGACGCCCTTCAGATCCTTGTGCGACTGCAGGATGTCGTCCATCGCGGACGACGCCTTCGCGCGCTCGCCGCCGCCGTCGATGTCGGACACGATCGTCACGCCGGGGCAGCTCTGCGCGATCGCCTGCTTGAAGCCTTTGACGCGGTCCTGCACCGAGGTCACCTCGGGCTCGTCGATGATCGCGATCGTGCCGACGTGGCCCGGGATCGCGGCGCACATCAGCTTGCCGGCCTGCGCGCCGCCCTGCACGTTGTCGCTCGCGATGTGCGAGACGACCGTGCCGCTCTTGGACGCGTTCGCGATGTCGGCGGTGAAGACCGGGATGTTCGCCTTGTTCGCCTCGACGATCGCGCTCCCAATCGCCTGCGAGTCGTACGGCGTGAGGACGATCGCGGCGACCTTCTGCGAGATGAAGTCCTCGACTTGGCTTTGCTGCTTCGCGTTGTCGCGCGCGGCGTCGACGACGTTGACGGTGTAGCCGTACTTGGCCGCCTCGTCCTTCATCCCGCGCTCCATGTCCTGATAGAACTGGGCCTCGCGATTCTGGATCGAGACGCCGATCGTCTTGCCGCCGGAAGCCGCCGGCGCGCTGGACGAGGACGCGGTCGTGGTGGTCGTCGTCGACGAGGCCGACGTGTCGGACGACTTCGTGCAGCCGGCGAACGCCAGCGCTGCCGCGCACGCGAGGACGAGGGTCTTCTTCATACCGTCGGACCGGATGCGGGGACCGGCGCGGGAACCCCTGCGAGCGGGACTGGCCGCCCGGAATGCCACTCAGTTGAGAAAAGTTCTCAAAACCGTCGTGGTATCGAGGCAAGCGTTTCCGTTCCGTTCGCCCGCACGGAACATCTCGCGACGAATCCGTACATCCCCAGCGCGCGCACGGCGATTATCCACAGTATCGCGAGTCACACCTGTGTACCGTGTGGAGATGGCCTTCGCGCTCGCGCGTCCGGGCTACGGCGTCGAGCGCCGCCTGCCGTTGATGCCGAGCCCGCCCGCGTTGTTGTTCACGTTCACGAACGCCGACTGCGGCGGCCCTTGGTTCGCGCTGCCGTCGCGATGATCGGTGAACGTGAGCGTGCAGCCGC
Source organism: Candidatus Elarobacter sp. (assembly GCA_036264835.1). Classification (GTDB taxonomy): domain Bacteria; phylum Vulcanimicrobiota; class Vulcanimicrobiia; order Vulcanimicrobiales; family Vulcanimicrobiaceae; genus Vulcanimicrobium. The sequence goes on from DATAQE010000164.1 coordinate 33,244, forward strand.
CGCCGACGTTGCCGCCGGTGACCTTCACCGAGACGGCCGGGCCGGTCGCGTTCGGGTTGAAGTCGGTGGTGGCGTATCCGCTGCACGTGTCCTGCGTCTTGGTGAACGTTCCGGTGTAGGGCGAGCCGTCGGCCAGGTAGTCCTGGATCAAGAAGCTCGCGCTGCCGCTGGGCGCCACTTGGAGCGTCGTCGGGCTGATCACCAGCTTCCCGGCGACCGGGACCGGCGTCGGCGAAGGGGTCGGCGACGGCGTGGGGGTGGGTGACGGCGTCGGGGTCGGCGAGGGCGTCGCCGGCGCCGGCGGGGTCGGAGTCGGGCTCGGCGTCGGCGAGGGCGTCGGCGACGGCGGGGCCGCCGGATCGCCGTAGACCACGAAGTCGTACGGGACGCCGGCCGCGAACGCATAGGACCCGCCGACCGAAGGGAACTGGACGTTGCTGAACGCGACCGTCCCCTGGCCCGCGACGTTCATGTGCCAGCCGTTCCCGTCATCGTACGCGAGGAACAGTGGCATCGTCGGCGCCGACGGCAGCGAGACGGAGAAGCCCGGCAGCGCCGAGAGCGTGACGCTCGAGTTGAACGTCATCGTGATGTAGACAAGCGGCTTCAGGCTGGTCCAGGTCGCCGAGGTGCGGCGGACGCTCTGAAGGGCACGGAAGCCCGGCAGCGGCGAGTAGCTCGTCGAGATCGTCACCGAGGTGTTCGCCGCGACGGAGCCGTTCGCGTTCGAGAGGACCGTGCTGCCGAAGTTCGCGCCGAGGAACACCGTCTCCGCCGCCCCGGTGTACAGCTGCGTGACGCTGCTGGAGAACGCGGGCGCCGAGCTCGCCGTCGGCGAGGGTGTCGTGGGAGTGGTGCTCGGCGTCGCGGTCGGCGGGGGGCCGCCGGCACCCGTCGTGCCGCCCCCGCCTCCGCCGCCGCCGCAGCCGACCGCCAGTGCGGCGAGCACGAGCAGCGCGAAACGGAACCGAGCTCCCATAGGCACCCTTCTCACAACAGGCTTCTTTTCGGCATCCACCCCGGCGAGGCCGTCCCCGGAGGTGAACTCTTAACGCCGGTCGTGACATGGCTCGCTCGCGTTTCCACGCGACGCAACGACGTGCACGCCCGCTGTCCCGGGGGTCTTGTCGGCGTTGGAACGTCGCGTGATGGGCGAGTGTGCTTGCTCTCGCCTTTTCCGCTGCGCTCGCCGGAATCGACGCGCACGTCGTGCGCGTGGAGACCGACTCCGCCGCGGGCGTCCCCGTCTTCGCGATCGTCGGGCTCGCCGACCGCGCGCTGAACGAGTCGCGCGAGCGCGTCCGCGCCGCGATCGTCAACTCCGGCTTCGGCTTTCCGCCGGGGCGTCTGCTGGTGAACCTCGCGCCGGCCGACATGCGATGGAGTATTCAATACAGATCGGCCGGTTCAAAACCCAACACAGTCGGGGTGAAACTCAATACAGTTCGCGCGGCCGGAGCTACGCGACGCCGGCATGACACCTTCGAATTTGTTGAGGCTGACAGACACCGGATGGGAGCGCTCCGTCCGCCACCTGCTCCCTCGAAAGCAACGGCTCGTGCTGCGGTGGTGCCAACATCTCGGCCTTGGCGACGTCCTTCGCATCGACTATGGTTCCATGCTATCGACCGGGAGCGTCGTGGGGCCGGACCGCTTCCTTGGCCGGTTCCGCATGGTGTTCGGCACGACCATTCCGCTCGCCATCATCCCAGAGGAACTGATTGCAGAGACCTGGTCCTACATGGTACGTGAGGGCTGCGACCCGTACTACACAGGCCCCGTCTTCGCCGCTGGCGATGACGAGTACATCGACGAGGCTGCTCTCCGAGACGCTGTAGCTCGTGCCCTGACGCTCGTACGCTTGGCCCCGGCCCTGGAGAGGACCGTCGAGCAGGCGCGATCAAAAGCCGCTTCCCCCAAACGCGAGAGAGGCGGGTTGACCTTGGCGTTCCAGAGTTTCGAGCGAGTGCGAGAAATCGTTCCCGGAGCACTCTACGATCTCGTCCTTGACCGTGAAGAAGGTGCTTACCGACGGCATCGCCGCTACGTACTCACCATTGGAGAAGACATGAACGGTGGGGCAAACGACAAGTTCATCGCTGTAATAAATAGCGAGGACGTCGGCGGTGAAGACAGACCCAAAGAGCATGTCGTCATGAGGCGCAAGGACCGCGAGACGGCGCGAGACGACGCGCTTAACTCTCTCATGCAGGAACTCGGCATCAAGCCCGGGCCCTAAGTGGCCGACCTGGCTGCCTGCCTGTACTGCGATCAGCCTACGGGATCTCTTGAGCACGTGCTCGCTTCGGGCATCGGAGGGCGCTTAGCCACGACGACCCTCCTTTGCTGCGACCACAACAACCTGTGTGGCCGGTGGGCTGACGACCCCCTCTCGAAGCAGTTCGAGTACGCCATCCACTGCTTGGAGGCACGCAAGGGCGACGGCACGCGCGGAACCACCTGGCACGGTCTAGTCGCACAAGACGGGCAGCGATTCGACATCCTGGCCGACTTCACAGCGCGCATGAAACAACACGTCGAGACCACCGAAACGGGCGGCAAACGAATCACCACGACGCATCCCGAGGGATTGAAAAAGATCGAGACGGACCTCGAGAAAGCGTACGACTTCGCCGAGTCGTTCACGATGATTCGGTCCGACAACTTCCGTCCTATCTGCAAAGCTACCGATGACGGCATGCGCGGCATCCTGAAGGCTGCTCTGCACTTCGTCGCAATGCAGACGACGAACGAAGCGGAGGCCAGGTCCGCAGCGACGTCAGTTGCTGCTGCTATCTTCTGCGACGCCATCCCGACTGAACACGTACATCTGCAGCCATACGACCCGACCAGGGCACGTGGTACTCCACACCGTCACACCATCGTCGCGTGGAACGAAGACGACGTTACGAAAGCGCTCGTTACTATCTTCAACATCGTGACGTACATCGTCATCCTACCCCACGTCACCATCTCACCGTGCCGGTACGTTCAGGACACGCGAAGCGGCCAATGGACCGTGGCCGCTTGTGACGTACCGCAAGGCTCGTGGTATGGACCAGAACGCGCAAAGGAGGACTGGCAAGAGGAATACGGACTGCGCGTCGATCTCATCGTCGCACTCGGTCAGAGTAAGTCCCATATCGCGGACATCATCCGAGACGCACTGGAGGAACCGCAATTCAACTCATTTTCAAGAGAGCAAAAAATCGAGTTTCTAACCACACAAGTGGACGAGCGCTTCAGGTATCCACTTGAGAGGATTCCGATATGGTTCCTGCGCGACGTCAACGATTTCGTGGAACGTCGCGTCCTCGCCACCGTATAGACGAAAAGAGCCCGCCTTGTTGGCGGGCTTGGCCCTGACGACGACGCAACAGCACTCTGCGCTGAGAAGATTCAGCCAAGGACGACCTAAGCCGTCAGGGCGCGTTCAAAATGTGGGTCAAGGCACATACCTCCGTGGTCCTTTGGCATCATGCGTGTATTATAGTCGGAACAATCGAAACTCACCGGTCATCGCGACCGCCGCGGGACAGAGGCACCAAGGGCCAGAAAGCCTTTCTCATCAGCCCACCGTGGTGAGGCGAACAAGGAAGCGGCTGGCGTAGCGTTCTTCCGATATGCTTGTGCTAGACGAACGGGCGGTCTGGAGGCATCATTTCGGAACAGGCTATCGGTATGCGACGCCGGCAGGCGAATCACAATCAATGGCTGTCAAGCCATCATAGGGAGCACTCTAATGAAAGTCGTCTTGTTAGCGGCATGTCTTAGCCTTCCAATAGTGTTGATTTTCACGCAAGGCGCACCGGCCGCGCAAACCTATACGAACCAAGATATTGTGGATTTCCTAAACTACGAGTCAGGGCATGCTGGGCCGTACAACAACAACAGCACAACGGGCGTGACGACTTATCCACAAATTGTTCACACGGCAACACTAAGTGGTTCGATCATGACCATTGTTACGAAGTTGGACAAATTTCAGTTTGACTATAGGTCGGCGACTGTATGTACCACCGACCATGAGCAGATCACAACGCTCACGTTTAATACGCACGATGTAGACCCCGTCGCGACCGATGGTACCGGGCTCTATCAAGTTGCGGACGTAACGAACACACTTTGGAACGTCCGCATCACAGCCAACCCACCGAAGTCTCTTATCCGTTCGTCGAGTCAGTTTGTGAAAGCAACGTGCGGTGCCGTCCCCCCACTGCCTCCGGTCTCCCCGTTTCCACTATTTAGCAGTAATCAGAATATCTTCCTCGCCTTTGATTCGCAGGATGCGGGCCTGAGGTTTCTCATCATGACGCAGAGCGCCTGGAAGCACGTATAGAGATCTCGCAACAGCGCTCAGTCAGGGGGATCGCCCGGAACAATTACATTGCCAACAGGGCCGTCGTCTTTAGCATCCCGAAAATGCCGGGCGTAGGCCGTCGTCGCACAAGTCCGACGTTATGCCGCCTCCTCGCCACCCATCGCAGAGAGATCCAGCCCGTAGACCTTGGCCGCGAGCAAGAGCATGTGCACGTTGTGACAGATGCACTTGAGGAGGATCTCGTTCTCGGGACCGTTGCCGTCCTGAGCCCGCACGGAGCCGCCGTAGCGGGTCTTGATGCTTGAGAACAGATTTTCGACCTTGACGCGGTAGCGATACTCAGCCTTGAACTCTTTGCCCTCGTCTGTCTTAAACGCTTTATAGATCTCGTTGATCAGAGCGGCGTTCTTGACCTTATGGCGCCACGGCAGTGAGATCGCGTTCTTGGAGTTTGCGCCCCATGGAACAAACGGTACGGCACCGAGGTCCGTCGCAATCACGTCACGGATTTCCGTGGCGTTGTATCCCCCGTCGAGCAGGAACTTCTCGACGTCATATTCTCGAGCTACAAGCTCCGGAATGATGTGCGAGAGAATGACCCGCTTCTCGCTGACGTCCTTGTCGGTCACGTAGACGGCCAAGATCCCGAACGTGTCAACGTCCATCACGGCGTGGGCCTTATACCAGCGGCGAGAGCCACGGCTTTCGATGTAGTGCTTGCCTTCGACCATCCAGTCATCGAAGCGGTTGGATGATGCGCCGGTCCCGTCGCCGGCGATGGTCATCGGGCCGTACTCCCGGAACGGGTCGAACGTCAGCGCAAGCAAGTCGCGCAAGATTGGCGTCGTGCTCGGGTCGCGCACAAATTGCCCCATGTATGCGAATCCCGGGTACTTCTCCGGCGCCAGGCCGATGCGGGGGTGGGCTAGGAACGAGACCATGCCTTCAGTACGGCGGAACGACCAGTTCATGTGTGCGTGGATCAGCGCGGAGAACAGCAACTCCGAAAGCGGAGTAATCTTAGGTCCGCGCTTTCCTTGAGCACGCGAGTCCAGGAGTGGCCCCACTTGCGGCAGCAGGGCACGCAAGAAGAACATCGTGTCTGCGAACTCGCCACGAAGGTGTTCGTCGTAACCCTTGGCGTCACGCTTGTAACCACCTCGGACTTTTTCGCGCGCTATTCGGCGCAATTCGTCCTCGGATGGTAACGTTTGTATAACCGAAATCGGCGGAGGGAGCGGGGCCGCGACCGGCGCTTCAGGCGCCTTCGGTTGTACGAACTCGTCCGGTGTTGGAGGCTCAATGGTGTACGCTACCGCCCACCAGTGGATGCAACGTGTACGGGGTGTGCTCTTGCGGAATGCCTTGCACGTGCCTTCCTTCCGTGGAAAGTTGACGATACAGTCGCCAACCGTCCAGACCCCGCCACCTTGCGCCTCCACGCCTTCCTGGTTCGCGAGATCGGCACCCTGCCGTTGGATGTTTGTATAGACACCTCGCTCGCGAATCGGCGACTCCCCCGGAGTCGAAGCGGCCGAAGCGGCCTCGGGTTCCGGTGCGACGTCTGGACGGATGTCGTCTTTACTCGACATCGCGGATCTCCGAGGACGCCTCGGTCGAGGAGGGGGTTGGAGCGCTATGGTTCGTCAGGAACGCCGCGACTTGAGCGATGGCGTCGTGCCGCGCGTAGATCTCGGCGAACGCGACACGAGTCGCAGTCGTATCGAACCCAGTCGGCAAGAAGCGTACCGTCAGTGAGGAGTCCTTCTCAATGCCGAGGACGCATCGCGTCCACGGCTGACCGCTGTTCGCGCTACGCGCTTTGCTTGCGGACTTGGGAAGCGGCAACAGAAGCCACTCGCGCACCGCCGTGGGCACCGTGAACGGCCGACCGCCGAACTTCACGAACACGGGCTCCCAGTGTCGGCACTGGCGAGCGTTCTTCCACGATGCACAGTCGCAGTGCCAGCCGCGATTCCCCTTGTACCGCACGCGGGCCGTCGCGCCGGCGTCGCCCAAGGCCGGAATGCGTACGAGCCATTCACCCGGATAGCGATCACGGACGAACGCCATCACCGGGTCGGCGGGTGGGCCGCCGTTGGGGTATGCTTGCGGGCCGCGCTCGCGGGCGATGCGGACTTCTAGTTCATTAGGTTGTGGAGCTTCGAGTGTGTGGTTTTCGGCCACGGTCTGTTGCGTTTCCGACGACACTTTAGATCGCTGGAGAATCGATCTACAATGTTGTCAGAACGGTCGCCCACGGCGGGCAGTGACATGGTGACGTGCGGCGACCGTTTTCAGTTATTTTCCACCCCGACGATCAAGGTCGGGCTCCGAGGGCATCGCTCTCGGCTCGTTCTCCTTCCAGTATCGAACCGCGGCTGCCGTCCGCGGGCGTTCCAGTCCTTCCTTCGGTTTGCGGTCGCTCAGAGCGCCCTTGGGATCATCTCACCATGCCGGGATCATGCCGCAAAAGTGTGAGCGATCCGGAATCCGCGAATCTTTACAATTCGCCCTTTCAGAGGTGCTTCACCTCTCCGTCCCTGACCGCCATGCGCCACGCCCGGTACAGCCGCACGCGCTCGCGTTGCCGGAACGCGCTGTCCCGGACGAAGGCGGACAGCGGCACCTCGAGGCGGGAGGCTACGGTCACGAGCCCGCGGGTCGTCACGCGCTGCCAGCCGCAGTCGAGGGCGTACGCGTAGGCGTAGGGCACCTCAAGGCGCTCCGCGAGCGCGCCGAGCGTGATGCCGTTCCGCAGGCAGACGGCCCGGATGTCGGCGCCGACGAGCAGCGGATCCAGGCCGGCCACCTGCGCGCGGTTGAGCGCGTTGCGCATCTCGTCGAAGAACTTGGAGCCCGGGACGGCTTCCATCATCATCGCGGTAACGTCGTCTCCCCATAAGGCGACGGCGCGGCGGTGGAGACTCTGGGGGTCCTCAGACACTTTGACCCTCCCCTTGGGCGGCTCCGTCAACCAGAGCTTCGGCGAGGTCGAGTTCTGCGAGCGCCTCCCAGATCGTGATTTGGGTGAAGCGGTCAGGCGGCGCCAATGAGCGGCGGATGGCGGTGAGCGTCGTCGGCGGAAGCGCCTTCGTACGCATCTCGAGCACCGCGAGGTATCGGGGTGCGAGCCCGAGGCGACGTGCCGCCTCGCGGCGAGAGAGCCCGTACTTCGCCCGTAGGGCGGCGACTGGGCTTACGTAGAGCGGATAGGTCATCGGTCCTTTCCGCGCGTGGCCATCCCACCCCGACCGCCGGCCGTGATAAGATAGTCGTTGCGCTGCCCCCGTGACCGCTCAGGGTCCAACTTGATGGCTACGGGGGTGGTGTCTTTGTTTTCCGGCGCCGTTATCGATCAGCGCGGTCCGACATTATACCAAAGACGATTAGTCTGCAAAAGACTTGATCGATCCGGTTTTCTGTGCTGCAGGCCTAACGACAAAATCCTTAAGCCGCGCCTTGGAGAGATTCTTCGTCAGCAGTGGCCTCAACGACCGGCTGGCGCAGCCCCTAAACACCCCGCTTCGCCCTCGCGTACCCGACCCGTTTCGGACCGTCGCCGCACAGCATAGCGCGCAGCGGTAGCGATGCAGGCGTCAGGACGTCTGGCGAAGTTCGTCCCGCAATGACTCCAAGTCGTCATCAACAACGGCTCCGAGTTGGCCGTCCTCACTGACCATTCGAAACCGTCCAACGTCTTTCGTGATGAAAATGACCCTTCCATATGCCTTCGGCTGACGCTGCATCTTTCGTACAGCATCTTTGAGGTTGTCTTTCGTCTCAATAAGTCGGACGCGCGCCTCGTCGCCGGCAAACGTTGCGAGGCACACGACGAAGTCGGGGAAGAAGTTGCCGCCCGCATCTGCGCGAACAACGCCGACCGAAAACGGTTTTCGGGGCGGATTTCGATGCCACCAGTACACAAACTCCGCATTGTCGAGAGACCGCGAAAAGCGCTCCTCTTCCGTATTCGACCACCACGTCGAATCCACATACGCGACGCTGTATGGGACAGCAGACTTCATCTCCACAGAAAGATACACCGACGACTCCAAAAGGCGACGTTCCTCCGGCAGCATTTGCTGATTCATCTCCTTCCCATCAACGAGCGACGGAGGGAAGACCCCGTAGAGATTCCGGCTCGCCTTCAGCAAGGGCACAGCTTCCGGAAACATGATTGCGTCCGGAAGGGGCTTCGCATCAACGGATTGCACGGCATCAGCCATGGTGCGGTGATAGAGTTCTTGGATTTCCACGTCCAACGAGCGAACCATCAGATTGGCGACGTTGCGGATCAACGTCATGCGAACCGCGTCTACAGGACGCGCCTCTTCGGGCAAAATCTCCAGAACGCGGTCCACTTCTGTCTCAAGCCTAGATACAAGCGTGCTCAGGAAAGCAACGCGATCCGCGTCCTCCATTTGCGGCAGGCCGCGAAGGATCTTGTTCGCCTCGCGCATCGTGAGATGCGGGTCGAATACCCCCTGGACCATGCGCTCTGTCATCTCGTGCTGCGTCAACTCTGTGATACGCTCGATGGCTTGCGTACCACGAAGCGCGATCTTCACGGCGGTGTTCACCGCTTCGGAGGTGAAGTTTAGTTTCGAGGCCATCGTCTTAGCGACCAACGTCAGATCGCCCATGGCCGGCCGCACTTCCGTCTTGAGCGTCGGTGCGAAGTGCGGCGATTGCCTCCTGATCGGATAGAGACGCAAGCCTGCAGACTTCGCCGCAGCAGCGAGACCAGGCTCGTCGGAAAAGGTGCCCTCAAGAATTTTGATCTTCTTAGCGGGCTTCTGCGGCGGCGGGGCTGGTTCAGGAAGTTCAGCGCCGAGGAACGATCCGACGAACGTGCCTATCAACGAATCGTCCTTCTCGGTGGCGCTCTTCGGATCGATATATCGCGCTTTGCCCAGTACACCGAGGTTCAGCGGAAGTCCAACTTGCCGCCCCGCAGGTCGGTTGGTATAGACAATGCTTCCGTCTTTTGCGGTATATTGGCGAAGCGACTCTACGAGTCCATCGGCTTCAGTAGTCATGATCTGGAGCGCTGCAACGGCTTTCTCGAAACCGACTTGCGCATCGATATTGGCGAGGTACAGGTACCCGGTGTCAAGGACCGGATCGAAGTTGATTTTATCCTCCATCAGACGACTGCGCACTGCTCGCTCGACGCGCATAATACGACCTAAGAATTGAGTCGCATACGCCGAGTCAATTACGTTCTTCATCGACACAAGAATGAAGGCGCGCGGCGCGTCGAAACCCGTCCCGGCCGACTCCTTGAATATAAGAACCTCGAACTGCGTATCGTTCGCAATCGACGCCATCAACTTCGGGTCGGGCTGGTCGTTCGTATGCTGGCCGATAGACGTCGGAGGCACGCCGCAGTCGTTGGTCAAGAACTTCACGACTTCGTCCGACGACGCTCCGTTCTCGATCTGCACCAGCATGAGAGGCACGGTGCCGATGCCCTGGAACGCAAGCCGCTGCTTGAGGAACTGATTTTGACGCCACGCCTCGCGTAGAGCCGTGCGTTTGATGTCGGTGATGCCGGTCCACGCGTTTTGGACCTTGAACACGTGCGCCTCGATGTATCGTTTGTTGAGGCCGGCGTCAACTACATCATCTCGACTGACGCTGAACGTCGTATACTCTGCATACCCCGAGGCACCAACGAAGGCATTGAGTTTTGTATCACGCGGCGTCGCACTGGCAAGAAGAACGCGGTCTGGCTGCAAAGCCTTGCAGAACTTACCGAACTCCGTTTCGCTTGTGACTGCGATATGTGCTTCGTCCACGACAATGCCTATCTGAACACCACGCGAACGTGCACGAGCAATGATTCGCATGAGGTTTGGCAGTCCGGTTTCCGCCGGCTGAAACACCTTGCGCGAATCCTTGTCCGCCGCCGCGACCGTGCGCATTGATGTTACCAGCACGTCTCCGGCGTACTGATCACTACGACGCTCGGTCGCAAGAGCGAGCGGGATGAGGCCCGGGCAGTTGTCAAAGAGGCTTGAGATCGTCTGGTTCACCAAGAACCCATATGGAACGAACCAGAACCACATCATGTTGAGCGGACGACTTAATGCTTCCGCGATGCGGCCGAGCATGAGAGTTTTCCCCGATGCTGTAGGCGCCCGAAGGAGACA
>DATAQE010000056.1:0-25192 GCA_036264835.1 Candidatus Elarobacter sp.
TCACCGACCGCCAGCGCAGCGACGTGATGAAGCTCAACGACTCGCTCGCCGAGAAGCTCGCCCGCCGCGGGATGACGATCAACCGTGCCGAGACGAACGGCTTCCGCTCGAAGCTCGCGAGCTCGGGGTTCTACACCAAGTGGCGCGACAAGTTCGGCGCGCAGGCGTGGTCGCTGCTGGAGCGCAGCTCCGGGAAGCTCGCCTAGCGATCGGCGCGGGGGCGCGCGCTCACGGCGAGACGGTCGCCGTGAAGCTGCGCGTCCCCTCCGCGCCGAGCGCGAGCTGCTGCGTGCACGTCCCCGTCGCGAGCGGCGTGAAGAACAGCACGTACGAGGGCGCCAGCACGCCGCTCGCGTCCGTCATCTCGAGCACCGAGCCGGTCATCTGCGCGACGCGCGAGCACGGACCGGTGCTCAAGCCCGGGTTCGCGGCCTGGAACTCCGCGGCGAACTGCGAGGCGCTCGGGTAGACGCCGTTCGTCGCGCCCGCGTCGACGTAGAGATACGCCATCTGCGGGTGCGAAAGGCTGAGCGTCACGACGCTCGGGTCTTGGCGCAGCGCGCCGACCCACGACGCGGAGCGTGCACCGGAGTCCGGCGTTCCGGCCGGCACGGTCGATCCGCCGCCGCCGCACGCGCAGAGAAAAGCAAAGCTCAGGGCCGCTATAGCCCGGAATGTCCGCGTCATGTGTTCTCTCTCTCGCCCACGCCAAGCTCGCCGGTCCCTATGACGGGACCGCCGACACAATGATGTTCGGACGCTGAATGGCAAACTTTAGGTAAAGTTGAAGAGCGCGTCCGTGAATCTCGCGCCTCTCGCGGCGGCCGCCGCGCTCGTCGTGCTGAGCGGGTGCGCGCCCTCCGCTCCGCGCCTTCAGCTCCCCAGCCGGACCTCGGCGAACTGCGAGAGCAAGTCGGTCAAGCAAACCGCGATCGAGTCGATCGTCGCCTCGATCGACGACACGGTTCGGCCGGCGGCGTACCCGGGCGACGCGCGGCTGCGCTCGGTGATCAAAGCCAAGGGCGGCGTCTTCGCGTACTGGGACGCGCAGGCGTTCCGCGCGCCGGACACCGCGAAGGCGCTCGGCGTCACCGGCGATCTCGATCTCAAGCGCGCGGTGATCACGAACGAGCTGCAGGGCGATCCGAAGGACCGTCTCGGCCAGTACCGCCCCGTGTGGCTCACGTTCGCGACGCCGAGCGGCGAGAAGACCGTCCTCGAGCGCGCCTACGACGTGCAGAACGTCTGCATCGAAGGCCGCCGCGAGATTTAGCCGGCGGGGCGGACGCGGCGGCGCAAGTCGGGGCCGATCAGGTTCTCGACGATCAGCGCGGCGATCAGCATCCCGGTCTCGATCAGCGTGAACGCGCGCAGCGTCGGCATCCCGGGCCGCGCGACGAGCGCGGCGAGAAAGAGCAAGCCGCACCCGATCAGGAAGCGCACGATCCCGCGCGCCAGCTTCGCCGGGACGCGCGCGCCGCGCGACATGTCGCGCGCAAGCTGCAGCGGCGGGCGCGTACCGACGTCCCAGACGACGAACGCGAGCGCGTCGAACACGATCGCGATCGCGAAGCGCAGGACGAGCGCGCCGCCGCTCACGCGGTGTCGGCTACTCGGCGTCCGGCCAGGACGCGATCTCGCCGAGCGCGGCGCTCTTGAGGACTTTGAGGCCGAGCATCGCGCACTTCATCCGGGTCGGGCTGATCCCGATCCCGACGTTCTCCAGCACTGCCTCCTGTGGCAGCTTCGCGACCTCTTCGAGTGTCATCCCGCGGATCGTTTCGGTGAGCATCGACGCCGACGCCTGCGAGATCGCGCAGCCGCGGCCGCTGAAGCGCACGTCCTCGACCCGCCCGTCGTCGCCGACCGCGAGCTCCATGCGGATCGTGTCGCCGCAGAGCGGGTTCAGATCCTCGGCGGTCGCATCCGCGCGCTCGAGGTGCCCGAAGTTGCGCGGGTTGCGGTAGTGGTCGAGGATGTACTCTTTGTAGAAGTCGTCCATGGTCAGGCCAGGCGGAAGATCTCGGCGGCTTTCTCGAGCGCCGCGACGAGCGCGTCGACGTCGTCCTCCGTGTTGTACAAGTAGAACGACGCGCGCGCGGTGGCAGGCCAGCCCATCTTCTCCATGAGCGGCATCGTGCAGTGGTGGCCGGCGCGGACGCAGACGCCCTCGACGTCGAGGATCGAGGCGAGGTCGTGCGCGTGGATGTCGCCCAGGTTGAACGAGATCACGCCGGCGCGCTCCTCGGCGCGCTCGGGGCCGTAGATCGCCAGGCCGCGCGCCTGCAGCCCGCGCAGGCGCTGGAGCGCGTACGACGTGATCTGCAGCTCGTGTGCGCGGATCCAGTCCATCCCGATCCCGGTCAGGTAGTCGATGGCCGCGCCGAGCGCGATCGCGTCGGCGATGTTCGAGGTGCCGGCCTCGAACTTCCACGGCAGCTCGTTGTACGTCGTCGTGTCGTAGGAGACGCGCTTGATCATGTCGCCGCCGGTGAGGAACGGCGGCATCGCGTCGAGCAGCGCGCGCTTTCCGTAGAGGAAGCCGATCCCGGTGGGGCCGCACATCTTGTGGCCGCTCGCCGCAAGGAAGTCGACGTCGAGCGACTGCACGTCGACCGGCATGTGGGGGACCGACTGCGCGGCGTCGACCAGCACGACCGCGCCGGCGGCGTGTGCGCGCGGGACGATCGCCTCGAGCGGGGCGATCGAGCCGATCGTGTTCGAGACGTGCGTGATCGCGACCAGCTTCACGCCGTCGAGCAGGTCGTCGAGCCGGTCGGTGACCAGCACACCGTTCTCGTCGGCCGGGATGAAGCGCAGCTCGGCGCCGGTCTTCGCCGCGAGCAGCTGCCACGGCACGAGGTTCGAGTGGTGCTCGAGCTGCGTGGTGAGGATCGCGTCGCCGGGGCCGAGGTTCGCGAGGCCCCACGAGAACGAGACGAGGTTGATCGCCTCGGTCGTGTTCCGCGTCCAGACGATCTCTTCGGTGTGCGCGGCGTTCACGAAACGCGCGACCTTCGCGCGGGCCGCCTCGAACTGGTCGGTCGCGCGCGCGGCGAGCTCGTAGACGCCGCGGTGGATGTTCGCGTTGTCGTTCTCGTAGTAGTGGACCAGCGCGTCGATCACCGCGCGCGGCTTCTGCGAGGACGCCGCCGAGTCGAGGTAGACCAGCCGTTTTCCGCGCGACGTCGGTTTCGCGAGGATCGGGAAGTCGTCAATGATGCGGCGCTGCTTGGGATCCTGGACCGCGATCATCCGTCGATCTCCGTGGCGTCGTCGATCTTGCGGTCGAGCGCGGTACGCACTTCGTCGCGCAGGGACTCGCTCGGGAAGCGCGCGACGACGGGCTCGAAGAAGCCGAGCGTGATCAGCCGTAGCGCCTGTGAGCGCGCGATCCCGCGGCTGCCGGCGTAGAACAGCGCGTCTTCGTCGAGCGAGCCGACGGTCGCGCCGTGGAACGCCTTCACGTCGTTCGCCGCGATCTCGAGCGCGGGGATCGAATCGATGTGCGCGCGCTTCGAGAGCAGCAGCGCGTCGTCGCGCAAGGAGGCGTCGCTACCGTGCGCCTTCGGGCGGATGACGATGTTCCCGACGTAGCGGCCTTGACCGCGGTCGGTCGCAGCGCTGCGCACGACGGTGTCGGAGGTGGTGGGGCCGACGGCGTGGTCGGCGCCGGAGGTGAGGTCGACGTGCTGCATCCCGGTGTTGAAGAAGAGCGCAGAGGTCTCGGCGCGCGCACCGGGCGCGTCGAGGTGCGCGTCGAGGACGGTGCGCGCGAGCGCGCCGCCGAGCTCGGCGAGGTGCCAGCGCACCTGCGCGTCGCGCTCGCAGCGCGCGGCGCGCGAGAAGATCACCCGCGCCGCCTCGCTCGACTGCTGCACGACGGCGTAGTCGAGCTCCGCGCCTTCCGCGAGGTGCACTTCGGCGATCCCGCAGACGAACGGGTCGCCCTCGCCGACGTGCCGTTCCAGCACCGTCGCGCGCGCGTTCTTGCCGAGCACGACGACGACGTGCGGAAAGACCGCTTCGTCGCGCGCCGCCGAGTTCGCGAAGATCAGCTGCACCGGCGCGTCGAGCTGCACGCCCTCCGGGACGTAGACGAACGCGCCGCAGTTCTGGAAGGCCGTCGCGAGCGCGGCGAACCGGTCCGCGCGCCAGTCGACGACCGCGTTTTTCACGCCGTCCAGCCGATGCGCGCCGTCGCGCACGCCGTCCGCCAGCGGCGACACGATCACGCGCCGGCCGCCGTTCGCGTCACCCTGAGCCTGTCGAAGGGCGTCTTCCGGCTCCAGCAGCGTCGCGCCGAGATGGACGAGACCGCCGGCGTTCTCGGTCGCGAGCGCGGGGCGGTCCGCTTCCGGATCGGCGTCCTGCGCGGGGGCGCCGAACGGGACCGTCTCGACGGTGCGCCGGTCCGACGTCCACACCAGCTCGTCGTAGCGCAGCTTGTCGTAGTCGTGCTTCCAGCCGCGGCCGGGCCTCATCCCGGGCGCCGGGAGCTCGGCGTAGCGCGCGAGCGCCTCGCGGCGCAGCGCCGCGTCGTTCGCGCCGCCGTTCTCCGGATGCTCGGCGAGCAGCGCGATCGCGGATTCGAGCGTCTCGGCGTTCGGCGCGAAGGCGAGCGCGTCGAGCGCCTCGCTCACGCCGCTAGGCACGGGCCGCCGCGGCCTCGTCTCGAACGCCGTCGTAGCCGTCGCGCTCGATCTCTTCCGCGAGCTCGGGACCGCCGGTCTTCACGATCCGCCCGTCGATCAGCACGTGCACGACGTCGGCCGGGAGGTGGCGCAGGATGCGCGGATAGTGCGTGATCACGAGGAAGCCGATGTCGCGCCCCTCGTCGCTCGCGCGCAGCGCGTTGACGCTCTTGCCGACCGACTGCAGCGCATCGACGTCGAGACCCGAGTCGGTCTCGTCGAGCACCGCGTACTTCGGCGCGAGGATCGCCATCTGCAGCATCTCGAGCCGCTTCTTCTCGCCGCCCGAGAAGCCGTCGTTCACGTAGCGCCCGAGGAACGCCGGATCCATGTCGAGCGTGTCGAGCTTGTCGAACACCAGCTTGCGGAACTTCGCCGGCGTGAGATCGTCCGGACGCACCGCCTGGCGTGCCGTGCGGATGAAGTTCGCGACGCTCACGCCCGGTATCGCGGCCGGGTACTGGAACGAGAGGAAGAGCCCGGCCTTCGCGCGCTTGTCGGGCGGGAGGTCGAGCAGCTCCTCGCCGTCGAGGGCCGCCGAGCCGCCGAGGACCTGGTAGCCCGGATGGCCCGCCAGCGTGAACGCGAGCGTCGATTTCCCGCTCCCGTTCGGCCCCATCAGGGCGTGGACTTTGCCCGGCTCGACCGTGAGGTCGATGCCCTTGAGGATCTCTTTGTTCTCGACGGCGACCCGGAGGTCGCGCGTCACGAGCCCGCGCGCGCTAGACATGCTTCGGTATCGTAAAGCCGCAGGGTGAGAAAGTCAAGGAAAGTCTGGACTATCTGCGACTTCCGTGGTACCGTGGAGGCTGGACATGCACGACCGCTTCTTCGACTCGACCCGAGGGAAGATCGTCGGCGCCCTCCGCGAGCGGCGTTCGGCCTCGGCGTTCGACCTGGCCGAGCAGTTCGGGCTCTCGCCGAACGCGATCCGCCAGCAGCTGGTCATCCTCGAGCGCGACGGCTTGATCGCGGGCCGCAGCGTACGGCGCGGCCGCACGAAGCCGACCGTCGAGTACTCGCTGACCCCGGAGGCGAGCCGCTACTTCCCGCAGCGCTACGACAAGATGCTGAACGCCGTGCTGCGCGAGATCCGGACCGCCGGCGGCGACGACGCGGTCAAGGCCGTGTTCGAGCGGATCGGCAAGCGCGCCGCGGACCGAATCGGTGAGGCGACCGCGGACCGTCCGGCCGAGGAACGGCTCGAGAAGGTCGTCTCGGCGCTCAAAGCGTCGGGCGTCACCGCCGAGCTGCAGAAGACCGAGCCGGGGAAGCTCGTGCTCCACGAGCACAGCTGCCCGTACGCCGCGGTCGTCGCCGAGAACCCCGAGTGCTGCAGCGCGATCCACACGATCCTCGACCGGGTCGCGCCGGGCAACGCGCAGCAGGTCGAGAGCCTTGCAACCGGCGGCACCGAATGCCGTTTCGAGATCAACGTCGACACCACGCCCAGAGAGACCGCCGCAACCGCATGAATTTCGCCAAGTTCCAGCAGCTCGTCGAGCACCGCACCGGCTTTCGCACGATGGAGAACCCGACCGCGAGCGGCGAGTACTTCAGCGACTCGTGCGGCGACCTGTACACGTTCTTCCTGAAGGTCGGACCGGGCGACGTGATCGAGGACGTCTCGTACTTCACGACCGGCTGCGGCTTCGGGACGGCGACCTGCTCGCTGCTCGTCGAGCTGGCGAAGGGCAAGACGATCGACGAGGCGCTCGCGATCACCGACGCCGACATCGAGGCCGCGCTCGACGGCTATCCCGAGAAGAAGAAAGACTATCCCGAGCGCTCACGCTTCGCGCTGCAGGCCGCGATCGAGGACTACCGTGCGAAGCGCGCCTCCGGCGCGATCACCGACACGATGCTCGAAGAGGCGCGCGCGACCGTCGCGGCTGCCGCTGCGGCGGCGAACCAGCGCGGCAACGGCACGACCGAAGAGGACGCCAAAGCCGGCCCGAAGATCCTCGAAGACGCCGGCATGGTGACGATCAAGCTCCACTGAGGAGCGTTGAGCGGATCACGATGAAGACGATCGCCGCCCCGCTCGTCGCGCTCGCGCTGCTCGGCGCGGCGCCGAGCCCCGCCCCTTCGCCGAGCGCGTCGCCCGCGGCGCGCACGCTCACCGTCACGTGCCGGCAGACGCCGCTGTACGTCTTCGTGAGCGGCAGCGACCGCCCGGTCCGCGCGCGCACGTTCTCGGCGACGCAGGGCCAGCGCTTCGGCCTGGTCCGCGGTCCGCGCACGACGCTGGAGAGCTTCCAGTACTACGAGACCGACGTCCCCGTCGCCGAGCCCGGCTACGGCCGCGACGCGCACTACTGGATCAACAGCGACTGCGTGGCTTTATCGCGCTGAACGCGCGCTAAAGGCTCTATTTGGAGACGATCTCGACGTTGACGTCCAGCGTGACGTCGTTGCCGGCGATGAGTCCGCCGCCCGGCGTCGTCTTGCCCCAGTTGAGGCCCCATTCGCGGCGGTCCAGCGTCCCGGTCGCGCTGTAGCCGATGTGCGTGCGGTTGCGTGCGTCGGTAATCTTCCCGAGCTCCTTCGCGTTCAGCGTGACCGGCTTGGTGACGCCGTGCATCGTCAGGTCGCCGTTCACGGTGAACGCCTGCGGCGTTCCGCTGACGTTCTTCGCGACGAACGTCATCGTCGGGTACTTGTCGACCTCGAACCAGTCCGCCCCGCGCAGGTCGCGGTCGCGGTCGGCGCTCTGCGTGTCGATGTCCTTCGCGCTGAAGGTCACATTGATCGCGGTCGGCAGGCCGTTCGCGCCGACGCTGACGGTCCCCGAGGTGACCGGGACCTTGCCGCTGACGCGCGAGATCGCGAGGTGCGTGACGGTGAACGTCGCCTGCGTGTGATTGGCGTCGACGGCGTAGTCGGCGGCGAGGGCCGGGGCGGCGAGCGCCGCGACGAACGCGGCGGCGAGAAAGGGGCGAAACAAAGCAAGGTCTCCTTGGGGCGACGACGACCGTCAGCATACCGGACGACGATGAGAAAACTCTGACCCGGGCGGCGCGCGAGGAGCATGAGCCCCCTCCCGAAAAGCGCCGTGTGATGCTTTTGAACGCGCGTTTCGCCGCCGTCGTTGCGCTCGCCGGGCTGCTCGGCGCCTCACCGGAGCCGTCCGCCGGCCCGAACACCGCGCCGCCCGCTGGAAGCGGGGACGCCGCCTACGCCGCGCTCGCGAAGGACTACTTCAACGAGTCGTTCCGGGCGGCGCCTGTCAGCGCGACGGCGACCGGGATCCACGACTACGACGCGCAGCTCGGCTCGTACGGCGCCGCCGACTACGCCGCGCAGATCGCGCGCGACCACCGCTACCTCGACCGGCTCGACGGGATCGATCCGGGCTCGCTCTCGCGGCGGATCGCGCTCGACCGCCAGATGCTCGAGAACGCGCTGCACGACGACCTGCTGCTCAACGAGACGATGCAGGTCTGGAAGCACCAGCCCGACGGCTACGTGCAGACCGCGAGCGGCGGGATCTTCGTGCTGATCTCACGCAACTTCGCGCCGCCCGCAGTGCGGCTCCGCGACGCGATCGCGCGCGAGGAGCAGATCCCGCGGCTGCTGGCCCAGGCGCGCGCGAACCTGAGCGCGGTCGACAAGAACACCGCCTCGATCGCCGCCGAGGACGCCGCCGGCGGCGTCGACCTGCTGACGAAAACCGTCCCGCAGGCGTTCCGCGGCACCGGGGACGCCGCGACGCAGGCGCGCTTCCGCCGCTCGACCGCGGCGGCCGCCGCGGCGATGCGATCGTTCGCGTCGTACCTGAAGACGCGCTGGGTCGCGCACCCGTCCGGAACGTTCGCGATCGGCGCGGCGAACTACAGCGCGCGGCTGAAGTACGAAGAGGGGATCGAGATCCCGCTCGACCGTTATCTCGCGATCGGGCAGAAGGCGTTCGACGAGACGCACGCCGCGATGGTCGCGACCGCGAAGAAGATCGACCCGCACGCGAGCACCGAACAGGTCCTCGCGCGCCTCTACAAGGTGCACCCCGACTCGGCGCACCTGCTCGGCGCGGCGCAGGGCGATCTCGTCAAGCTGCGCGCATTCGTCATCGCGCACCACATCATCGATCTGCCGCCCGACGCCGACATCAAGGTGACCGCGACGCCCGAGTTCCTGCGGGCGACGACCGAGGCGTCGATGGACGCGCCCGGTCCGCTCGAGCGCGTCGCGACGCAGGCGTACTACAACGTCACCCCGGTCGACCCGCACGACCCGCCGAAGGTGCAAGAGCAGTACTTGGAGGCGTTCAACGACTACGAGCGCCCGATCATCTCCGCGCACGAAGTCTATCCCGGCCACTTCGTCAACTTCACGATCGACAAGCACCTGCCGCTCACGCTGAGCGAGAAGCTGCTCACCGCGACGTCGTTCGTCGAAGGCTGGGCGCACTACGACGAGCAGATGGTCGTCGACGAAGGCTGGGGGAACGGCGACCCGCGCGTGCGGCTGATGCAGCTGCGCGAGGCGATCTGGCGCAACGCGCGCTTCGTCGCCGGAGTGAAGATGCACACGCAGGGGATGACGGTCGCGCAGGCCGAGAAGCTCTTCCGCGAGGGCGCGTTCCTCGATCCGGCGAGCGCGCGCGCCGAGGCGAAGCGCGGCACCCAGGACGCGACCTACGGCTACTACACGCTCGGCAAGATGGAGATTCTCAAGCTGCGCGCGGACTACAAGAAAAAGATGGGAAGCGCGTACACCCTAGCGCGCTTCCACCACGATCTCTTGCAGTACGGCGATCCGGCGATCCCGCTGCTCCGTCCGCTCCTCCTCGGAGCGGACGACGACGGGAAGATCCTGCCCGACTAGTGGACGGTGATCGTCAGCGTCGCGGCGCTGCCGGTCTGCGGGACGAAGTTGATCTGACAGGTCCCGGTGGCGTTCCCGTACAGCGTGATCGTGAACGACTGCGGGAGCGTGACCGGCGAGCCGGGCGGGACGCCGTTGAGGGTGAGGTACGCGATCTTCGGCTTCCCGGTACCGCCGGTGCAGTCGTTCTCGTCGATGCTGACCTGCCCGACGTTGCCGGTGAAGTTCAGCGTCCCTTGCTGCGGCGCCGCGCCGGTCGAGGCGAAGTCCATCGAGCTCGGCGAGAGGACGAGCGCGTTCGGACCGCCCGGTCCCGGGTTCACGTTCACGGTGACCACCACCGACGCGGAGCCGTTCACCAGCGTGAGCTGGCACGAACCCGCCGAGACCGGCGCGATCGAGAACGACTGATTGTACGTCGAGGAGCCGGCGAAGGCGTTCGGGGTGACGCTCGCGATCCCGGCGCACGCCGTCGTGTCGGCTGTGAACGCCCCGCTGCTGGCGCCGACCAGGACGTTCCCCGCCGTCCCGCCGACGTACAGCGTG
The DNA here is from genome assembly GCA_036264835.1 of Candidatus Elarobacter sp. Taxonomy (GTDB): domain Bacteria; phylum Vulcanimicrobiota; class Vulcanimicrobiia; order Vulcanimicrobiales; family Vulcanimicrobiaceae; genus Vulcanimicrobium. The sequence goes on from DATAQE010000056.1 coordinate 10,068, forward strand.
ACGGTGCTCGTGCTCGCATTGAACGACGGCGCGCTGCCGCCGACGGTGATCCCGATCGAGGCGGAGGCGTGGCCGAGGTTCGCGACCAGCGAGCACGTGCCGTTCGCGAGCGGCGTGACGGTGTAGGTCGCGGGCAGTGTCGACGACGACGGGGAGATCTGCACGACCGGGCCGCACCCGAACGTGTCGAACTGCGGCGCCGCGACGTTCCCCAGCGTGCTCGACACCGTGAAGGTTTGCGACGCCGCGCCGGGGCCGCTGAACGAGAGCGAGCTCGGCGAGATCGAGATCGACCCCGGCCCGGGCGGATTGGGAGGCCCGACGAAACCGCCCCCGCCGCTGCTCCCGCCGCCGCAGGCGGCGAGCGAGACGGCGAGCACGAACGCTCCGAGAGCCGAGATAGCACGGTGAGGCATCGAGCGGGTTCCTCCTGATCCACGTCCGGTCAACTATGAAGAGGGCTACCCGCGGAAACGGGCAGCCCTACGTTGCGAACGTCGCCAATGCTCCGGGACCAAAGTCCCGGGTCGGGATCAGAAGCCGACGAGTCCGCCCGCTATCGGTTCGCTGACCCCGTCGGCGTAAGTCAACGTCCCGGTTCCGGTCCGGTCGGTGGTCGACGTCGCGATGTTCGTGGTGGTGGTGACCCCTTCGCTGTTCGGGTTCTCGACGATCGACTGGGTGATCCCGGTCGACGAGAGCGTCACGGTGTCGACGTAGGTGTAGAGCGAGTCGCTCATCGTCATCGTCCCGCTCCCGGTCGTCCCGCTCGAGGTGTACGTGAAGTTCGTGGTCCCCGAGTTGTAGGCGGTCGCGCCGGTGATCCCCCAGGTGGTCCCGCTCTGCGCGATCCCGACCGTCGGCGAGGTGTAGAACGCCATGTTGATGGTCGCGGTGTTGCTGCTCCCCGGCGCGCCCGCGGTCGCGGACGTCGCGAGCGATTCGCCGAACGCGGTCCCGGCCGAGTTCCCGTCGTGCGCGATCGAGCAGGTCAGCGTCGCCGACCCCGGTTGGCCGGTGCACGTCGCGCCGACCGACGAGGTCGTCGTCCCTCCGGCGGTGGCGGAGGCGTTGTCGGTGAGCGTGTAGTTCTCGGTGGTCGTCCCCGCCGAGCTGGAGGTCGTCGAGCTGACCGTCATCGCGAGGCTCTCCACGACGCGCAACGCCCCGGAGCTGCTGTAGACCGTGATCGTCCCGGTCCCGTTCGTGTTGCCCGGCGTCGAGGGCGTGGAGACCGTGATCGACTCTTCCGCCTCGAGGTTCGTGCAGGCGGCGTCGTAGTAGTAGTCCGTCACCGTCGTCTGCGCGCCGCTGCTCGCGGTCGTCTGGCTCTGCTTCACGCCGTTGTTGCAGGCGCCGGTCGACGTCCCCGTCGCGGACGGCGCGCGCAGCGTCCCGGAGGCCCGGCGCGCGTGGACGAGCGCCGCGAACCGGCGGAGCGCGCCGGCGGGGGTCGGCCCGCCCGGGAGCGCGATCCCGTTCGTCGTCTCCGCGATCAGGATCGCCGACTGGACCGCGCTGCGGGCGGTGTTCCGGCCGCCGACGGTCTGGAGCGCGGGTGTGTGCGTGACGGCGCCGCTCGTGTTGGTCGAGCAGCCGCCGAGGACCAGCGAGCTCGCGAGCGCGGCGGCGGTGAGGGCGGCGGTGGCGGGCGGGATCCGGCAGAGCATCGTTGCGGCGTACGGGCGTTCGGGCCGCTTCCCCTGCGAAGGCTAGCTCAAATAGGGGTTCTCCCGACGTTCGATTCCGATCGTTGTAGCGGGGCCGTGGCCGGGCACGACGACGCTCGCGTCGTCGTGGACGAGCAGCTTGCGGCGGATCGAGGCGACGATGTCCTCGAGCGAGGTCCCGCCCAGGTCCCAGCGGCCGACCGAGCCGCGGAAGAGCGTGTCGCCGGTAAAGAGCGTGGTGCGGCCGCCGTGCTCGAGGACGAACGAGGTCGAGCCGGGCGTGTGCCCCGGCGTGTGGGCACAGCGCAGCGCGATCGCGCCCGCGCGCAGCTCGTCGCCGTCGGCGAGGTCGCCGTCGATCGGGACGACCGCCGGCGCCTCGGCCATCCCGAGGTAGAGCGCCTGGCGCGCGAGGGTCCGGTAGAGCGGGAGATCGGCGTGGTGCAGCAGCCCCTCGCCGCCGGCGCGCTCGCGCAGCGGCCCGAGCGCCCCGATGTGATCGACGTGCGCGTGGGTGTGGACGAGCCAGCGCGCGCGCACGCCGTGCGCCTCCAGCCGGCGCACGATCTCCGGGACGTCGTCGCCGCCGTCGATCACGATCGCCTCGCCGCTCTGCGGGTCGGCGAGGATCGTGCAGTTGCACGCCAGCATCCCGACCGGAAACGTCTCGACGATCATAAGCTCCGTATCCCGAAGTCGCGGTACTCGCGGTTGAAGTACCCGAGCGGGGCGCCCTCGCGCCAGCCGGCGTCGATCACCTCGCCCAGGAAGATCGTGTGCGTCGAGGACGTCAGTTCCTCGGTGAGGCTGCAGTCGACGTGCGCGACCGTCCCTTCCAGAATCGGCGAGCCGCTGGGGCCGATCCGGTACGCGACGCCCTCGAAGCGCGAGCGCGGCTCGCCGCCGGCGAAGCGCTCCGCGAGCGGCCGCTGCTCGAGCGCGAGGATGTTCGCGCAGAAGCGCTGCGAGGCCGAGATCAGCCCGTGCGCGGTCGCGGCGCGGTTCACGCAGATCAGCACCGTCGGCGGCTCGGCCGAGACGCTCGCGAACGCGTTGACCGTGAAGCCGTGGATGCGGCCGTCGAGCGAGGTGGTCACGATCGCGACGCCGGTCGCGAAGCGCCGCATCGCCGCGCGGAACGCATCAGTCGAGACGGGCACCGATCCCGATACCGTCGCCGATCGGAACGATCGTCGCGTCGAGCGCCGGATGGTTGAGGAACAGCTTGTTGAACGCGCGGATCGCCTTGGTGCTCGTCTCGTCGGAGGCTTTCGGCTGCGCGGCGGCGCGCCCGCTCCAGAGCAGGTTGTCGATCACGACGATCCCCGAGCGCTTGAGCATCGGGACCGCCGCTTCGAGATACTCGGCGTACTCTTCTTTGATCGCGTCGATGAAGACGATGTCGAGGTTGCGCTGCGGGAAGGTGCCGAGCACTTCGAGCGCGGGCTGGTTGATGATCTCGATCCGCTCTTCGACGCCGGCGCGGCGGAAGTACGAGGCCGCGATCTCGGTCCGCTCCATGTCGGGGTCGATCGTCCAGATCCGCCCGGCGGGCGGGAGCGCGAGCGCCATCCAGAGCGTCGAGTACCCGTACGCGGTGCCGAGCTCCAAGATGCGGTTCGCTTGCATGCAATGGACGAGGACCGAGAGGAAGCGGCCCGCGGCGCGGTCGACGATCGGGATCCCTTCCCGCAGCCCGTGCTGCTCCAGCTCCAGGAGCAACGGCGACGGCTCCCGATGGAGCCGCGTGAGGTAGGCGAGATCGCGCACGATGCGCTTGTTTGCCGCCCGCCGCGGGCGGGAACCTGCCGGGTGCGACGAGGCTCCCGTCGAAGCCCCCGCGTCCACCCCAAACGCGACATCCTAGGAGGCTTCCGTTGGCAACGCTCGCCCAACAACCGTACACGCCGAAGAAGTTCGATCTCGCCGGATTGCAAGGCATCTCGGACAACACCCTGCAGGTGCACTTCGGGCTCTACGAGGGCTACGTCAAGAACACGAACCTGCTCAACGAGCAGATCGCCGAGCAGATCAAGAACGGCAACGCCGCCGGTGCGAACCCCGGCTTCGCGGAGCTCACGCGCCGCCTGGGCTTCGAGTACAACGGCATGGTGCTGCACGAGTACTACTTCGGGAACATGACCAAGAACGCGGGCGGCCAGCCCGGTTCCGGCGTGCAGGACGTGCTCGGCGGCGCGTACGGCGACTTCGAGACGTGGAAGAAAGACTTCAGCGCGGTCGGCGGGATGCGCGGCGTCGGCTGGGCGATCGCGTACTACGACCCGCGCGCGCAGAAGGTCTCGAACCACTGGATCACGCTGCACGAGGACGGCAACGTCGCCGGGTTCGTGCCGCTGCTCGTGATGGACGTGTGGGAGCACGCGTTCCTGCTCGACTACAAGCCGGCCGAACGCTCGAAGTACATCGAGGCGTTCTTCGCCAACGTCGACTGGAACGTGGTCCAGCAGCGCCTCGACGCCGCGAAGGCTGGACGCACCGTCTAAGGTTCGTGGCGAAGACGCGCACGCTGCGGCTCTTCCCGCTCAACACGGTGCTCTTCCCGGGCGCGGTGCTGAACCTGCACGTCTTCGAGGAACGCTACCGCCGGATGATCGCCGAATGCCTCGACGCCAACGAGGCGTTCGGCGTCGTCCTGATCCGCGACGGCCGTGAGGCCGGCGATCCGCAGGTCACCCCGCACGAGGTCGGGACGACCGCGGAGATCTCGGAGGTGACGCCGCTCCCCGCGGGGCGGTACTACATCAGCACGACCGGCGGGCGGCGCTTCCGCATCGAGCGGATCGTGAGCCGCGAGCCGTACCTCACCGCGGAGGTGCAGTACCTCGAGGACGCGGACGACGACGCGGACGCGCGCGCCTCGGAGCTGACGCACCGCGTGCTGCGCGAGTTCCGCGAGTACGCGAAGCTGCTCGTCGCGTTCAGCGGGAACGCGGGCGAGGTCGAGGTTCCGCACGACCCCGTCGACGCGAGCTACGTCGTCGGCGACGCGCTGCAGGTCGCCGACACGCTGAAACAGCGGCTGCTCGAGCTGCAAACGGCCGAAGCGCGGCTGGCCGCGGAGCTCGGCTTCCTGCGGCGATTGCTGCCGCAGCTGCGCGCGCTGATCGAGCGCAAGAAGAAGCAGGACGGCGTCGTGCGCGACGACGCACCGGGCGGTGAGCTCCGCGCGCACCAGGAACGGTTCTTCGGCAAGTACTTCAGCGCGAATTAAGTGGCTTCGCGTTCCGCGGCGAGGACGACGTTGCGCATGAGGGCGACGTTGGTGACGGGGCCGACGCCACCGGGGACCGGCGTGATCTCGCCGGCGATCTCGGCGACCTCGGCGTAGGCGACGTCGCCGACCAGCTTGCCGTCCACGAACGTCGTGCCGACGTCGATCACGGTCGCGCCGGGCGCGATCATCTCGCGCGTGATGAGGCCGGGGACGCCGGTCGCGACGACGACGATCTCGGCGTCGCGGGTGTGGTGCGCGAGGTCGCGCGTCTCCTGGTGCGTCACGGTGACGGTCGCGTCGCGCGCCATCAGGAGCAGCGAGACGGGGAGGCCGACGACGTTCGAGCGGCCGACGACGCACGCGCGCACGCCGCGCAGCGGCCAATGGCGGCTGCGCTCGAGCAGCAGCATGCACGCCTGCGGCGTCGCCGGGACGAACTCGGTCCCGCTCGCGAACGCGAGGCGGCCGAGGTTGACGGGGTTCGCGCCGTCGACGTCCTTGTGCGCGGGCATCGACTCCGCGACGCGGCGGATCCCCAGGTGCGGCGGGAGCGGCTGTTGCAGGATCACCCCGTGCACCACCGGATCGGCGCCGAGCGCGCGCAGCCGCTCGCGCAGCGACTCCTCGCCCGCGTCGGGCGCGAGCGTGTCGACGCGCACGTCGACGCCGGCCTTCGCGCCTTCGCGCTCGATGCTGCGCACGTACGCGACGCTGGCCGCGTCCTCGCCGACGATCGCGACGACGAGACACGGCGCGACGCCGCGCGCGCGCAGCCGCTGCGAGCGCGCCGCGATCTCGTCGCGCAGCTCGTTCGCGAGCGCGCGCCCGTCCAGAATCCGAGCCGCCATCGCGCCTGCGGTTCGGGCGCTTGAGGAGGTAGCCCTGGAACGCGTGCGCTGGACCGTCGCGCTGGGAGCCGCCTTCGACGAACCCGCGCTCGACGCGGCCTTCGCCGGATTCCGCCGTCTCTACAACGTCGCGCCGGCCTGCATCCTGTGCGCGCCCGACGTCCTGAGCCGCCTCGCCGCCCTGACCGCGCGCACGGCGGACGACGCGCTCCGCCGCGAGCTGCGCTACGACGGCGTCCCGGTCTTTTCGGCCATCTTGGCCCCCGGCACGATCGTCTTCGAAGGAGAAGTCGACGAAGACCGAATGGGAGACTGGTAATAGACGATCGACATGGCGGCAATGCTGCGGCAACAGCCGTCCGTCATGATGAAGGGGTGATGACGGGAGAACACGATGAACGAGCCTCAAGACGAGAAGCGTCAAACCAGACCGAGATCGATACACGACGGCGGGCTGCCGCCGGAGTTGGAAGTCGACTGGCCGCCCGCGACGCGGCCGCCGCGCGTCGAGGATTTCATCAAGGATCTCAACGAGGTGTCGATCCTCCGTCGATTTCGCTTCTAGTCCAGCCGGCCGGCACCGACCCGGAGATCGACTACCGGTATCTCTACCAGCTCATCTCCGAGCGTGCGAAACGCGAGGACGACAGAAGTAAGGAGATCGATGCGAAGGCGACTGCGATGCTTGCCGGCATCGTGGCCTTCATCGGGTTCTCATTCCGCCTGCAGTACACGCCTCTGAACGCCGCAACGGCACTGTCATACTGCGTCCCATTGGGATTTTTGCTGCACGTCTTCATGTCGAAGCGCGAAGCGATCGCGCCTTCTCCGGAGTCGCTCGTGACGTTCTTCCCTCGATATCCCGAGGAGGCGCTTCGCAAGGCGGTCTTCGCGATGGAGCGAGCGTGTCGCTTCAGCGAACGCATCAACGACGCGAAGACCCGGCGCCTCGAATGGGCGACCATCCTCATGGCGGTCACGACGATTTGCGTGCTCGTCGTGCAGTTCGCGGTCGCGCTGCACTGATCAGGAGCGGAGGAAGGCGTTCAGCGCGGTTGCCAAGGGTGATGGTTCTTCGATCGTCGGGAGGTGGCCGCTGCGTTCGAGGATGAGCGTCGAAGCGTCGGGGTAGACGCGGCGGACTGCGCGGAGCGAGGAGATCGGGATGTAGCGGTCGTGGCGGCCCCACGCGCAGAAGACCGGGCCGGTGTAGCGCGCGAAGTGCGCGCGGAGGATCTTCGTGCCGGCGAAGGCTTCGATCGCGGATGCGTAGACACCGGCGAACGCGCGGCGCACCGCGAGGTCCTGCGCGAGCTCGTAGGCGCGCTCGAGGTGCGCTTCGTCGATCGACGACGGGTCGGCGACGGCGCGGTGCAGCATCCGAGCGACGAAGCGTTTCGGCGGCGGCAGTAAGAAAAGCCGGCGCGCCGCGCCGTGCGCGAGCAAGGCGTAGAGCACGTGCCGCGGCGTGCGCTCGAAACCGGCCGGGGCGATCAGCGCGAGGTGCGAGACGCGGTCCGGGTTCGCGCCCGCCCAGTCCGCCGCGATGAACCCGCCGAGCGAGTGCCCCGCGAGCGCGAACCGCCGCAGCCCGAGCGCCGTCGTGACGTCGTCGACGACGCCGCGAAAGAACGCGCGGTCGTAGCGCACGTCGGGCTTGTCGCTCGCGCCGAAGCCCGGCAGATCGAAGGCGACGTAGCGCAGCGCGGGGTCGAGCTCGCGGACGAGCGGGGTCCACACGGCGTCGGTCCAGTGGCCGAGGCCGTGGAGCAGCAGCACGGGCGGCGCGTCGCTCGCGCCGCTCCCCGTCTCGTACACGGCGACAGTCACGCCGCCCGCGCGGACGCGCCGCGTGCGCCACGCGGACGGAACGGCTGCGCTCACCACGAAGGCTCTCGCGTGCGGAGACTGCTGCTCATCATCGGCGCGATGGTGTTCCTGACCGCGTGCTACAACGCCCCCGACGCGAGCCAGACCGCGACGGGCGGCGGCCCCGGCATGCTCGCCGGCGCGCCGGCGCAGTCGTTCGACGTCTCCCGGACGGACGGCACGGTCGACTCGCTCGCGCGCCACCGCGGGCAGGTCGTGCTGCTGAACATCTGGGCGACATGGTGCCCGCCGTGCCGCGAGGAGATGCCGGCGCTGCAGCGCTTCGCGCGCGAGAACGCCGGGAAGGTCGTCGTGCTCGGCGCGGATCAAGGCGAGTCCTCACAAGTCGCCGCGGCGTACGCGAGAGAGCGCGGCGTGACATTCCCGATCCTGGTCGACGAAGCGCAGCAGTACGGGCGCGCCTACGCGGCGGTCGGGATGCCCACGAGCGTGATCGTCGGCCGCGACGGGCGCATCGTGAAAGGCGTCGACGGCGCGATGACGCTCGAGCAGATGCGCGAGGCCGTCGCGCCCGCACTCAAGGCGAAGTGAGCGCGCGGATCGCCGCGCTCGCGGTCGCCGCGCTGGTGATCGCGCTCGTCGTCGCGCAAGACGTCTATCCGCAGACACCCCTCTATCACACCTGGCAGTACGCGCTCGCGCTCGCGATCGGTCTGGCCGTCGTCCTCGCGTACGCGAACGGCGCGCGGCGCGGCCAGGACGGCGTCGCCGGCAAACGGCTGCTGCTCGCGTGCGCCGGCGCGGTCGTCGTCGCCGTCGCGGGACTCGCGTCCGGATTGCTCGGGCCCGACACCGCGAATGTGATCGGGACGCCGGGGACCGTGACGCCGGTGCCGGCGCTCGGCGCGGCCGCGTTCTTCGCGCCGGTCGACGCGGGTGCGCTCGCGCGCGGCGACGCCGGCGTCACGCTGCGACGCCGCAATGCGGCGGAGATCGCGCTGAGCCCCGGCGCGCGGCGCATCCTCGGCGAGTCGCTCGTCGAGCTCGAACCGCGCCCGGCGGCGTACGTCGAAGCGTTCGACGCGCGCGGCGCGCACCTGACGATCACGCAGCCGGTCGGCACGGCGTTCCTCTCGCCGGTGCTGCTGTTTCGCGACCGCCAGCGGATCGGTGCGTTCGACGTGCCGTTCGACACGTTCGCGACGCCGGCGCGGCACCGGGTGCTGCGCGCGCTCTACTTCACGCCGGAGCAGCTGCGCCAGTTCGCGCACGGCGGCTCCGCGGTCGACGCCTCGCAGCCCGCGGTGATCGTCACCGCCGCCGACGACACGGGACGGCAGCTGGGCATCACGATCGCGGCGTCGGGGCGGACGATCGAGATCGCCGGCGTTCGCCTGCGCGTCACGCTCGGCACGTATCCGGCACTGACGATCGCTTCGGCGCCGGTCACGTGGGCACTGATCGCCGGGATCGTGCTCTTCGTCGCCGGGATCGCGTGGAGTGCGATTCGGCCGCGCGGTGCCGCGGCGTCCGGCGCGCAGCCTCAAGGAGCCTGAGCGCCGGGGAGGGTTTCGACGCAGTCGTGCACGACGATCGCGCCCGACGCCGCGATCGGCGGGCTCGCCAGCGTTCCCACGACGTAGAGATTGCGCAGCGCGATCGGCGGCGCGAGCGCGCGCGGGACCTTCGCGGTGAGCCGGCGCGTCCCGGTGAAGTCGATCGCGCGCGCGAACGTCGCGGTGTCGCGGTCGCCGTAGCGGTCCGCGAACGTCGCGCGCAGCGCCGCGCCGGTGCCGTCGCCGTCGACCGCGCACGAGAGCGCGAGCGGCTCGCCGAGCGGGATCTCGTTCGTCGCGTACGCCGCGCGCTCTCCGCCGGTGAAGTCGTACGCGATGCGCAGCCGGCCCGCGCCGGCGTCGACCGCGCCCGGACTGTCGGCGGGCGCGGTCACCAGCGTCCAGCTCGTCGCGTTGCGTTCGTCGAAGAGCGCGAGCGGGACGTCGTGGCGCCCGACCGGGATCGTCACCGTCGCGCTCGCGCCGCCTGCGCTCGCCGTGACGACCGCGTCGCGCTCGCCCGCGACGAGCCGTCCCTGCGCGTCGACGGTCGCGCCGTTCGCGCTCCAGCGGACGAGGCCGCCGACGGCGACGGGACGGTCGCGCGCGTCGAACGCCTGCACCGTGAGCGGAAGCGCCGCGTGCGGATCGGGGTTCGCGCGCGGCGGGCCGATCGCGATGCGCGCGACGCGGTCGACGAGCTCGACGCCGACCGTCCCGGCGACCCCGCCGCGCGCGACGCGGAGGCTCGCGCTCCCCGGCCGCGGACCGGTCAGCATCACGTCGTCCTCCCCGATCGACGCGACGAGCGGCGAGGGCGCGACGCGCCACGGCCCGCGCGCGTCGCCGAGCCCGTGCAGGTTCGCGTCGACGATCCGCGCGCGCAGCGGAACGTGCGCGCCGGGGAGCGCGACGATGTGCTCGGGGCGCACCACGAGCCGCGCCGGCGGACCTTCGGGCGCGGTGCTGTAGACGAAGAGCCCGTCCGCGACCGGGCGTTCGACGCCGTCCGACGGCTCGTTCACCACGCTCGCGGCGCTGTCACCGAGGACGCGCGCGACGAGCGTCGCCGAGCCGCCGCTGTCGAAGAGCATCGCGTCGGTCGCGCCGAGCGCGCGGAGCAGCGCGATCAGCTCGGCGCGGTTCACGCCGATCGAGGTCGCCGGGTGCCGGCCGTCGACGACGACGAGCAGCAGCGTCCCGTCGGGCAGCCGCGCCGCCGCCGCCGCGGGGATCCGCCGCGCGCGGTCGGCGTAGTTCGGTGAAGCCGGGTCGTCGACCGCCGCGCCGTTCCGCAGCAGCAGCGGTCCGCCGCCGACGGCGGCCTCGACGTCCGCGAGCGGCGGATTCGTGCCGAAGGCGAGCGAGATGACGTCGCCGGGGCCCGGCAGCGGGCCGAACCCCTGCGCCGCCGGCCCGTACGCGAGCCGGACCCGCGGCGCAAGCGCGAGCGGATCGGGCGGCGGCGGCCACGGCGGCCCGCTGGTGACGGCGGCGACGCGATAGTTCGGTCCGCCTGCGCCGTCCACCGGATCCGCGTCTAGCACGACGATCCCGTCCCCGCTCGCCGGGATCCCGCCGAACGCCGGCGTCAGCAGTGCGACCCCGCCTTGCGGCGGCCACTCGTTCACCGCGCTCAGCGGCACCGTGACGGGGCCGAACGTGACGCTCCCCGAGAAGGCGTACGTCTCGAAGCGGACCTGCCCGTCGCGCGTGACGGTCAGCGCGGGGCGCGTGCTCGGCGTGCGCAACAGCGCCCCACCGCGCACCAGGATGCCGACCGGCGCGCCGGTCGCATTGATGTCGAAGTAGTCGCCGTTGATCCCCGCCACGGCGCCGGTCCGCCGCGCCATCGAAGACGTCGTCTCGTCCTTCGAGACGATCCGGTCGTTCGCGAGCACGCTCCCAATCCGCGCCGCCGGCTCCCGCGGATCGACCGCGACGACCGAGATCACGAGCGGCCCCGCCGCCGTCAACACCCGGTACGTCGCGCGCTCGATCCCGGGCGCGACCGCCTCCCGCTCGACCGACCCCGACACGACCGCCGGAAACGGCGCCCCCGGCGCAAGCCTCTCCGGCACCCCAGCCCCCGCAAGCACGGTGACCGCACCGAGCGCGTACAGCGCTCCGAACACCCCGCGCGCACGTCGACTCCGAACCAGCACGCCCAGCGGCTTGCGCACGCAGTGCGCAAACGCGATGGATTGGGCGCTCGTCCAGAGCGCCCAATCCACTATCGCGTGAGTCCGAACAGGAAGAACGTCATGCCGAGCAGCGCGGCGCCGCCGGCGGTGTAGGGCAGCAGGCGCGAGCCGACCAGCGCGGTGATCGAGACGAGGACGATCGCGACCTCGAAGAGCGTCGAGCCGACCTCGATCGTCTCGTGCTGCTGGAGCAGCCGCTCCGAGCGCTCGTTGTGGTGCTTCGCCTCTTCCTCGAACGCGCGCGCCTGCGTCATCAGCGGCGGCGCTTTCTTCTTCTCGCTCGCGGCGAGGCGGCGAATGTTGTCCTCGTTGCCGCCGGCGTTGACGCCCTGGTCGATCGCGGTCGTGGCGATGTAGTACTTCACGCGCTCCGACTGGTATTGCGACCAGGTGTCGGAGGCGTGCGTCGTCGCGACGATCGCGTCGTTCTTCTCGACGAGCGCCTGCGTCGAGCGCAGGTTGCCGAAATAACCGGAGACCGCTGCGAGCACGGCGAGCACGGCCGCGGCGATCGGAACCCACACCGGTCCGCCGCGGTGCTCGTGCCGTTCCTTCGCTTCTTCGAACGATTTCGCCGCGCTGGTGCTCACGCCGATGCCGCGGTGGAAGAGAGGTTGCCGACTCGCACGAGGGCCTCTCGTACGTCGGTCGCGGGCGCAACCCTCCACGCGTCGGTTCGCTGCCGTTCGAGCGTGAACGCCGCGAGCTCGTACTCGCCGAACGTTCCGCACACGACCGCGCCGTCGGGATCGACCGCGAACGCGCGGCGGCGCGGCGTGTCGAGCACGACGACGTACGCGCGCAGCTCGGCCGCGCGCGTGCGCGCGAACGGCGTCACCCACGCCTCCGCGATCGCGGCGTTCCAGACGAACATCCGCACGCCGCCGAGCCGCGGCGCGACCAGCGCGCGCGGATCGAGCACCGCTTCGTCGTTGACGAGCGCGACGTCGGCGCTCGCGGGGCGCGCATGCGGATCGATCACCAGCTCCGCGTCCGCGACCGCGGCGAGCGCGTGCAGCGCCGGATCGGCGCGCGCCGCGATCGCGACGCGCAGCGAGGCGGGGAGCGGCGGGCCGGCGAGCGGCGTCACTGCCGGCGGACGCGGCGGCAGACCGGCGATCGACGCGCCGACGGCGACCGTTCCGTGCACGATCTCCTCGGCGTCCTGCGAGCCGCGCGCGACGGCCGTTCCGTCGGCGGCGACGATCAGGCTCTTCCCGCAGTACGCGACGCTGCGCGCCTCGATCCCGGTCTTGTTCGCGGCGACCAGCGGGACGCCGTTCTCTCTCGCGCGCACCGGGATCATCAGATCGGCCTGCAGATTCTCGAGCGCGCGCGGATCGCGGCCGCTCGCCACCCACGCGGTCGGCATCACGAGGATCTCCGCGCCGCGCTCGACGAGCGTGCTCGCTATGGTGGGGATGCGACCGTCCGCGCAGATGAACACGCCGAGCCGCCCGACCGGCGTGTCGACCGGCTCGAGCGCTTCGCCGGCGGTGAACCAGCGCCGGTCGAAGTGCCACAGGAAGCACTTGTCGGCGTAGCCGGCGATCCCGTTCGCGGTGACGACGTACGCGCTGTTCGCGAGCCCGCGCTCGCCGGTCCGCGCGCCGCCGTACACGATCGTCGCGCCGGTGCGAGCTGCGACGGCGATCACGTCTCGGGCCGCGTCCTCGAGAAGCTGCGGTTCGACCGGATCGGTGCCGATGACATAGGCGGGGACGGTCCCCTCGGGGACGACCACCAGCTTCGCGCCGGCTTCGGCGGCGGAGGCGATCCGCGCGAGCAGCGCGGGCCACCGCTTCACGAAATCGGTACGATCGTGCGCACGCGTCTGCACGGCGGCGACGGGTGTCGAACGAGCACTCACCTAATCAAGTCTCCCAAGCACGAGGGCGAGAGGGATATCGCCGCTCGCGAAGTTCGCATATCACGGCAACCAAAGAGGACGCCCGGAGTGAAACGTCTGATCGCCTGTGTTTCGCTCGTCGCCGCCGCCAACACTGCGGCGGTCCCCGCGACGACCACACCCCCGAAGACCGCGGCTCATCCGGCCGCGAAGACCGCCGCCAAGCACGCGCCGGCGAAGAACGCCAAGAAGGTCGCGAAGGCCGCGCCCCGCTGCAAGGTCGCACCGGCCGACGAGTATTTCGGGAAGCTCAAGATGAGCATCCTCGGGATCCGGAACACGATCAAGGACCAAGGCCTGAAGGTCGACTACGACCCCGAGAAGGCGCCCTCGACGTTCAACGCGATCGCGCTGACCGAGGACGCGATCCACGACTGGCAGCACAAGTACCCCTGCGACAGCTGGATCCCGGGGACGCTCTACGCGCTCCAGCACTACTACGGGAAGATCCACACCGAGGACGGCGTGAAGCACGTCCACGCGACCTTCGCCTGGCTGCGGCACGACTTCCCGCGCAGCAGCTTCGTCCAGGTCGCGCGCCGCGAGGACGGGCAGGCCACGGTCACCCCGGCGGCCCCGCCGGTCGCGGCGGTCCAGCCCGGCCCGGCCTCGACCCCGGCGCCCGGCGTCCCGGCCACGAGCGCCTCGATCGTCTCCCCCGCCGCGGGCCAGTCGCTCGCGACCCCGGTCCCGGGGACCGCGCCGCAGAGCGTGATCAACGCGATGGGCGGCGCCACCCCGAGCCCCGCGCCGCACTGAGCGCCGCGCCGCTCCCTGACGAAAGAAGCCCCCGGCGCGAGCCGGGGGCTTCTTCGTGGTCGTTCGCGCTAAGCGCTTAGAACCGGATACCGAGACCCAGGTAGCCGCCCGCGTGCGTCGCGTCCGACGGCGAGATGTTCTTGCCGCGGATCGTGTCGCCCAGGAAGCCGCCGTCGAGGAACAGCCCCGAGTTGCCCAGGTTCAGCGTGCCGCCGATCTGGTACTTGAGGAACCGCTGCTGGAACTTGTCGGTGGTGCCGGCAAGGGCAGGCGGGACGCCGACGGTCGGGTAGGTGTAGTTGCCCGAGATGCTCGGGTAGTACCACACGCTGCCGTAGACCGAGAACGTGTTCTCGAGGTCGGGGAGCTTCTCGGCGCCGAAGCCGAAACCGTTCTGCTTCGGATAGCCGTAGTTCTCCTCACGGTGGAGGTAGCCGACGCCGATGTAGATGCGCGGTTCGGCGATCTTGAGGCCGAAGCGCCCGTCGAAGTCGGTGTCACGCGCGGTGAACGAGGGGACCGGGACCTGGCCGTAGCCGCCGATGACGGTCACGCAGCCCTGGTCGCCGTTCGCGGGCCCGACGCCCGCCGGCGTGTTGCACGGGTTCACGCCGGCCGCGAAGAAGGCCGGGTTGATCCCGCTGTTGTGCGGATAGCTGTACGAGCGGTAGTCGCCCTCGAGCATCCACGGGAGACCGAAGAGCGGGAACTCCACCGCGCCGCGGACCGAGTACGAGCCGCCCGTTCCGGAGTTGCCCGGCGAGAACTCGTTGTAGACCTTCGGCGAGAAGATGTAGTCACCGACGATGAAGTGCTCGTACGGGTTCCGAGCCGGCGGAGCCGGGGTCGGCGACGGCGTCGCGGTTGGCGGCGGCGGCGGCGGCGGCGGGGCCGGGGTCGGAGTGGCCGGCGGCGGGGGCGGCGGAGGCGGCGTCGCGGGCACGTAGCGCACCACGACGATACGACGATCCGGAACCCACTGCACGTAGGCGCCCATGCCCTCGGAGATCACACGGACCGGTACGACGACCGCGCCCTTGTAGATCTCCGGAGGAACGTCGAGCGGACGGCTCTCGCCGTTGATGACGACTTCCGGGCGGCCGACGGTGACTTT
>DATAQE010000129.1:0-18809 GCA_036264835.1 Candidatus Elarobacter sp.
TTGTCGCGTCGGTTTACGGCTCGTACCAGTTCGGGACGAACTTCAACCTCGCGTTCGAGGGGCTGCACCGCTACGGCAACGACATCTTCACCGGGAAGCCGTGGACCGAGCCGAACGCGCTCTGGATCGAGGGCGTTCTCGGCGAGCAGCACGGCGGCCGCGGGATCAACGGCGTCCAGCACGGGCGCCCCGGGACCAACTACCTGCTCTTCGGCTACATCGCGAGCGGGTTCAACTCGACCGGCGCGTACGAGAACATCACCTCGACCGCATCGTACCGCGCGGTCTACATCAACGCGCCGAACGGCTACTCGTCGGCGTACCTCGGGATCCACCACTGGATCGGCGCGAACTCGCGGCTCGGCTTGTTCTGGCAGAACTTCGCGCTCATGCCGGGGACGGACATGCCGGCGGGCTCGGCGACGTGCCCGGGCTGCTATCTGAGCAACGACACGAAGAACGCCTTCGTGCTGGAGTCGCTCTTCCAGTTCTAGGACGCTTCGCGGATCAGCTCGGCGGCGCGACCGGCGGCAGCCTCCACCGCGGTCGCGTCGCCGTACGTCCAGCTGCGCGGTGCGTCGTCGTGCAGCGCGATCCACGCGACGACCGCGCCGCCGGCGAGGACCGGCGCGACGATCCGCGCGAGCCCGTCGGCGGCGCCGTCGCCGTCATCTCTGAATACGCGCAGCTCGCGCTTCACGAACGCGACCGGCGGCGAGCCGTCCGCATCGGTCGTCTCGTCGGCGAGCAGCGAGGCCGCGCCGGCGCGGCGCGCCTCGGTCAGCGGCTTCGTCGGCGCCATCCCGAATGCGGGGAGGTCGACGCGAACGATCGCGCGCATCGCGCCGCAGCGCGCGATCAGCGCGCGCAGCAGCTCGCTGAGCTCCGAGTGCAGGCTCGCCGCGATCAGCGGCGGCAGCGCGCCGGTCGTCGCCTGCGCGTGGACCGTCGTCCAGTCGTCGAGGTCGTTCACCAGCACGGTGCCGTCGATCCGCTCGTCGTCGGTCCCGATGTACGCCCACTGCGAGCGCAGCTGCACGATCGGCTTGACGCGCGTTCGCATCGACTCGGTGAACGCGCGGATCGTCTCCGGACGAACGTCGGTCGCGTGCTCGCGCACCCAGGCTTCACAGCGCAGGTACGTCGGCAGCTCCGCGGCGACGAACGCGCCGAACGCATCCGCGTCGACGCCGATCGTCTCGAACAGCAGCGCGTCGATCCCGCCGGCGCCGTGGCGGTACCCGGGCGGGAGCCGGCCCGTTGCGTGCAGCAGCGTCTTGAGCCACAGCCGCGGCAGGTGCGCGAGGCCCAGCGGCCCCACCGTGCCGGAGCTGATCAGCGGGACGATCTTCTCCATCCGCGCGCGTCAGACGAGCGAGGCGGTGCGGTCGATGAAGTCGAGCGCGGCGCGCGCGCAGAGCTCGGGGTGGCTCACGGCGACGTGGTACGAGTCGGCGTCGATCACGAACAGCTCCGAGCGCGCGATCCGCTGCTGCCACGCGCGCGTCTGCTCGACCGAGCCGAGCCCGCTCCCGACCGTCGTGATCACCAGCGCCGGCGCGGCGATCCGCGGGACGTCGGGAGCGATGTCGATCCGTGCGCACATCTGCACGTAGCCGAGCTGCGTCGACTTCGCGGTGCTCCCCATCAGCTTGCTCCAGCCTTCGAGCATCTGCGGCGGCGCGTCGCTCCCGAGCCGGCGGCGCATCGTCGCGCGCGCCCAGCCTTCGACGCCCTCGCGGTCCATCTGCTCGTACATCGCCGGCATGTTCGGCGCCGCGGCTTCGCCGTTCTCCGGGCAGCCGACGAGCGTGAGCGACCTGACGAGCTCCGGGTGCTCGGCCGCGAGCCGCATCGCGATCGGGCCGCCCGTCTTCGCGCCGATGAGATGCACCGGCTCGAGGCCGAGGTGCGCGATCAAACGGCGGTAGTCATCGGCGAGCGCGTCGACCGACCACGGGTAGTCGATCGGCATCGGCGTCGACCCGCCGAAGCCCCGCATGTCGGGGCGGACGACGCGGAAGCGGCGGCCGAACGAGGGCATCCAGCCGTTCCAGGCGACGCCGCTCTCGCCGTTCCCGTGCAAAAAGAGTGCGACGCCTTCCGGCGCGCGCCACCCGTCGGTGAAGTCGTCGTCCCGGTAGAGCATCGTGACGCCGGGCTCGAGCTCGAAGATGGGCAACGGTGCGCTCTTTCTGCTTACGGTGCGGTGCGGAACGGGAAGAGCGGCAGCGGCGCGCGCGGCCAGCCGTCGACGGCGCGCACCTCGCCGGCGCCCGACGCGGTGACGATGAGGGTGCGGTCCGCGCCGAGCGCGACGTTGGTGAACTCACGCTCCGTCCCCGGGACGACGACGTCGATGAGCTTCCCGTCGCGGTCGAACGTCTGCAGCTGGCCCGGGCCTGCGCCCGTCGAGATCGTCGCCGTCGTCAGGTTGCCGTCGACGTCGAAGAGGAAACCGTCGGGGATGAAGCTGCCGGTGCTGCAGAACGTCTCCGGTTTTCCGAGCCGGCCGCGCTCGAACGGGAAGCGTTCGATCCCGTAGTCGGGGCCCGAGTTCGCGACGTAGAGCGCGTCGGTTTCGAGGCCGAAGCCGATCCCGTTCGGGTACCATGGGACGGTGACGAGCAGCTCGGTCTTCCCCGTCTTGCGGTCGATCGCAAAGATGCGGCCGTCGTCGCGCGGGTCGTGGTAGCGGGTCGGGTCCGTGACGTAGAGCAGCCCGTCCGGACCGAAGCAGAGGTCGTTCGGCGCGATCGGATCCGTGCTGAGCCAGCGTACCGCGCCGTCGCGCGAGACCGCCTGCACGCCGCTGAGGATGCTCCAGTCCGGGTGCTTGTTCCCGCCCCAGCGGCCGCCGGTCTGTGTGACGTAGATCGTGCCGTCGCTCCACTCCGTCGCGCCGTTCGGGCCGCCGCGCAGCTCGGCGAGGACCGCGAGGCCGCGGCCGTCGACGCGGTAGAGCTTCTCGCGGTCGAGCGAGACGAAGACGATCTCGCCGTCCTCGCGGATCACCGGCCCTTCGCTGAAGCCGACGCCGCGCGCGATCGTGCGGACCGTGCTCACGATTCGTTCACCCGCACGAGCTTGCGCAGCGTGCGCAAGCGCGCCGGCGCCGGCTCGCGGAACGCACCCGGCCATGACGTGTACGAGACCTCGCCGACGTAGATGTCGCCGCGCGAGTCGATCGCGATCCCGTGCGGTGAGATGAAGCGGTCGGGCGCGTCGCCGGCGGGGAGGTCCCCTAGCCGCGCGAGGACGGTCCCTTGGGGCGACATGATCGTGACGCGCGGCCCGCAGTTCGGGAAGTCCCGGTTCGCGCGCAGGTGAGGGCCGATCTCGCCGAGGTAGAAGTTCCTCTCGGGACCGCGCTCCTGCTCCAGTGCGCTGACGCGGTGCATGTTGACCCACTGCGTCTCGAAGCGGCCGTTCCCGTCGAAGATCTGGATGCGGTGGTTCTCGCGGTCGGCGACGTAGACCCAACCGTCGTCGTCGCAGCAGATGTTGTGCGGGAAGTTGAACTCGCCGGGATCGTTGCCCGGTGCACCCCACGAGCGCAGCAGCGTGCCGTCCGGGGCGAACTTGTGCACGCGCGCGTTGCCGTAGCCGTCGGAGACGAAGATCTCGCCGCTCGGCGAGAGCGCGACGTCGGTGCAGCGGCAGAACGGCTCGCCGCTCATGAAGGGCTTCGGCGCGCCCGGCGTCCCGAGCGTCGCGAGCACCGCGCCGCCCTGCGTGCACGTACGCACGGTGTGGTCGCCGTCGTCGACGCAGTAGAGCAGGCCGTCCGGCGCGGCGTGGATCGCGTGCGGGCGGTCGAAGACGCCTTCGCCCCAGTGGTCGAGCAGCGTCCCGTCGCGATCGAAGACGATGACGGGATGCTCGCCGCGCGTGAAGACGTAGACGCGGTCGCGATCGTCGACGGCGACCGAAGCGACGTCGTCCAGCGTCCACCCCGCGGGAAGCCGCGCCCAGTCGTTGACGAGCCGGTAGCGGAAGCGTCCGCTTCCGAAGACGATCTGCGCGTCGTCGCCGTCGCGGCCGGTGGTCGTCGACGAGTCCATGTGCTGCGCCACGTTCCGACGATGATCGCACCGCGCGAACGCGCGTGTCAATGCCTCGCGCGTGCATCCGAAGATCTGCTACTTTCGCATAATGGTGCGCGCGCGGAGCGCATGCGACGATGGTCAGCGCGACAGCGCGCGCACCGCGTCCTCGGCCGCCGCGACGCCGGCGCGCGCGTCGAGCGATGCGCCGAAGCGCGCGACGATGCGCCATCTCCGGCCGTGCGGTTCGTAGACGAAGCCGACCGGGACGATCGCAAGTGGTCGCGCGCGGCCGAGCGGTGCGGGGCCGCGCTCGCCGCCGGACGCGGCGTGCGAGCGCAGCGCGAGGTCGGCGATCGTGCGGAATCCCGGCGCGAACGGCAGCATTCCGTCGGCGTCGCGGTCGCGCGGCGTCGCATGCGAGGCGGTCGGGTCGACGACGGGATAGCCTTCCGGGAACATGGCGACGACGCGACCGGCCGCGACGAGCGCCGCGGCTTGCCGCAGTCCGGAGCGAAGATAGCGCGGCACCTCCGCTGCGTCGCGCGTCGTGCGCGGGCGCAGGATCACCGGCCATTGCGCCCATGCGCAGGCGCGTTCCATCCAGCGCCGCTGCGGGGCATTCGCCGTCCAGTCCAGCGCGACGACGACGTGCACCGGGCGCGGCAGACGATCGACGAGGACGGCGCCGTCGAGCAGATGGTGGTAATGGCGCGCGACGAGCAGGACGCCGCCGGTGTCCGGGACGTTGTTCAGGCCCTCGATCCGCACGCCGTCGGTCATCGTCCGGAGCGCCCACCACGCGATCGCGCGCGGGCCCAGCATCCCGAGCGGCGGGTAGCCGCGGTCGGGCGGATCACGGTTGTCGGGGTTCAGTTTGCGTGGCACGCGGCTCAAGCGTACGCGGAGCGCGGCCGCGGCCCGCGCAGCGCGAGCGCCGCGGGGACGAGCGCGAGCGCGATCGCGGCGAGCGCGGTGGGCCACATCCCCGCCGAGACGCTCAGCACCATCGACCACAGCACGTTCGCCGCGTAGATCACGAACGGCAGGAGCACGGGTGCGACGGGCGAGACGCGCTCGTTCCACAGCAGCCGTCCCGCGGTGATGAACGCGAGGCCCGTCGCGAGCCAGCCGGCGAGATTGCGCAGCGGCATCCCGAAGTACGGGCCGCTCTCGTGCCACACCCAGAAGTGCACGTACTGCATCCGCGGCGCCGCCATCGAGGGATCGAGGACGAGGTCCCACGCCGTGAGCAGCCACGTGCCGAGCACGATCGACCACAGCGTTCGGTTGCGCGGGCGATGCGCGGCCGCGATCGCGCCGGCGAGGACGAACGACGCGAATCCCATGGAGAACCACGACAGCGGCACGGCGACCGGGACGCGGCCGAGCAGCTTCGGGCCCAGGAAGTTCGTGTACTCGTAGCCGCCGAAGGGCCAGCCCGTCTTCGTGCCGGTGAGCTCCGCTGCGGCCGAGATGAGCGTCGCGGCGAAAAAGAAGATGAGCGTGCGGCGTGCGCCGAGCGCGGCGAATCCGTACGCCAGCATCGCGAGCGCGCCGAGCAGCATCGACACGCCGCCCGTCTTGTTCAAGGCGAACGCGTAGACGGCCGCCGCGCGCGGTTGTCCGGCCCACAGCTCGGGATGCGGGATCGCGACCAGGATTCCGAACAGCCCGACCGCGAGCGCGACGAGGTGCAGCGCGGTGAGCGACCACGCGATGCGCATTACGCCGGTTCCTCGGCGACGAGCGTGCGGCCCCGCCAGACGTGCTTCCGCCGCAGCGCGCTCGCGATGAGGAGCGAGATCGCGGGGAGATCGGCGAGCGGCGAGAGCCAATAGAGCGGGGACGGCGCGACGTACGCGCGGCGCGTCCCGGCGAGGACGCCTACGCGCATCGCGACGAGCGCGAACGCGATCCACGTCGCGATGCGAACGACCGGCACGGCCATCGCGGTGTGCACGAACGGCAGCGCGATCGTCGTATCGGCGGCGACGACGCCGTCGCCGAGCGCGAGCAGCACGATCAGCGTCGGCAGCGCGAGCGCTTGTGCGAAGAGGACTTCCCCGAGCGCGAGCGCGAGACGCGCGGGCGTGACGAAGCGATCGCGCAACGTGAGCGAGCGCGGCCAGTTCGACGCGCACTCGCGCCACGAGTCGTGCATCCGCACCACCGCGTAGCCTTCATAGAAGCCGACGCGCTCTCCCGCCGCGGCGAGCACGCGCGCGATCGTGACGTCCTCGCAGCGCGACGCGCGCGCGGCGCGGATCGCACCGGTTCGGACCAGCACCTCGCGCCGCGCGACGAACACTTGTCCGTTCGCCTGCACGCGCGCGGGATCGCGCGTCGCGACGTTCGGCAGACCGGCGCGGTAGACGAGCGTCGTCAGGAGCGCCGGATGGAGCAGCGCGCTCGCGGCGTCCGGCAGCTCTTGCCGCGTCGCGATGCTGAGCGCGGCGAGCCCGTCCGCCTCCGCGCGCGCGACCGCGTCCGCGAGCAGCGTGACGCCGGCGCGTACGTCCGCGTCGACCATCGCGATCCACGGCGTACCGGTCGCCTGCAGCCCGCGCTCGAGATTCCACGCTTTGCCGTTCCAGCCGCGCGGCACCGGCGCAGCGTCGACGAGCCGCACGCGCGGATCGCGCGCGGCCGCGGCGGTGACGACTTCGGCCGTGCGGTCGGTCGAGCCGCCGTCGACGATCACGATCTCCTCGAGATACGGCGCGGCGACGAGCGCCGAGAGCGCCATTCCGATTCGCGCCTCCTCGTCGAGCACGGGGACGACCGCCGCGATTCGCGCGTTCGCCGGATGCGCCTGTGCGCGAAGCGCCGTACCGCCTCGCGTGCAAAACATGCGCACCGCCGCGCGCAGGCCGGCGCACGCTTCGAGCGAGACGGTGAAAAGCAGTACGGCTACGAGCAGCGTCATCATGCCGTCGCTTGCTGGTGCGAACAAGTGACAGTCGTCACCACGTGATCATGATTATCCACGGGAATGTTCGATATCGCACGTGGAACCCCGCGGGCCTTCACGGAGGACGCGAATTGTCGAAACTTCGCTTCTCTCATCTCCCGATACCATTCGCCCTCATCGCATTCGCCGTCGCCGGCTGCGCCTCCCAAACGAGCACGATGCCGGCCGCTGCTCATCATCCTCGCGGCGTCTCGAACATCGCGGGCGCGTTGCCCGGCACCTCTCCGACGCCGATCCCCGCCGATTGGGTTCCCTGCGGCGGTGATCCCGCCGCCGTGTCGTGTCACGTGCGGCAGAACAAGAGCGCCGGCGTTTCGAGCGCCCCGCAATCCGGTCTTACTCCCGCGCAGCTGCGCGCCGCGTACGCGCTCCCGCCGCCCGCGGCGCCGGCGGCGAACGGTCCGCTCGTCGCCGTCGTCGACGCGTTCGAAGACCGCAGCGCCGAGTCCGACTTGAACGTCTATCGCGCGCAGTTCGGGCTTCCGCCCTGCACGTCGAAGAACGGCTGTTTCACCAAGTTCATCATGGCGGGGACGATCGTCGCACCCGGTCAGCTCAAGAAACTGCTCGCACCCGGCACGACGACGACGTGGTCCGACGAGATCGCGCTCGATCTCGCGATGGTCTCCGCCGCGTGTCCGTCGTGCCGGATCCTGCTCGTCGAAGCCGGCGCGAACGATCTCGACACGCTTGCGAGCGGCGTCAGCACCGCGCTGAGGTACAACCCCGCGGCGGTCGCGGTGAGCTGGGGCGTCCCCGAGGCCGGAAACGGAAGCGGGCTCGACGCCGCGGCGCAAAGCGCGTTCGCTCAGCCCGGGGTCGCGTTCGCGGTCAGCGCCGGCGATGCGGGCGTCGTACAGTTCCCGGCCAGCTCGCCGTACGTCACCGCGGTCGGCGGCACGACGCTCGCGCCCGGCGGCGGGACGCGCGGCTGGAACGAGAGCGCGTGGTCGCAGACCGGCGCGGGCTGCAGCGCGATCTTCGCGCCGCCGGCATGGCAGACGCCGCAGAACGGGTGCACGGGCCGCTGGGTCCCCGATGTCTCCGTCGTCGGCGACTATGGCACCGGCGTCGCGGTGTACAGCTCGGCGCAGGGCGGATGGATCGTCCTCGGCGGGACGAGCGTCGGCTCGGGATTCGTCGCCGGTCTGTACGCGGCCGCGAACGACTTCGGCGCCGGGACGACCGGCGCGCCGGGGATCTACGCGAAGCTCGCGGCGCTGAACGCCGTCGCGGGCGGCGGCGTGAGCCCCAACGGCTTGAGCGGCTTCTGATGATGACGCCGCTCTTGAGCGAGCCGTTCGTCCCGGAGCGTCTCCTCGCCCGGCTCGATCGCGCGCGGCAGGCGCCGGTCGCGGTCGTGCTCGGCGAGGAAGGTCTCGGGAAGAGCACGCTGATCGCCGCCTATCTCGGCGCGCGCAGCGTCGCGCACGTGCGGTTCACCGCCGGACCGCAGCACGCGCACGGTGGTGCGCTGCTGCGCGGGCTCGCGCAGGCGTTCGCGCCGCTCGCACCCGCGATGGCGCGCTCCTCGCGCGAAGCCGCGCGCGAGCTCGAGCGCGGTGGCGGAAACCGCCTCGCGCTGCGCTGGGCGCGCGAGCATCTCGCGCGCATCGCCGCGACGGTCGTCCTCGACGACCTGCACCACGTGCTCGGCGACGCGCGCTGCACGGCGTTCGTCTGCGCGCTGATCGAGGCGACGGTCCCGCGTGTGCGCTGGATCGTCGCGGTGCGCGAGGCGAGCACGCTCCCGCTCCCGCGCTGGCTCGCGGCGGGGACGTGCGGGCTGCCGGTCGAGCCGCACGAGCTGCGGCTGCGCACCGACGAGATCGCCGCGCACGCGCGGCGCGCCGGGATCGCGCTCGGCGCGCGCGCGGCGCGCACGCTGCGCGAAGGTACCGAAGGGTGGCCGCTCGCCGTTCGCGCCGCGCTCGCCGGCGGCTGGGCCGGCCGCTCGCCCTCGCCCGACGAGATCTACGACTCGCTCGTCGACGCGACGCTCGCCTCGTGCGGGCCGGAGGACGCCGCGCACCTCTACGAGCTCGCGGCGATCGGGCGCTTCGACGAGCGCGTGCTCGACGCGCTCGACTGCGAGGCGGAGTTCCGCGCGCTGCTCGGTTCGTGCGAGCTCGTCTCGATCGCGCAGAGCGGGAGCGGCGCGTTCTACGAGGCGTGCCGCGAGCGCGTGATGCGCCGCCTGGAGACGCTCGACGGTCCGCGCCGCGAGACGATCGTCGAGCGCGCGGTCGGCGCGCTGATACGCGTCGAGCGCTGGCGCGATGCGATCGCGCTGCGGGTCGCCGCGGGCGATGCGGAGAGCATCGCGCGCACGCTCGCCGAGTGCGGAGCGGCCGCGCTCGAGCACGGTGAGGTCGCGACGGTCGAACGCGCGCTCGCGGCGCTCGGCGACGATCCCTCGGCGCTGCAGCCGGTGATGCTCGCCTTGCGCGCGGCGGTCGCGTCGCTGCGCGAGAACTTCGATCTCGCCGACGCGTGGTTCGGGATGGCGCTGCGCGACGCGAGCGCGGCCGAACTGCGTTCGATCGTGCTGCGCTACGGGATGGAGCTGATCCGCCGCGGCCGCCCGGACGCCGTCGACTTGCTCGAGCGCGAGGCGGCGCGCGAAGCGGTGCGCTGCAGCGCCGACGAGGACGCGGCGCTGTGGGCGCTGCTCGCGACGGCGTACGTCGGCGTGCAGGCGTTCGAGCGCGCGCGCGAGGCCGCGCAGCGCGCGCTGCGCCGGCTCCCCGCCGTGATCGACGAGACGGTGCGCGTCCGCGTGCTGCACCAGGCGGCGTACGTTGCGCTCGCCGACGGCGACTACGGCGCGGCGAAACGGCTCGCGGAGCGCGCCCTCGCGCGGGCGGAGGAATGGGATCTCTACGATCTCGCCGCGCGCGCGCTCAGCGTGATCGTCAACGTCGCATGGCTGCACGACGAGGACGTCGCGGTCGCACGCGCCGCGCTCGCGCGCCTCGAAGAGGCCGGCCGGAAAGCGGGCAGCGACGGCTTGCGCCTGTACGCGATCCTCAACGAGCTCGCGATCGAGGCCGACGCCGGCGACGACGCCGCGCTCGCGCGCGTCACGGCGGAGCTCGCCGAGCTGCAGGTGCCGATGACGCGCGTGGTCGCGGAGGCGCTGCTGCCGGCCGAGGCCCTCCGCGCGGCCTGGGACGGCGATTTCCGGCACGCGTACGAGCTGCTCGCGCCGGGCGCGCCGAAGCTCGCCGACCGGCTGCGGGCCGCCTACCGCTGGGCGGAGGTCGCGCTCTACGGCGCGGCCGCGGGGCGCCGGCGCGAGGCGCTCGACGCGCTCGCGGCATCGCAGGAACGGCTCACCGGCGTTACGCCGAACCAGCCGCTCGCGATCCGCGCCCTCGCGTATCGCGCGCTCGCCGAGGCGCTCCTCGACGACGCGGCGTCGGCGGCGTGCACGCTCGCCGATGCGCGCGCGCTCGCCGCGGACGCGCCGGCGCGCGTTCGCACGCTGGTCGCGGCGGCCGGCGCGCTGCTGGCGTGCCGCGAGCACGGCGAGCAGCCGCTGCACGTGCTCGCGGTTGCGCTCGAGGAGCTCGAGCGCAACGCGCTCGGCGGGTTCGCGCGCTTGCTGGAACGTCTCCCCGCGGAGGCGTTCGAGCCCGTGCCGATGTGGCAGCCGGCCGTGCTGCGAGCGGTCGGATGAGCGCCGCCGCGGTGCGCGCGTCGGCGCAGCGTGTGATGCGCGAGACGCTCGCGCGGCTCGGGCCGAGCGAACGGACGATGGGCGCGAAGCTCCTCGCCTCGCAGGTCGTCGAGCGCTGCGCGCGTTCGGCCGAGGCGCACGACTGGTACGCGCTGACGGTCTGGAGCCGCGAGGCGTGCGCGCGCTACGGCGGCGCCGTCCCCGCGCAGCGCGTGATCACCGAAGCGCTCGAGCGGCTCGCGACCGCGTTCGACCGCGACACGGGCGAAGCCGACGCGCTTGGCTACGAGCGCGCGCGCACCGAGATCGCGAGCGCGCTCGCGAACCGGCCGCCGCAGGCGCGCGCCGGGACGCTCGACGCGGTCGACGAGGCCGACGTCGCGCTCGACACGCTGCTGCACCGCCTGGACCGCATCGACCCGCTCACCGCCGAGCACTCGCGCGCGGTCGGCGCGTGGTGCGCGCGGCTCGCGAAGCACTTCGGCGACTCGAAGGACGCGATCGCGCACGCGGCGCGCGCCGGGCTGGTCCACGACATCGGCAAGATCAGCACGCCGCTCGAGATCCTGATCGCGCCGCGCGGGCTCTCCGACGACGAGATGGAGACGATGCGGCGCCACACGCTCGACGGCGAGACGATGGTGCGCGAGATCCCGCTGCTGGTGAAGCTGGCGCGCGTCGTGCGCAGCCATCACGAGCGCTTCGACGGGAAGGGCTATCCCGACGGGCTGCGCTGGGAGGCGATCCCGCGCGACGCCCGGATCGTCGCGGTCGCCGACGCGTTCAACGCGATGATCGGCCGGCGCCCGTACCGCGCGCCGCTCGCGCCGTCGGCGGCGCTCGACGAGCTCGCGCGGATGCGCGGGACGCAGTTCGATCCCGACGTCGTCGACGCGATGAGCGCGCTGCTCGCGGAGCGCGCGTAGCGCTCAGCGCAGCATCCACGGCTCCGCCGCGCGGCGCCGCCGCCCGCCGACGTAGAGATACCGCTGGTTCCGGACGACGCGCGGCGGCGGCGTGAGGATCGGGTGCTCGCGCTCGCGCTCCAGCTCGAAGACGAGCTCGCCGTTCTCGGTGAACCGCAGCACGCGCCCGAACCCGCCGAGGACGACCTCGCGCTCCGTCGCCTCCGCGATCGGGAGCTCCGTCAGCCTGGCGGTCGCGAACCCGCCGTGCTGCCGCGGCGGGACGAGCGCCCACCCGTGCAGCGAGTGCAGGCTGAAGTACGCGCGCAAGATCCCGCCGATCCGCACCTCGCTCCCGGAGGCGCCGACGCGCACCGTCAGCACGCACGATCTCTCAGCCCAGTCGTACAGCTGACGCTGGAACGCTCCCACCCGCAAGGTCCCTTCCCTTCTCCGCCGAGCCCGGCTTGTACGCGGGTAGGTGCCCGGCGCTCCTGGCGGGCATTCCGGGGCACCCTTGCCGGACGGTCGGGGCGGAGCAGATGGCGAAGCGATGACCCACATGGCTGTCGAGACGGCGGAGCTGCGGGAGGCGCTCGAGCGCTGGTTCGGGTTCCCGAGTTTCCGTCCGTCGCAGGAGGCGATCGTCCGCGACGTCCTCGCGGGGCGCGACGTCTTCGCGCTCCTCCCGACCGGCGGCGGGAAGTCGCTCTGCTATCAGCTCCCGGCGGTCCTGACCGGCGGCCTGACCGTCGTCATCTCGCCGCTGATCGCGCTGATGAAGGATCAGGTCGACGCGATGGGGACCGCCGGCGTGGCGGCGACCGCGCTGAACTCCTCGCTCGAATGGCAGGAGCTGCGGCGCAGGCTCGACGGTCTCGAGCGCGGCGAGTACAAGCTGCTCTACGTCGCGCCGGAACGGCTCACGCTGCCGGGGTTCAGCGAGGACCTCGCGCGCTGGGGCGTCGCGCGGTTCGTCGTCGACGAGGCGCACTGCATCAGCGAGTGGGGCCACGACTTCCGCCCGGAGTACCGGCGGATCGCGCCGCTGCGCGAGCGCTTCCGCGAGGTGCCGTTCTGCGCGTTCACCGCGACTGCGACCGCGCGCGTGCGCGACGACATCGTCGCGCAGCTCGGCCTCATCCGCCCCGCGGTCCACGTCGCCTCGTTCGACCGCGCGAACCTCACCTACCGCGTGCTGCACGCACCGCGCTCGGTCGACGCGCTCCTCACGTGGCTGCGCGCGCGGCCCGACGACGAGGCCGGGATCGTCTACTGCGGGAGCCGTGCGAACACCGAGAAGCTCGCCGACGCGCTCAACGCCGCCGGCGTTCCGTCGCTCGCGTATCACGCCGGGCTCGAGAGCGCGACGCGCGCGCGCCACCAGGACATGTTCATCCGCGACGACGTGCGCGTGATGTGCGCGACGATCGCGTTCGGGATGGGGATCGACAAGTCCAACGTCCGCTTCGTCGTGCACTGGGACGTCCCGCGCAGTCTCGAAGGCTACTATCAGGAGACCGGGCGCGCGGGGCGCGACGGGCTGCCGGCGGAGTGCGCGTGGTTCTTCGCGTACGGCGACGTCGCGCGCGCCGAGCGCTTCGTCGAGGAGAAGCCGGAGTCCGAGCGCGCCGCCGCGCGCGAGCAGCTCGAGCGCATCAAGCGCTACGCGTACTCGAACGAGTGCCGCCGCCGCGAGCTGCTCGCGTACTTCGGCGAGACGTATCCGCGCGAGCGCTGCGAGAACTGCGACAACTGTCTGCAGCCGCGCGCGGCGTTCGACGCGACGCTCGACGCGCAGAAGCTGCTCTCGTGCGTCTACCGCGTCCGCGAGGCGCACGGCTACGGCGTCGGGATCGCGCACGTGATCGACGTGCTCGTCGGCGCGAAGACCGAGAAGATCGAGCGCTGGTACCACGACCGCCTCTCGACCTACGGGATCGGCAAGGACCGCGACCGCCGGGCGTGGCGCCACCTCGCCGACGAGCTGCTGCGGCTGGGCTACATCGCGCAGGACGCCGCGCGCCACAACGTCGTCTCGCTGACGGACGCCGGGAAGCAGGCGCTGGTCCGGCGGACGCCGATCGAGGTCCGCGAGGCGGTCGCGCCGCTCGGCGGCCGGCGCCGGGCGCCCGCGGCGAGCGCGAACGACGACGAGGAGTACGATCGCCCGCTCTTCGCGGCGCTCCGCGCGCTGCGCCGGGAGATCGCGCTCGAACGGGACGTCCCCCCGTACGTCGTCTTCAGCGACGCCGTCCTGCGCTCGATGGCCCGCGAGGTCCCGCGGACCCCGGCGCAGATGCGTGCGATCAGCGGGGTAGGAGAGAAGAAATTGGCCGATTTCGGCGCTCGCTTTCTGGCGGCGATCGCCGAGAACGCGCCGAACGCGCCGCATTAAGCGTTGATTGCGGGAATGTCGTTCTCAGGGAGAGCTAAGCACCCCGTGACAGGATTTCGCACGATTATGAAGAGGGCAGGGAGCCGCTGGTCCGCGGTCATGCTCGCGTTCTCGTTCCTCGCGGGACTGGTCGGTACGACCGCCCCGGCGAGCGCGCAGAGCTCGAGCGACACCGGGATCATCCAGATCACCGTCAAGGACGCCTCCAAACAGGAGGCGCTCGCGGACGCGCGCGTCTTCCTCATCGGGCCCACCGTCGCGAGCGCGCTCACGACCAAGAGCGGGATCGTCAAGTACACCGACGTCCCCAGCGGGATCTACCGGGTGCGCGTGAGCAAGAGCGGCTACACCGGCGTCGTCTCGTCCGCGTTCGAGGTCCTCGGCAACAAGCAAGTCTCGGTCGACGTCGACCTCGGCACGCAGCGCCCCGCGACTGCGCAGACCACGACGACGAACACCGCCGACACCGGCGGCCTCAAGGTGATCGGCACGGTCCGCGCGCGCGTCACCGTCACGACGACCGACGTCGACGAGAACAGCGCGGTGCGCCGCATCTCCGACTCGCTGACGGACGCGCTCTCGACGATCGGCGGCGTCGACGTGACGCAGGACTCGAACGACCCGAACTCGCCGCAGACGATCTCGCTGCGCGGCCACGACGAGTCGCAGACCGCGGTCACGCTCGACGGGATCCCGCTCGGCGCGCCCGGCGCGGCGACGAACCTGCGCTCGGTCAACACCGACCTGTTCTCCGGCGCCGGCGTGAGCTTCGGCGCGCAGGCCGGCGCGCTCGGCGGCTCGGTGAACTTCCGCACGCTGCAGCCGACGCAGACCTGGCAGACGAAGTTCGCCTCGTCCTACGGCACCTACGACAAGTACAACTACCAGATCGGCGAGACGGGATCGATCGGGAAGCTCGGGATCGCGCTGCTCCACACCAAGCGCGCCGGGAACAGCCCGCTGACGTTCCAGAGCTACACCGATCTGAGCGGGCTGGACTACGCGCACGGCGGCGAGTCGGCGAACATCGGCGACTTCCTCAAGCTGCGCTACGGGCTCAACGACCGCACCACGGTCATGTTCACCGCGCTGCAGAACAATCAGTCGAACAGCGCGCTGTGCACGCAGTACGTCACCCCGCTGCCGTGCGGGATCGGGCCGGACAACGGGAACAGCGGGAGGTTTCAGTTCGCCTACGGGACGCTGCAGTCGCTGATCGGCGACACCGCGATCACCGTCACCGGCTACGTCAACAACAACAAGTCGCTCACGAACGACCTCAATCGCTACACGCTGGAATGCCCGGGCCAGCTGCCCGGCACGCGGGTCACCTGCCCGTTCAGCACCGAGGTCCCGACGCTGAACCCGCTCTCGTCGATGAGCGGGACGCTAGCGCGCGGGATCGCGGCGAGCGCGACGCTCACGCGCGACAAGCATACCTTCACGCTCTCCGGCTCGACGTTCGCCGGGATCACGACGTTCACGCCGCTCGCCGGCGGGCTCGGCTTCGTGCAGCCCTCGACGTTCGCGACCGCCTCGCGCCAAGTGCAGTTCGCCGACCAGTTCAAGGTCAACGACAAGCTCACGCTCGGGCCGAACGTCTCGTACGCCGGGACCTCGGGGGCCGGCTCATCGGTGCTGTTCGGGTTCAGCGCGGCGTGGCGCCCGGTGAACACCGACAGCTTCAACGGGTCGCTCTCGTTCGGCAGCTCGCAGCCGGCGAACGGGCTGGTGCGCTCGCTGAGCGATCCGCTCTCGGCGCGCGTCAACTGTTTCGCGAACACCGCCACGGTGAGCGGTCCGGGCGATCTGCCCTCGCACCAGTCGGCGGCGAGCTACGACCTCGGCTGGACGCATCAGTGGTCGCACGGCCAGTTCTCGCTCTCGGCGTACCGCCAGACGCAGGGCGGGCAGCTCGTCAACGCGTCGGTCACCGGCGACAGCCTCGGCCTGACCGATCCGACGAGCCCGTACTATCAAGCTATCACGGGCTACTACGGCAACGTCTGCGGGACCGCGCAGGCGCCCAACCTGTACGTGCAGCAGCAGATCGGCGGGACGACGCGCCTCTACCAGGGCTTCACCGCTCAGGCGAACATCGGGGTCGGCAAGAACGTCGTCGTCGTCCCGCAGTACACGACGAGCGCGGCGGAGATCACCGCGGCCGACCCGCGCTTCACCGGGCTCGACAGCACGCTGATCCTCGACTCGCAGATCCCCGGCCGCCCCGTGCACACCGGGAATCTCACCGTCGACGCGCTGTACGCGCCGGCGGGTCTGGAGATCCTCGCGAACGCGCACTACGTCGGCCCGAACAACAACCAGTACATCGCGCCGTACACGCTCGTGAACGTCGGCCTCTCGCACGCGGTGGGGCTCGGGCGCTTGACGGTGTTCGCCTCGAACCTGTTCAACACCGAGACGGGGAACTTTTCGACGCTGCAGTACGCGCAGCCGATCCCGCTCAGCGGCGGCGGCTACCTCGTGACCGCGGCGCGCCCGAACGCTCCGCGCGCGTACACCGTCTCGTACTCGTTCAACACCGGCGCGCGGCCGGGCGCGGGGTTCTCGCGCGGCGCCGCGAGCGCCGGCCGCGGGACGACCGCGGCGGCGGCCGGGCAGCAGAACCAGCAGCAGCGCGGGCTGGGCTTCGGCCGGCTCAACTTCATCCCGCCGCCGCCGGGCGTCGACCCGCTCACGGTTGCGGCGAGCCGCCCGGAGTGCACCGCCGACCTCAAGCCGGAGGCGCAGAAGGTCCTGACCGAGCTCGGCGCTGCGGCGACGGCGTACGCCGCGGGGCAGCCGCTCCCGCCGGTCGAGGGGCTCGCCGTGACGGCGCACGGCGACCGCGCCGGGACGTGGTATCTCGGGCTCGCGCCCAGCATCCCCCAGAGCGTGCTCGACAAGATGCGCGCGCAGCGCCAGGCGGCCGGGAACGGCGGGCCGGGTGGCGCCGGCGGCGGCGGGCGCCGCGGCGGCGGTCCGGGCGGCTTCGGCGCGCCGCCTCCGGGCGGGTTCCAGGAGCGCGTCTCGGCGAGCTCGCCGGACAGCCAGCAGCGCGCTCAGGGGCAGTTCACCCCGCCGCCGGAGCTGGTCGCCGCGCTGCTCCCGACCCGCGCGCTCGCGTCCTGCTCGTACGGCACCGTGATGACCACGACCGAGGCGAAGGCGAAGGGCTACGACGTCGAGGCCGGCGTGCAGGTCGCCCCGCCGCCCGGCGCCTCGCCCGCGCCGGGTGCCTCGCCAGCTCCGGGTGCCTCGCCGGCGCCGGGTGCGTCACCGGCTCCGGGTGCGAGCCCGCGGCCGCGCGGCCAGGGCCAGGGCGGCCGCGGCGGGTTCGGCGGCAACGCCTTCTACTATGCTCCGAACGTCGGACTGTTCGTGGTCCGGCCGCCCGACCTCGGAACCGGTGGCGGCAGCGTCAAACAGTAGCGGTATGGCCGCTGCACCTCGGGTCGTCGTGATCGACGACGAACGTCATCTCCGCGAGCTGCTCGAGCTCGGGCTCGCGGAGGACGGCTTCGAGGTCAAGTCCGCACCCGACGGCCGGACCGGCTTGCAGCTGGTCCGCGACTGGCGCCCGGACGCGATCGTCCTGGACGTGATGCTGCCGTTCGTCGACGGCCTCGAACTGCTGCCGATGCTGCGGCGGATCACCGAGGCGCCGATCCTGATGCTCAGCGCGAAGGCCGACACCGACGACCGCATCACCGGCTTGCGGCGCGGCGCCGACGACTACATCCCGAAACCGTTCGACATGTCGGAGCTCGCCGCGCGCCTGCACTCGGCGCTGCGCCGTCCGCGGCTCGAACAGCCGACCGTCGTCGCGTACGCCGATCTGACGATCGACCTCGACCGCCGCGAGGTCAAGCGCGGCGAGCACCGCATCGAGCTCTCCGCGCGCGAGTACGCGCTGCTGCTCACCTTCGTGCGCAATCCGGAGCGCGTCTTCACCCGCGACCAGCTGCTCGATCTCGTGTGGGGGACCGACCGCGACGTCGGCCCCGGCGCGGTCGAGACGTACGTCTCGTACCTGCGCGCGAAGATCGACGCCGGCTTCGAGCCGAAGCTGATCCGGACGATCCGCGGCGCGGGCTACGCGCTGCGGGCGCACTGAGCGCACGTGTTCCACTCGTTCGCGCGCCGCCTCACCGGCTGGTACGTCGTCTCCGCGACGGTGATGGCGCTCGCGCTGCTCACGGCGCTCGCCGTCGTCGCGCTCGTCTTCTACGTCCACACCGTGCAGGACGGGATCGACGCCGACGCGCGCGAGGCGCAAGCGTTTTCGGCCCGCGCGTCGACGCGCGGCGAACGCTTCCAGGACGCGGCGCTCGAGCTCGAGCGCCGGCTGATGCGCCCCGGCATCCGGATGGTCGCGATGGGGCCGTTCCGGCACGGCGGCCCGGACGCGCCCCGGCCGGGCGCACCGCGCGCGACCAGCGGGCCGCTGCTGATCCGGCCCGCCGCGGGCGCGCGCGTCGAGCCGTCTGCGCCGCAGTACATCATCGTCAACGGGGAGCGCGTGACCGGCGACGTCCGCGAGATCCGCACCCACGGCAGCCGGATCGGCTTCGCGCTCGCGACCGCGCTCGGCGCACACTTCCAGCACGTCGACCTGATCGACGGCGACCTGCGCATCATCCCCGACGCCGACGCGACGCTGAACGTCGCGCTCTGGCTGCTCGCCGGCGTGCTGCTGCTCGGCGCGCTGGCGGGCGTGCTGGGCTGGCTGCTCGGCCGGTACATCACCTCGCAGGTGCTGCGGCCGCTCGGCGACGTGACGCACGCGCTGCAGCGCTTCGCG
>DATAQE010000162.1:0-41076 GCA_036264835.1 Candidatus Elarobacter sp.
CGCTGGTCGCGCTGACCGTGCTGTTCGGCCAGCGCCCGGCGCCGTTCTACGTGCTGATCCCGATCGTCGGCTGGTCCCGTGTCTATCTGCGCGCCCATACCGTGCTGCAAGTCGTCGCGGGTACGCTCCTGGCGCTCGGCACGACGCTGCTCTTCTTTCGCATCTTCCACGTGGTGTAGGAGGCGACATGTACGAGGTCCGTTCCACCTCGGAGCTCACCAGCGATCTGATCAAGCTCGCGCCGGAGGTGCCGGCGATCGAGCCCGTCGCGAAGATCGCGCTGATCGACACCGAGCCGCCGAAGCCGATCGCGATCGTCGGCGTGCACGGGATCAGCCCGATCCAGCAGTACGCGTTCCAGGACCAGCTCGCGAACGGGATGCTGAGCTATCTGAACGCGGGCGAAGCGGCGAGCGCGACCGGGCGGAAGTGGCGCGCCATGGTGTACTGGCCGCGCGTGCACTGCCGCCAGGGCGATCCGGTGCTGAAGCCGAGTGCGCTGCGGCTGTACCGCGACGACGAGCCCGATCCCGAGTCGCCGCGCTCGCGGGTCTACGACGTCTACGAGGGCTACTGGAGCCCGTACAGCAAGGGGAAGACGAACGTCGTCTCGATGCTGCGCTGGCTGCTCTCGATCACGTTCCTCGCGACGAGCTCGACCGCGCGCGTCCCGGCGTCGTGGCGGAAGGCGCGCTGGGACATCGGCTACCTGCTGACCGCGCTGCTGATCGCCGCCGTGCTGCTGCTCGGCGCGTTCGTCGCCGGCGTGTTCGCGTGGAACCAGTTCGTCACGCTGTTCTGGAACGATCCGGTGAACCCGCCGCCGCCGTTCTGGACCTTCGCGGTCAACCCGCTGGCGCAGATCGCGGGGCTGCGCTGGTACGGCTGGGCCCAGCTCGCCTTCGACATCCTCGTCGCGTACCTGCTGGTCCAGCTGGTCGTCGTCTGGCGGACCCGCGCGCAGACGGCGCGCCGCACGCGCGAGCTGCGCAAGGACGCGAAGGTGCACGGACGGTTCCACAACGAGACGATCTCGGCCGACGCGTTCCACCGCGTCGCGACGATCGTGTTCGTGATCCTCGTCGTGCTGCTGCTGGCCGTGGACCTCGTCACGCTGCTCACGCTGTATCCCGACACGGCGGCCGCCGTGGCGTGGCACGGGGTGCTGCTGGTCGCGGCGGTCGCGATGCTGCAGGGCGCGCGCGGAATCGCCGGCTTCGCGGTCGAGGACCTGCTCGGCGACGTCCAGATCTACACGACGCACGACTGCAACTCGACGTACTACGCGATCCGCGGGCTGATCATCGACGCGGTGACCAAAGCGCTGCTCGGCGCGCTGAACGCGGTCGACATCACGCGCACCGAGGACGGCCAGCCCGCGCCGCTCTACGAGAAGATCCACTTCGCCGGCCACAGCCTCGGCACGACGGTCGGCCTGGACGTCTTGATTCGGGTGCGCCAGCTCGCCTTCGAGAACGCGGACCTGGACGGGTCGTGGGCGCGGATCCGCTCGTTCACGACGTTCGGCACGGCGCTGGAGAAGACGCGGTTCTTCTTCGACGTCCGCAACCCGACGGTCAGCGCGTCGCAGCAGCAGTGGAAGAACGACGTCTACGGCAAGTACTTCACGCTCGACCGCGCGACGCTGCACGGACCCGACAACCGCGACGGCATCTTCTGGTCGAACCACTGGTACTTCCACGACATCGTCGCGAACCGCATCGTCTCGTACGAGTCGAACATTGCGCCCGGCCAGCCGTTCAACACGTACGTCACGTCACCGAAGCCGCATCCGATCTGCGAGGACAACGAGATCCCGCACCCGCGCCCGTTCTGGGCCTTCGTCCACAGCGACTACCTCGGCGACCCGCTCTTCTGGAAAAACGCCGGCCCGGTCTTCACGAGCTGAGGCCGCGCCGTCTCACGCGGCCGGGGAGCGACACCGTGACCTGCGCTGCCTCGGTGGCGGCGCGGGGGATTGCGTTCCCCGCGTCCCGCATGGCGTCTAGATAATCGAGTATCGCGCCGGGCGCGTCGACGAGCAGATCGCTCTTCGTCTCACCGTCGAGGAGCAGCCCAGCGAGATCGGGCACCAGCGCGTTCCACCGGCCGTCGCGGGTCGGTTCCATGATGATCGTATACGTCACGGTCGTGGTCCCATGTTCCGCCGATCCGCTTCAAGAGCGTTCGAAGCAGGCCTGGCGCGAGATCGTCACCGCCGTGTCCGCAATCGACGAAATAGGGATTCGCGGGATGGCGATAAATCAGCTGAGTGGCGCGTCAGCCGCGCCGCGCAAAGCGTCAGCCTGGGCACTCGGCATGCGACGTGAGCGCTCGTATGCATCCGGCCGCTCCATACCGCGCGACGTGGAAACGCGAGACGCGGCATTCGGCCGGCGAGTTTGGCCGAAAGTGCCAAGGCGTAGCACCCCGGCGCGATTACTGTGCTCCCGACGAGCGCGACCGCCCTAAGCAGGGGCGGTACAGCGGCAGGCTGTTACTTCGAAGAGCATATCTAGCGCTTGCATGTTTGCATTTTGGCAGGCAGGACAGTCAACCAAATGAAGGCGAAGGCACCTGCCGCACGCTAACACCGGAGGGCCAAGAATGAGCACGGCCGCTTTCGACTTCGACGCGCATCGGTCAATGGCGATTAGGGCCTATACGGAAGTACGTCCGATCTACGAACGGCTATGCGCTGCGGTTGAACCCATCTTACGGATGGCTATCCGTCCGACGGTTGTACATCAAATATCGACAAGAGCAAAATCAATTACAAGCTTCGCTGATAAAGCGGCGAAGCCATCATCCGAAGATCCAACGCGGCCAAAGTACGATGATCCACTTCGTCAGATCACCGATCTAGCGGGCGCGCGCATCATCGCATTCGTTCTCCGAGATGTACCGCGCATTGAAGAAGCGGTTCAACAGGAATTTAATATCGTTGATCGCGTCGATAAAGGCGAAGAGCTCATTACGAAGACATCGGTAGGCTATCGTAGCATCCACTACATCGTCGAGCTACCGGACAGGCGAACCAATCTGCTGGAATACGGCGAGTTCAATGGATTCCAAGCCGAAATCCAGATACGGACCATTTTGCAACACGCATGGGCCGAAATGGAGCACGATATCCGATTTAAGCCTGGCTCAGGCATCGATCTACCTTTGTTTCAGCGGTTCACTGCTCTAGCTGGCTTGATAGAAGTAGGTGATCGCGAATTTGATCAAGTCTTTGAGATGGACGCCCGAAGGAAGAACCAGGTTCGGGAGTTAGCGCAAATCACGGAAGCGATCCCACCAGACATTGCGTCCGATGCCACAACCCAGACAGATGGAACCGACAACGGGACGTGGACGGCGCCACGTGAGCTAATCGGCGACGGACGCTACTCCGATGCCATCGTCGCTTACAATCGTTTAATCGAAGTGGAACCACGTCAATTCGCACATGTTTTGGGGCGAGCTAAGGCTCGCTTTCTGAACGGGGACGTTGAGGGCGCTATGACGGACATCAGCCGCGCCGAGTCATTAAGTCCAGGCCACCGTTTCATCGATAACCTACGGCAAGCGATTACTGGACGTACGCTCGATAGTGATACGGCAACATCAGAAGCCGTACAGCGAAGAACAGTCGCCCAAGGATTTGACGCTCTCACCGCTGGCGATGGCGCGGGTGCTTATGAATTGTATGAGGAGGCCGAAAAGCACGGATACAGCCCGGTGATGTCAACGCTAAATCGTGCTATGTCAAGACTCGTGGAGGGCAGGCCACAGGACGCTTTGACGACGCTATCTCGTCTGAACCCGTTCCCCGAGTCTATCGCCGACATCGTCTCGCTAATCCTACGAGAAATCTGCTACGCGCTGCTACAGAAACACTCAGTTGCAGAGGCTAATGGCAGAATAGACGAAGTGCGACGACGAGCCTTTTTTCGGAATGGGATACCGTTCTCGTTCAACAAATCTCGGCTATCGGCGTTAGAGCGAGGCGTCCGACAAAGCACGGGTCTATCAGACGATCAGAAGGAAATTGTTTACGCGATCCTTCAGCCGCTACACGAGGGCCAATAGATCTCAGCGCACCAGGAGTGCGGCGACGCGGGTCGTCGTGTCGCCCGTCCAACGGCGGACGGCACGTTCGAACGAGACGGGGTCGCCGTTGGTGTAGAAGGTGGTCGTAGCGGGGCCGGGCGGGAGGGCGAGGCGCGCGATGAGCTGCTTCGTGGCGGCGGCCTGCGCGTGCGCCGGGTCGATGCGCCGGACGTGCGCGGGGAGCGCCTGCGCGAACCAGCGGTCGAGCAGCGGGTAATGTGTGCAGCCATACACGATCGCGTCGACATCGTCGTGGATCGCTTGCGCGATCTCCGCAACGGCGTCGCGCGCCTCCGCGCTCTCAACGTCGCCCGTCTCGACGATCGGCACCAAGCGCGGCGCCGCGATCTCGTCGACCGCGACTTGCGGCGCGTGCTCCGCGATCGCTGCGGCGTACGCGCCCGCGTGCACGGTCGCGACGGTGGCGATCACGGCTACGCGGCGGTACGCGGTTCCCGCGAACGCGGCAGCCGCGGTGCCAATGAGATCGAGCACCGGAAACGGGGTCGGCGGCCAGCCGTGCGCGCGCGCCACAGCACAACTCGTGTTGCACGCGGCGACGACCGCATCGACATTCCGGCCGCCCAGCAGCGCGAGGTTCTCCGTGAGATAGCGGTAAAGTTGCGCTTCGGTCTTGTCGCCGTACGGGTTGTGCGCCTGGTCCGCGAAGTAGACGACGTCCTGCGTGATTCCCGCGCGGCGCAGCGCGGCGAGGACGGTCAAGCCGCCCAGGCCGGAGTCGTAGAGGCCGAGCACTATTGCTGCTGGCTCACGGCGTTCGCGCTCGGCTGGCCGGCGTACGCCTTCACGCCGTTCGCGATCCCCTGCGCCATGTTCTGCAGGAACGACGGCTGGCGCAGCAGCGCGACGTCGCCGGGGTTCGTCACGAACGCCGTCTCGATCAGCACCGCGGGCATCGTCGTGTGGCGCACGACGTAGAAGTTCTCGTGACGGGTCCCGTCGTCTTGAGTCCCCGCGAGCGGGATCACCGCCTTCTCGAGCGCCTGCGCGAACGGCGCGTCCTGCGGCTTGTACCAGTAGAACGTCGTCCCATGCGCGCTCTCGACCGGCGCGCTGTTGACGTGGATGCTGATGAAGAGCCGCGCGCCGGCGTTGTTGGCGACGTCGCACCGGGTCTGCAGGTACGCGCGGTCGTCCGCGTTCGGCAGCCCGTCGGCTTTCATCTTCGCCAGGTTGTCCGAGCTGACGGGATCGATGTCGGTCTCGCGTGTCATCCGCACCGTCCAGCCCTGGGCGATCAGCAGCGTGCGCAGCCGCTGCGCGATGTCCAGCGTGAGCGTCTTCTCGACCAGGCCGTTGTGCGCGGTCCCGGTGTCGCCTCCGCCGTGCCCGGGGTCGAGCACGATCAGCTTGGAGTTGCGGTTCGCGCCGAACTTCCATGCGGGGTTCGCCGTCGTGTCCGGCGGGGATGCGAGCGGCTCCGGGCTGGTCGCGCTCGCGACGACCGGCGCGCCGCCGGTCCGGCCGATGCCCGCCCGCGCGAGATCGGTCGCAGGCTCGGTCGAGACGGTGATCACGACCCCGGAGTCGGTCGGCGTGAGGTCGACGCGCTGCTCGCCGGCGGTGGTGAACGCGATCCGCACCGTCGGCGCGTCGGTCGAGCCGGCCTGCCGCACCCGCACCGATTGCACCGCGCCGAATTGCGGGCGCTCGTCACGGCCCGGGCCGCTGAGCGTCGTGTTCTGGAAGTCGATGTACCAGCGGTTGTCGGCGAGCCGGTGCCATTCGTACGCCGTCGCACCGCTCAGCGTGACGCGCACCGCGAGCGCATCGTTCGCCGCCGGCTGGATCGCCAGATCGGTCACCGTCGAGCGGCCCGCCACGACCAGCGGCGGCAGCGTCGCGCCCGCCTGTGCGCCGCCCGCGTTCGCCGGCGCGGAGACGCCCGTGCCGGCCGGTGCGGACCCGAGCGGCGGCGGGGTCGGAATGCCGTTCACCGCGACGCCGGCGCGCGGCTCGAAGACGACCGTGTACGCGTCCGGCGATCCGCTCGGCACGACGCGGTGCGCGGTCCCGCGCGCGCCGGCGATCGTGATCGTCGTCGCCGGGACTTTCGCGCTGCCGCCGACCGCGACGTCGATCGCGTCGACCGCCGCACCCGGCGAGCGCCGTGACGGCGCGAGCGACGAGCCCAAGCCGGCGAACGTAAGCTGCACGCGCTCCGGCGTGTCGGCGTTCCCGGTCAGCACCAGCGGCATCGCGCCGCGGACGGTGATGACCGTGCGCGCGCCGTCGCTGCGCACGTCGAGCGCGCCGATCCGCGGCTGCAGCACCGTCTCGTTCGCGAGCGCGACCGGCTCGACGAACAGCGCGCGCGCCAGCGCGTAGAACGGCAGCACGACGTCGTCGCCCTCGGCGACCGGCGCGAACGCCGCTTGCGCGCGCACGCCTGCCACGGTGTACGAGGGATCGCCGACGGTGAAGACGATCGTGCGGCGGTCCTCCGCCGTGATCACGACGTAGCGCTGCTGCGGCTGGTACGAGACGCTCGCCCCGAGCCGGTCGAGGAAGCGCCGCATCCCCGCGTCGCGCGTGCTCACGCCGAGATCGCCCTGCATCGGCGCGGCGTGATCGAAGATCAGCCTGGTCCCCTGGAACCACAGCGGCTGCGGCGCACGCTCCTGCGCGCACACGGCGCTCGTGCACATCGCGACGACCGCGAT
The DNA here is from genome assembly GCA_036264835.1 of Candidatus Elarobacter sp. Classification (GTDB taxonomy): domain Bacteria; phylum Vulcanimicrobiota; class Vulcanimicrobiia; order Vulcanimicrobiales; family Vulcanimicrobiaceae; genus Vulcanimicrobium. The sequence goes on from DATAQE010000162.1 coordinate 6,780, forward strand.
GAAGAGACTAAAAACTCGAACGGCTGAGCGGCTCACCGAGATCGAGGTGTCCTCCGGGAAGCGTTGCGACGCGCGCACCCTGGATCCGCACCTTCACCGAATCGATGCCGAGCTTCGGCTGCGTGAGGGTCCAGACGAGCGCCTTGAACTCCGCCGACTCCGCGAACCCGCCTTCGGCGGATGATGCGATGTCCTTAGAGATATCGACGTCTGCGGTCGATCCCTGAACGTCGACCGCGAGCACATGCGTTCCCGCCGGGAAGCGAACCGCTTCCGTGCCGGGCGGCGGGCCGGCGACGCACTGCGTCGCCGCGTAGAAGATCACGCTGTCGCGGTCGCGCGCCGGACCGAGCGAGACCCGCCACGGGACGAGCGTCGTCCCGTCGGCTTTGGTGTAGTACACGGTGACCGTGTCGCCGCCCGTCGGCTTCGTGCGCTGGGTGGTGAACCACCACGCCGCCGCGACCGCGGCGGCGAACAGCACGACCAGCACCAAGGCGCGTGAACCTCGCATCTTGGATGCTGCGCGTTCGCCGTGTGTGCTAGGCGTTCCGTCCCTGGCGGCGGTAGGTGATGCGCCCGCGCGTCAGATCGTACGGCGAGAGCTCGACGTCGACGTCGTCGCCCGGCGTGATGCGGATGCGGAACCGGCGCAGACGACCCGCGAGGCTCGCGAGGATCGTGTGGCCGTTCTCGAGCTCGACCTTGAACGTCGAGCTGGGAAACGTCTCGACGACGCGGCCGACGAGGCTCAGCGTGTCTTCTTTGACGACCGGGGTCAGCGGTTCACGGCGTTTCTTGCCGCCGCCGCCCTTGCGTCTGCGCGGTGGGGGAATACGGAGCTCCTTACGATGGCGTGGAGTGCGGTCGGCAGCGTTCCTTCGCCCCGGCCCGCCGATTCGCTTGCGGCGAAAGCGGTTTCCGGCCCGCCGAGGCGGCCGCGCAAGTGAACTCCCCCTCCGGCGGAGGGGTCGTAGCGGGTGTCATGATCACCGCAGCCATCGTTTTCGGAGCCGTCGGCGTCGCCGCGGGCTTCGCCTGGGACTTCGTCAAGGCCAAGGGCGAGTAGCCCCTACCCCAGCGCCGCCTCCGCTTCGGCCGCCGCGTGGTGGTCGCAGCGTGACCAGCGCATCGGCGTGCGGTCGTCCGTCCCGGCTGCCTTCCCCATCGCGCTGCAGCCGCAGCCCCAATAGAACGCCAGCGTCCTTCCTTGGCCGCTGCGGTGCGTCACCTGCTCGAGATGCGGGACGCCCAACCGTGCCGTCAAGTCCCGTAGCTCGTGCGGCTCGCTCATCGTACCGGGCTCTTACCCGCCGCTCGGCCGTTCCCGTCCCCGGGTCTTGGGGATTTCTTGACGAGCACCTTACGCAGTCCCCCGGCACCATTTCTGGGACAGATGTGTTACAGTGATCGAGCCGGACGAACCGAAAGGCGTCATTCGTCCCGGCTGAGAGTACGAGTCGTGTCCCCGTGTCTGGCGCTCAGGCGTTCTCCCGGTTCAGGTACATCGTCCGTCTTCAACCCTCAGACGCCGGAGTTTATCGATGTACACTGACGAAACCCTGAACTGCACGGATTGCAACGCGCCGTTCACCTTCTCGGCCGGAGAGCAAGAGTTCTTCGCTGCCAAGGGCTTCACCAACAAGCCCAACCGTTGCCCCGACTGCCGCGCGGCCCGCAAGGCCCAGCGCGGTTCCAGCGGCGGCAGCGGCGGCGGTGGCGGTTCCTACTCGGGCGGCGGATACGGCGGCGGCCGTCCGCAGCGCGAGATGTTCCAAGCGACCTGCAGCGGCTGCGGCAAAGTCGCGGAAGTCCCGTTCCAGCCGCGCGGCGACAAGCCGGTCTACTGCCGCGACTGCTTCCAGTCGCGCCAGTCGTATCGCTGAACCGCTAGCGCAAGCCGCGAGCGAGATCGGAGAGGCCCGGGGATCCGTCCCCGGGCTTCTTCTTCATTTCGCGGCGGGCGCGGAGGCCGAGGCGATGCGGAGCTTCCAGTCCTTCATCGCCGTTTGCTCGAGCTGCAGGTTGCCGAGCAGGACGCGCAGGCGCGTCGCCGCCGGGCCGGCGCCGCTGGTGCGCTCGTGGCGGAACTCGGGCTGCCACGACTGGTACCAGAGCGTCGCCTCGACGCGCAGCTTCGCCGGGTCGAGCGCCGTGCGCAGCGGGATGCGGTACGCGGTGACCGCGCGCCCTTCGCCGTTCGCGTAGTTGGGGTCGTCGAGGACGTACTCGCCCTCGGGGTGCGTCGCGTCGAGCCAGTTCTTCGGCAGCACGATCCCCGGCTGGCCGTCCTTGCGCCAGCCTTGCGGCAAGAGCCGGTTGTCCTTCACGTGGTGGTCGCGGCGGATGAAGCTCTCGGTGAAGTGTCCGTCCTTGTCCTGGACGAGCTCCTCGAAGATCTGCACCTGATCGGTGCGCGTCACCGGGTGCGCCACATCGAAGTGCTTCTGGTAGCGCTGCTTGCCGTCGGCGCCCGGCTTGAAGTATTCGGTCGGGAGAACGCGCGCCGGATCGGCGCCGTCGACGATCTCGCCGTTGGCGTTCGTCGTCCCCGATGACCAGACGACCTTGCCGTCCGGATCGGTCACCTTCAGCTCGAGCCACGCGCGGCGGAAGCCGACACCGCTCGGGAAGCGGTGGCCGGTGAGATTCGTGACGCCGACGCTCGCGATCAGCGTGCCGTTCTCGACGCGCGAGGCGAGGTCGACGTTCGCGGTCTTCCGGCGCGCTTGGCGCACGACGTTTCCGATCGCGTCGTCGAGGTCGGTCGACGAGCCGGACATGTAGTCGTTGAGCCGCACGCCGAGCGCGTCGGAGTTGGTCTGGAACGTGCGCAGCAGGAACGCGTTGAGCCCGAGCAGCTCGTGCCGGACGAAACCCGTCTTGCGATAGCGGACGTTGATTCCGTCGAACGGCGCACGGTGATCGGACTCCGGATAGGTCTGGTCCTGGGCGAGCGCGATCTGCCCTTCGATGCGGCTCTGCCGCACGACGAGGCGTTCGTTCTCGACGCCGGCCGGCATGTGGCAGTCCTGGCACGACTGCGCGCCGGGCCGCGGCTTGTACTCCGTCTGGAAGCGGCTGTTGACCCATTCGACGTACGTGTTCTGCTCGACGTCGTGCGTGAGCGATTGCGTGATCGGGTGGATCTTGTCGGGCTTGTCGACGACCGGCAGGTTGATGCTGTGGCAGCTGGTGCACAGCCGTGCGGACTTGGTGAGCGCGGAGAAGACGGGCTTCGCGCCGAGCGACTCGTTCATCGGGTGCGCGGCAATCAGCTGCGTCTCGAACGGTCCGTGCAGCTGGTCGGTGCGGCCGACGGAGAACAGCCCGGTGCTGCGCTTCTCGAGCACGAAGGCGAGCGACTTCGCCTCTTCCGCCGTCTGCGTGATGTGGTGGCAGACCGTGCAGCTGATCCCGTCGCGCGCGAGCCCGCCGAGGTGGAACTGCGGCGTCGCGGGATTCGCCTGGAAGACCCAGTCTTGCTTGAAGTGCGCGTTCGGACCGTGCTCGATGTCGTTGGTGCGCTTCCCCATCACGCCGTGGCAGCGCATGCACGTGTCGACGACCTGCTGCTGCAGCGTTGCGCGCGTCGCCGCCGGATGCTCGCCGGCGATCTTCGCGTCGGGGATCGAGGCGATGTATTCGAGTTCGCTCTCGAGCTGCGAGAAGAACACCGGATCGCGCCCGGCGAGGCCCATCGGCGACCAGCGCCACTCACCGTACTCCGAGACGTTCACGCCCACCGGCCCGGGCGGCCGTGACGGCGGCGGCGTGTACGTGGGCGGCGGCGTAAGCCACATCAGCGGCCCCGCCGGCGCGCCCGACGCCGCGCTGTGACAGCCCATGCACTGGCTCGACGTCACGAACATCGGCGGGTGCTTCCAGGTGGGGTTCGCGCCGGTGTCGTCGAGCGGCTCGGCCGGGAAGGTCTGGATCGGAACCGGCGGCGCGTGCGAGACGATCGGCGGGTTGACGGCGCTCTTCTGATGCTCGGGCTCGGGCTGCGCGGCGACTGCGGGGACCGCGCTGTGCGCGGCCGCGGGCGTCGCGACGGTCCAGCGCCACGAGTCGTCGACCTTGAACGTGATCGGGTCGCCCGCGAAGCCCTTGATGTTCTTCAGCGAGGCGAACGTCGTCGCGTCGTTCGCCGAGGAGTGGCAGCGCAGACAGTACAGACCGTAACCGGCCCACGGGTACTGCGTGGCGCTGTACTGCATGCCTTTGCCGTCCGGCGTCGTCTTCGTGAAGACCTCGGCCCAGAACCACCCGTCGCGCGAGGCCGACGAGCGCCGGATCATGATGGTCCAGTCGTGCGGCTGCAGCTCCTCGTCGCTCATCCCGGTGTACGCCGCGGCCGGCGGATCGTATTGCTCCTTGATGATCACCGCGCCGTCGGCGGGGACACCGCGGCGGCCGTTGCGCAGCCACGTCATCACTTCCGGCGAGTAGTAGATGCGCACGGCCGGATGCGTGCCGAAGTAGGTGTGGTTCACGTACGGCCCGGTGTCGCGCACGTACTTGTCGACGCACCACCCGAGACGGCGGTACGGATAGAGGTTCTTGCTCTTGCTCGGGACGTGGCTCGGATCGTCGCCGTAGAGATAGCGCAGCATCCGCTGCTCGATCGCGATCGGCTCACCGGGCGGGACCGTCGCCGGCAGCCGTAGCGCGTCGGGGACCGGCTGCGGGTTCGGACACGGCTCGTGGCGCGGATCGGCGAGCTGCATCGTCGTGTCGGACGCGGCGCCGAGCGTCTGCGCGCCGACGACGACCGCGGCCACCATCGCCGCCAGCCCGAGAAGCGTCGCACGCACGAAGCCCACCCCTTTCGAGACGACGGCTCATCCGAGAGCCTACGCTTGCCTGCGACGAGCCGCATCGCGGCTCCTGTGCCGCGAGCGGCTACTTCGGGTACAGAATACGCGTCGTCGCGGAGCGGTCGATGTCTTCGACGCGCGCGTAGGTCCGGCCGAAGAGGTCCATGCTCGGGTTCGTCACGCCGAACCACATGCGCTCGTTCTTGAAGTGGTGCCGGAGGTGGTACTTCTTGATCCAGCGGCCGAACGCGGTCTTCGGGACGAACGGGATGTGCGCGACGTAGTGCACCCATTCGTACCACAGCAGCCCAAGGACGCTGCCGAGCAGCAGCGCCGCGCTCGCGCTCCAGTCGCGCGTGATCGCGACGTAGATCGCTAGCGTCAGCGAGGCGACCGGGATCACGAACCAGACCGGTAGGAACAGCAGCCGCAGCTCGCTCGGGTTCACGTGGTGGTCGTAGTGCAGCCGGTGCTGCAGCTTCAGCACGAACGCGTTCCGCTGCGGTGGCGCGTGGAGCATGAAGCGATGCGTCGTGTACTCGGAGACGAAGAACACCCCGGCGCCGACCGCGAGCAGCACTACGCCGAACGGCGCGAACGCGAGCGTGTGCATCGTGAACAGCATCACGAGGCCGAGCGCGATCAGCAGCAGCACGGTGTTGCTGCCGTGGCGCCAGAAGCTCGCGAACGTCGTCATCAGCGCTCGTCCTCGGGGCGCCGGCGCGGCAGCGCGTACCACGCTTCGTCGCAGGCGCGGCGGTCGGCGTCGTCGAGCTCGACGTTCAGCGCGCCGAGCGAGTCGCGCAGCTGCTCGGCGCGGCTCGCGCCGACGATCGCCGCGGTGACGCCGGGCTGGTCGAGCACCCAGCGGATCGCGACGTGCGTGAGGCTCTTCCCGCGCGAGGCGATGTCGGCGGCGAGCCGCTCGACGACCTCGAGCTGCTCCTCCTGCCAATAGCGCTGGCGGTAGAGCGTCGCGGCGTTGCCCAGCGTGAAGCGCGTCCCTTCGCGCGGCGCCTCGCCGCGCCGGTACTTTCCGGTCAGCATGCCGCCGGCGAGCGGGTTGTAGACGACCGCGCCGACGCCGTTCGCCTGCGCGGCGGGCAGCAGCTCGCTCTCGATCGCGCGGTACAGGATGTTGTAGCGCGGCTGCACCGCGTCGAAGCGGATCGTGCGATCGCGGTCCGCCGCCCACAGCGCCGACATCATCTGCCAGGCCGCGATGTTGCTGCAGCCCGCGTAGCGGATCTTCCCGGCGCGGCGTAGGTCGTCGAACGCCGCGAGCGTCTCGTCGACCGGCGTCTCGGGGTCCCAGCGGTGGATGTAGTAGAGGTCGATGAAGTCGGTGCGCAGCCGGCGCAGCGATGCGTCGCAGGCGTCGATCACGTGGCGGCGCGAGTTGCCGCGGTCGTTCGGGCCCGGCCCCATCGGCATGTGGACCTTCGTCGCGACGACGAACCGGTCGCGCTTCCCGTCGAGCCACTCGCCGACGATCTCCTCGGTGCGGCCGACCGTCGCGAGCGTCCCGCCGACCGGGTAGACGTCGGCGACGTCGATGAAGTCGATCCCCGCCTCCTCGGCGACGTCCATGATCGCGAACGCCTCGTCGCGGTCGGTCTGCAGCCCGAACGTCATCGTCCCGAGGCAAATCTCCGAGACTTTGAGGCCGGTCCGGCCGAGTCGCACGGTTCGCATCGCCGCGCAGTTCTCGGCGGCTCGTGCGCGCACCCGGTGCAAGCTCAGCAGCGCCCCAGGCGAAGGCGCGAGCGCGGTATTATACTGGGGGCATGGGTAGTCGGATCGCCTCCTTGCTCGGCATCGCGGTCCTCGCGATGCCTCTCGCCGTGAGCGCGGCCGAGCAGCACGCGCCGCCGACGCTGACGCCGCTCGTCGCGAACGCCGTCGCCGCGGCGTGTCCGGGGACGGACCGCTACGCGCAGGCGCTCGTCCGCGGGATCGGCGAGCGCGATGCGACCGCCGCCGCGCCGGCCTTCGACGCCTGCGCCGCGAGTGCGCGCCACGACTACTCGGACTTCCGCCGACACCTCGCCTCGACCGCGGTCGGCGCAGCGTACCTCTCGCTGGCGTTGCTGCGGCACGATCCCGCGTTGCTGCGCCGTTCGATCGACGCGACCGCGGAGCTGCGGAGCTACGTGCGCGCCTCCGACGACGACATCCGCCGCTGGCCGATCATCCCGGATAGTCTCGCCCCGCACGGCGACACGCTGATCGTTCGGACCGATTGCGCGCCGCCGTACCCGGAGACGGACGCGGCGTACATCAACGTCGCGGCCCACGCCGGTTCGGCCTGGATCAGTACGCCGCGCGAGTCCGGCCAGTGTCCGCCGTACAGGCCCGACCGGTACCTCGCTTCGAGGCCGTTCGAGGGCTTCGCCGGGTTCCCGGCGTCGCCGCCCGGACCTACGACCCTGCCGGCGGCCGAACCCTGGACCAGCGGGCCGCTGAACCACTGAGCGGCGGGGGCCGCCACGCTCCGACGGCTCCGAAATGGGTAACAGCATCCCTCGACGGGTGTCCCCGAGAGGAGTGCCGTGCTTCGAGTTCGCTTCGTCGCCCCCGTCCTGTGCGCCGCCGCCGTCGTCGCCTTCGCCTCGTGCAGCGGCGGCTCGTCGGGATCCGTTCCGCCGTTCAACTCCGGCTCCAACACGCAGTTCCCGGGCGCCGGCCCCGGGACGCCGCCGCCGACCTCGCCACCCGGCGGGGCGACGCCGAGCCCTACGCCCGTCCCGACCGCGACGCCGACGCCGTTCCCGGTCGGAACGACGACGCCGTCGGCCTCCGCCGTCCGGCTCGGGTCGTATCACGTCTCGCCGCAGAAGATCTTCGTCGCCGGGATCTCGTCGGGCGGGTTCTTCGCGGTGCAGATGCACGTCGCGCACTCGGCGACGATCAAGGGCGCCGCGATCTACGCGGGCGGCGTCTACTACTGTGCGACCGGCAACGTCGCGACCGCGCTCGGAAACTGCGGCGGCGAGACGGTGAACGGCCAAGCGCTCTACCATAGCACGCTGGCCGCATCAGAGGTCTACCTCGATCAGCAGTCGTCATTGGGGACGATCGACAACGAATCGAACCTGCGCGGTCAGCCCGTCTATCTCTGGTCCGGTACGAAAGACTCCGTCGTCAACCCGCAAGAGATGGCCGATCTGAACAGCGAGTACCTGCACTACGGCACGCAGGTGACCTTCGACAACGCGTTCCCCGCCGATCACGGCTGGGAGTCGCCTGACGGAGAGGTTCCGTGCAATGTCGCGACGAGCCCGTACATGATCACGTGCATGCAGAACGGCACGCCGTACGATTCCGTGCAGAAGTGGATGACGCTGTTCTTCGGGACGCTCAATCCCCGCGGGACGCTGGCGCTGCACGGCAGCCTGATGCGCTTCGACCAAACCGAGTTCGGCGCGAGCGCGGCGAACTCGATGGACACGAAAGGGACGGTCTACGTCCCGCAGGGCTGCACGGCCGGCGCGACGTGCGGACTCGTCGTCGCGTTCCACGGCTGCCTGCAGTATCAGGGGATCATCGGCGACCGCTTCCCGCTCGAAGCGGGGATCGACGAATGGGCGGACACGAACAACGTGATCGTGCTCTACCCGTTCGCGGTCCCCGGCTCCGGCGCGGTGGTGAACCCGAACGGCTGCTGGGACTGGTGGGGTTACGACGATCCGAACTATGCGACGAAGACCGGCACGCAGATCTCGATCGTCTACAAGATGATGCAGCGGATCGCCGGCGTGCCGTAGCGCCGGCGACCGCGCGTGAGCGGCGCGCCCTAGCTCGCCCGCTCTTCGCTCCGGCGCGCCGTGCTATACTCGGCGCTATGCGGAGCGCGCTCTTCTCTCTCGCCGCGGTTTTCGTTGCGTCGGCGGTATCGCCGGTGTGCGCGGAGGAACCGCACGCTCCGCCGGTGCTGACGCCGCTCGTCGCTCGGCAGCTGGCGGTCGCATGTCCTGCGGCGGCGCGCTACGCCGACGCGCTCGTCCGGGGCAGCGACGCCGACGAGGCCGCGGCCGGAGCGCAGCTCTTCGAGGACTGCGCCGGACTCGGTCGGCGGCAAAAAGCGGAGGCGCGCCGTCAGATCGCCTCGACCGCGGCGGGAGCGGCATATCTCGCGCTCGGCGTGCTGCGGCACGATACGGCGGCGCTCCAGCATGCGATCGATGCGACCGCGGAGCTGCGCGCGTACGTCCCGCTTTCGGACGAGCAGATACGGCGGTGGTCCGCGATCCCCGACGCGATCGACATGGAGCGGCACAAGCTGCTGATCTCGAACGCGTGCGGGCTGGGCGACCCGGTAGTCACCGCGGCGTACGTCAACGTCGCCGCGCACGAGGGCACGGCATGGATCACCGCTGCGCGGGCGGCGCTCACGGACTGTCCGCCGATGAACGCGACCGCGTACGATCCGCCGGACAAAGCCCATCCCATGACATTGCCGCGCGCGACCGCATCGGGACGGCCGGATCCTGCGATCAACAAGGATGAGGCCAAGGGAGGCCACCGCTGACGCGGTTCGGCTACGATGCGGCGGTGATCGTCGCCGGCTCGCGGCGCGCCGCGGGCAGGAGCGCGTTGGCGATGCGGAGCGGGTCGTAGTCGGAGACGTCGACCAGCTCGGACGGATCGTCGCCGGCGCGGCGGGCGGCGCGGAGGGCTTCGATCGCCTCGGGTAAGGCGAACTGTTCGCCGACGTAGCCGTTGACGAAGCGGCCGCCGCGGATCTCGCCGCGCGCTTCCATGCGGCGCAGCGCGGCGAGCACTTCGCGCCACGGCGGCGTCAGCGTCTCGCGGATCGCGACGTCGCGGAAGACCACGCCCCAGCGCTCGAGCAGCCGGCGCGCGAACGACTCGGGATCGATGCGCTCCGTCTCCGAGGTGAGGAGCGTCCAACGGCCGCTCGACGAACGCGGGCGCGCCCGCAGGCCCTTCTCGCCGAGGCGGCGTTTCGCGTCGATCAGCGAGCGCAGCGCGTCGAAGCCGTCGGCGGTGACGAGGCCGGCGGCGACCAGCTGCCAGAGCGCCTCTTCCACCTCGCTCGGGAGGCGTTTGGTGCCGCGGACGATGTCGGCGAAGAACGGCGCGCCGCGGCGGCGGATCTCGTCGAGCACGTCGTGCGCGGCGCCGGAGAGCGCGGCGTTCTGCTCGCCGTCGCGAGTGACGATCAGCGAATCGGCATCCTCGCGCTTGAAGAGCGCGATCGGCGCGAGCTTCGTCGGGCGGATGCGCCGTTTGCGCTCGGCGTCCTCGTCCTGCGCGAGCGCGGGGTGCGGCGAGAGCCGGCCCCACATCACTTCGCCCGAGTAGCACAGCTGGTCCAGGTACTCGCGCTTGTAGCGCGCGACGCGCGCGGGGAGGATCGAGGCCTCCCACGCGGCGGCCGGAATCTCGTAGCCTTCGAGCTGCTTGATGATCTGCAGCGTGCCGTCGATCCCGTGCAGGCGCGAGGCCGGCGTCACGTGCTGCCAGCGGTGGAGGAAGCGCACGTACTCCGCCGTGCTGACCGGCTCGATCTCGCGCCGCAGCTGGCCTAGCGTGAGGCGGTGGATGCGCGCGAGGACGCGGCGGTTGCACCATTCTTCCTCGTTGCCGCCGCGGAAGCGGCCGCGCAGGACTTGGCCGTCGACTTCGAGCCGGAGCAGCGCTTGGTCGACGGTCTCGGTCGTGACGGCGAAGCGCAGGCCGAGCTCGGCGACCGTGACCGGGCCTGACGATTCGAGCCAGCCGCGGAGGATCTCCGCGAACGCGTCTTCGGCGCGCTGCGGGAGCGGCTGCGGCGCGGGGACCGCTGCGATCTCCGGTGCCGGCGTTGCATCGGGGTACGCGATGCGCGCGACGTCGAGGCGTTCGGCGCAGGTCCAGAAGCGCGCGTCGCCGGCGATCAGCGTCGTCGCGCGGCGCTGTGCGACGAGCTCGTCGTACCAGGCGCTCCATTCGGCGACGGGCGGGAGGACGATCAGCGTGCCGAGCGCGTCGTGCAGCTCGTCGGCGTCGCGCACCACGGGCCACACGGACTCGGTGACTTCCGCGATCGCGGCCGGGTCGAGGATGCCTGAGCCGTCGACGTCGGTGCGGATCGTGCGGCGTAGCGTCACGGCCCGCGCGCGGCGCTCTTCGAGCGGCGCGTCGTCCAGGTATGCGTACGGGTTCGCATTGAGGATCTCGTGGCAGAACGGCGAGGGCTCGGGCGTGTCGACCGCATGCGTGCGGATCTCGCCGCGCTCCAGCCGCTGCAGCACCGCGATCAAGCCGTCGAGGTCCATCGCCTCGCGCAGGCAATTCGCGATCGTCTCGCGGACGAGGACGTGGTCCGGGATGCGGATCGGGCCTTCGAGATTCTCCGGGCAGGCCGCCGCGTCGGGGAAGCACGCGGCGAGCAGATCGTCGGCGCGCATCCGCTGCAGCTGCGGTGCGACTTTCTTCCCACCGCGCATGCGGAGGATCGCGAGCGCGCGGGTCGCGTTCCAGCGCCAGCGCGCGCCGAACATCGGCGCGGTGAGCAGCGCCTGCGTGAGCGTCTGCTCGACGCTCGCGGACTTCACGTACTCGAAGACGATCTCGAGCGGGAAGGCGTGCTGGTCGCTGAGCGAGAGGACGATCCCGTTGTCGGTCGCGGCGGCTTGCAGCTCGAGGTTGAACGAGCGGCAGAACTTCTTCCGCAGCGCGAGCCCCCACGCGCGGTTGATCCGCGCGCCGAACGGCGTGTGCAGGATCAGCTGCATCCCGCCGCCTTCGTCGAAGAAGCGTTCCGCGACGAGCAGCTCGCCGGTCGGCACCACGCCGAGGATCGCCTTGCCGTTCCGGACGTACGCGATGCACTGCTCGGCACCGGCGCGGTCGACGCCGCACTCGCGGATCAGCCACTCGCACGCGGCAGCGTCTTCGCGCTCGTCGATCGCGGCGCGCACGGCGGAGACTTCGTGCGAGAGCTCGATCGTACGGCCGAGCCCTTCGCCGTTCCAGAACGGGACCGACGGCGGCGCGCCGTGCGCGTCTTCGACGCGGACGACGCCGGGCTCGACGCGCCTTACCTGCCACGACGTCGTGCCGAGCAGGAAGACGTCGCCGGCCATGCTCTCGACGGCGAAGTCTTCGTCGACGGTGCCGATGACGTGGCCGTCGGGCTCGACCACGACGTTGTAGTTCGCGGTCTCCGGGATCGCGCCGCCGGAAGTGATCGCGGCCATCCGTGCGCCGCGGCGCGCGCGAACGCGGCCGTTGACGCGGTCGGCGTGCAGGTACGCGCCGCTGCGGCCGCGCGACGTGGCGACGCCGTCGGCGAGCATCGTGAGGACGTCGTCGAAGTCCTTGCGCGCGAGATCGCGGTACGGGTACGCCTTGCGGACGGCCTCGTAGAGCGCGTCGATCTCCCACTCCTCATCGGCGGAGCAGAAAGCGACCAGCTGCTGCGCGAGGATGTCGAGCGGCGCGGTCGGGATCGTCAGCGCATCCATCGCGCCGCTGCGAATGGCGCGGACCAGCGCTGCGCACTCCATCAGCTCGTCGCGCGTCGTCGCGAAGAGACGGCCTTCCGGTTTCGCACCGACCCAGTGGCCGCTGCGGCCGACGCGCTGGAGCGCGACGGCGATCGAGCGCGGTGAGCCGAGTTGAACGACGAGATCGATCGAGCCGATGTCGATCCCGAGCTCGAGCGAGGCGGTCGCGACGACGGCTTTCAGCTCGCCGTTCTTCAGCCGGTTCTCGGCCTCGAAGCGCTTCTCGCGCGAGAGGCTGCCGTGGTGCGGCATGACGAGTCCTTCGCCGAGCCGCGCGGTGAGGTTGAACGCGACGCGCTCGCTCATCCGCCGCGTGGTAACGAAGATCAGCGTCGTGCGGTGCGCGCGGACGAGCTCGGCGACGCGGTCGTAGGTCTCGCCCCACATCTCGTTGCTCGCGACGGGGCCGAGCTCGTCGGAGGGGACCTCCACGGCGAGCGTCATCTCGCGGCGGTGGCCGACGTTCACGATCCGCGCGTCCGGCGAGAGGAAGCGCGCGACGTCCTCGAGCGGGCGGACCGTCGCGGAGAGCCCGATGCGCTGCGGCTTGCGCCCGCTCTCGCGGATCACGAGCTCGTCGAGCCGCGCGAGCGTGAGCGCGAGGTGCGAGCCGCGCTTGTCGGCGGCCATTGCGTGGATCTCGTCGACGATCACCGTGCGCACGCGGTGGAACAGCGCGCGCGACTTCTCCGCGGTGAGCAGGATGAAGAGCGACTCCGGCGTCGTGACGAGCACGTGCGGCGGCTTGCGCAGCATCCGCGCGCGCTCGGCCTGCGGCGTGTCGCCGGTTCGCGTCGCGGTGCGGATCTCCGCCAGCGGGAGCCCGCGCGCTTCGGCGGCCGCGAGCAGCTCGGCGAGCGGGACTTCGAGGTTCTTGCGGATGTCGTTGGTGAGCGCCTTGAGCGGCGAGACGTAGACGACGAGCGTCTCGTCGGCGAGCTCGCCGTCCGCGGCCCGGCGGACGAGATCGTCGAGGCAGAGGGTGAAGGCGGCCAGCGTCTTCCCCGACCCGGTCGGCGCCGAGATGAGCACGTCCTGACCGGCGCGGATCAGCGGCCAGCCTTGGACCTGCGGTTCGGTCGGCTCGCCGTAGCGAGAGGCAAACCAATCGCCGACGAGCGGATGAAAGTCGCCCAGCACGGTGCTTCCTTCAACCCACGGGGCGGTTGTCCGTTTGCAGGCCGCTAGGTGGTCATTCCGGACCGCCGACGGCGCGCGGCGCGTTGGTACCGTTGCTTGGTGGTCAGCGCGCTATAGATGGTCGCAGCGACACCGGTCACGATGAACACGGCCACCAATGCCTCGAAAGCGGGGACGAAAAAACGCATTAACATGTCTTCTCCTTTGCTTCGGCGATCGCATCTTCGAGCAATCCGCTGAAGCGATACACGACGTACCCGAGCGCGACGCTGATCGTGAAACGAGTCACGGCTGCCCGTAGCCAATCCGTGATCGTCATGGCGCTCGGTGGGTTGACATAGAGCAGTCCATACGCGCCCGCTCCGACCAACAGACCGGCGAGTCCAGCGACCCCGACCAGACTTCGAAGCGGCCCGTCGGAGTCGCGGTCTCGGAACGCGTCCATCCAGGCAACGCCGCATGTCACCATGACAAACAAATACAATTCGGCCGCGACCCACTGCCTCGAGTCCTTGGCCTTCAAGAACGAGAACAACCAGTGCGAGCCGACCGGCAATAACCCGAAGACATAAACCGTCGCGACGAGCTCGATCAGATCGCGAACGAAGAAACGGACGGCATACCACCATGCCAACGGAGAGAGCGACACCATGGTCCCTACCTCTCCGTTCCGATACAGGAGTTCCTCGGCGTCGTCCATACCACACCACGAAGTTGGACGAAAGGAACACCGAAGCAGCGTGCAACGTTGGAGCCGTAGATGCACGGACCGTTGATCAGAGCAACACTCGCGATAGCAGCGGCGATTGTCTTCGCGTCGGTCGCTACGCCGATCGCCGTTGCGCAAGGCTTGCCCGCTCCGCCTACGCCGCCGCCACTGACCGGGACTCCGGCGCCGTCACCGGGTCCGCTCGCGTCGCCGCCCGGCGTGTCGCCCTCGCCGGGCGTCTCTCCGTTGCCGAGTACGTCGGCGTTGCCGAGTCCGTCGGTGCCCGGGCTGCCGATTCGGGTGGACCGGGCGAAGGTCGGTGTCGTGCCCGGGGCGACCGTCGTCGTGCACGTCTCCGGCGGGGTGGGGCCGTTGACCGCGCAGGCGTCGTTCGACGGCGTGGACGTGCGGTACGACGATCCGTCGAAGACGCTGTTCCTCACCGGGCGCGCGAACGGGCGCGGGACGGTGACGCTGTCGGACGCGGCCGGTGATAGCGCCCTGGTGAACGTGCTCGTCGCACCGCCCGCGGGCGTCGTCCCGAACGATGCGGTCGTCGAGCTGGCGGGGAGCGACTCGCCACAGTTCGTGAACGCGCGGATCCAGGCGACGATCGCTCAGCTCGCGCGCATGCAGCCGGGGACCTCCATCTCGGTCGGCGGCATCAACGCGGGCGCGCTGCGGCCCGGCGATGCGCTCGAAGTGCGCGCGAACGTCGTGCTGCGCGGAAACGACGCGTACGTCGATCAGACCGGGACGACGAACGTCCACGTGCGCGTCAGCTCGCTGCCGCAGCTCGATCCCGTCGTGCTCTTCTACAGCGACGATCCCGAACGGCTCGGCCCGCTCGACGACGGCGTCCTCTTCCGCGGCACGATCTCGACGGCGCGGCCGGCGCGCACGTACGTCTATCACGTCTCGGACGCGGGAAGCCGCCGGCTCTACATCGCGCTCGAGTCGCCGAACGGCGTCGCACGCGTGCAGGTCCTCGGCGCCGCCGCCGGACCGTCGGACGCGTTCTCGTACGTCGGCCATCTCTCGACCCTGCGGTACATGCTCGAGCGCCCGCCGCAAGAGAGCTTCATCGCGACCGTCGCGCCGGGACTGCCGTATCTCGTGCCGCTCGGCGCCGGCACGATGCTCTCCGGGCAGCTGCTCGCCGCGATCCAGGACTGGCGCGTCCTCGAAGGACCGGACGTCACGGTCTCCGTCGTCGCAGCCAGCAACGGCACCGATCCGGCGACGCTGCTCGGCCAGCCGGAACATCCCAGCGACGGGCATTTCCGGCGCGGCGAGTTCTCGCTCGCGAACGTCCCGCCGCTCGCGCTCTCGTACTCGGTCGGCGGCGCGGAGCCGCAGCCGTTCGCGGTCGGCGTCCGCTATTACGCGAACGGCCAGCCGGCGTTTCCGAATCTCCGCCAGGACATCGTGCAGCAGGCGGGACAGCGCGCGCCGCTCGCGGGCGACTATGGCGTCTTGCGCAACGTCTCGCTGCAGCTCGCGAACCCGACCGCGCAGCCGCAAAACGTGTATCTCTACGAACAGCCGGGCGCGAACGGCGGCGTGACGACGACGATCTGGTTCACCGGCGATCCCGCGCCGACCGAGGTCCGCTGCGTGAGCGATCCCTCGCAGCGCTATCTCGTCAAAGGTTTCGGCCTCGGCCCCGGCCAGACGATGAACGTGACCGGCCAGTACATGACCGACGGCACCTCGTTCCTGCCGCTGTATTTCGGCCTGACGTCGACGCAGCCGCAGGCCGCGCCGGTCAACGGCTGCGGTCCGAAGCCGGGCGCCGCGCCGGGCGGTCTGCCGACGCAGACGCTGCCGCAGGCGAAAGCATCGCTCAAGCGCTAGCGGGCGTTCGCACCACCAAACGTTTCGCGCGCTGTGCGACGCCCCGCATCGCGGCGAGCAGCGCACCGCGTCGCGAGATCCCGGACACCGCAGCCGCCGGCTCGTCGCCGAGCGGCGTCGTGTCGGCGTTCGCGAGCGCTTTGACCGCCGCCGACGCTTCGACCGCGTGGTCGGTCGCGTACGCCAGCTGGTTGGCGGCGTAGCGGTCGAGCGCGTAGCGGTAGTTCACCATCACGCCGTACGCCTGCTCGAGACCGCGCGGCGTCGTGTCGCCGAGCCAGTCGAGGCGCTCGATCTGCGCGCCGTTCGCGAGATGGAACCGCGCGACCGCGTCGCGCGGCGCGCCGTCAGCGCGCTTCGCCGAGAGCAGGTAGCGCGCGGCGAGCCGCAGCACCGGCTCGCGCACCGCGGCGGCGATCACCGGATCGCGATGCCAGCCCGGCGTCGCGAGCGCCGCGCGAACCTCCGCGGCGACGCGTTCGCCGAGCGAACGGACCCACGCCGCGAACCCCGGCAGCGGCGAGAGCGTCGCGAAGGTGCGCAGCTTCGGCAGCTCCTGGCGCAGCAGCTCGACGGCGTGCTTGATCAGCGCGTTGCCGAACGGGATCCCGGTGAGCCCGGGCTCGCAGTTCGAGATCGAGTAGAACGTCGCGCAGCGCGCCGACTCGGCGTCGACGCGCGGCGCGTCCTTGTTCAGGATCGCGCGGATCGAGGACGGGATCTCGTCGGTGAGCGCGACCTCGGTGAACACCAGCGGCGTGCCCGGGAGCGCGGGGTGGAAGAACGCGTAGACGCGCCGGTCTTCGTCGAGCCGGTCCTTCAGATCGAACCAGCCGCGCACCGCATGCACGGCTTCGGAGCGCGCGAGCCGTTCCAGCAGCGCCGCGGAGTCGGACCACGTCAGCCGGCGCAGCTCCAGCAGCCCGAGGTCGAGACGCGAGGCGAGGAACGTGCGCAGGTCGTCGTCGAGCGGCTTCAGATCGGCGGCGTCGGCGCGCTTCGCGATCAGCGCCATCAGCGCCGCGCGCAGGTCGACGACGAACCGCAGATCGCCGGGCGGCGCTGCGAGATGCCGCAGCACCGCATCGCGCGCCGGTTCCAGATCGCCGCGCAGGCGCGCGAGCGCGGCACGGCGGTCGGACGGATCGGCGCTGCGCGCGCGCTCCAGATCGCGGTCGACGCGGGCGGCGTCGACGCCGAGGCCGTCGAGCAGCCGAAGAAAGCGCAGCAGCTCGTCCTCGTTCGCCACCGCGACGGTCGAGCGGACCGTCCGCACGTGGTCCCGCGCCGCCAAGTCCCCCAGGGGGAGGCGCCGGAGCGCGTCGACCGCGCGCTCGACCGGTGTCGCTCGAGCCGGCATGATCCCTATGATACCGTACATCCCGCACGCAGTTCCGCACCGAGGTCGCACGTGAGACATTGGATCCCGCCCGCGCCGCTGGCCGCGGGACTCGCCTATCAGCTCGCCGCCTGGCTCATCGTCCTCGCGTACGCCTTCGTACCGTCCGAGGGACTCGCGCTGGCGTGGGTGCATGCCGTCGCGCTCGGCTGGCTCACGACCGTCGCGCTGGCCGTCCTGCTGTTCGTCGTCAGCGCGTTCACCGATCTGCCCTGGCGCGGCGAGAACGTCGCGCGCGCCGCCGCCGCGATCGTCCCGCTCGCGACGGCGCTGCTGGTCCTCGCGTTCGCCGCCGGCGCCGTCGTGGCGCTCGACCTCGCCGCGGCGGTGCTCCTCGTCGCGATCGGCGCGTACGTCGCCATGGCGGTGCGTACCCTGCGCCAGCCCGCGCCGGCGCGCACCGAGGCCGCGATCGCTCGCGCGCTCGCCGTCGCGCTTTCAATGCTCGCGCTCACCGCGTTGCTGGGCGCCATGCTCGCCGGCGCGTACGGCGGCGGCGACGCGCGCGTGCTCGCGCTCGCGCCTTCGCACGCACTGCTCGGCATCGGCGCCTGGCTGACGGTGCTCGTCAGCGGCGTGTCGGTGCAGACGTTCCGCCCGATGTTCGGAACGCGCTCGCGCTGGCCGCGCGCGCACGTCGCGAGCGGCGCGGGATTGCTGATCGGCGCGGTGATGGCGGCGGTCGCAGCCCCGTGGTCGGCACCGATGCTGCGCATCGGCGTCGCGCTCGGCGCGCTCGGCACCGCGATCTACGCCGCCGATGCGCTCGACATCGTTCGCCGCGCGACGACACCGCATCCGGCGCTCCGCGCCTTCGCCGGCGCCGCGGTCGCGTGGCTGATCGTCGCCGCGGCGTGCGCCGTCGCCGCGTCGTGGGGGATCACGCCGCTCGGGCGCGCGGCGGTCGTCGCGGCGCTAGCGGGCTGGCTCGGCGGGATGGTGAACGCGCATCTGCACCATCTCGGCGTGCGCGTCGTCGTGACGTTCCTTCGCGGCGACGACGATGAGACGCGTCCGTGGGAAGTCCTCGATCCATGGCTCACCTGGCTCGCGCTAGCCGCCGGCCAGATCGCCGTCGCCGGCGCCTTCGCCGGAACGGTCTGGGACGTGCGGCCGGCGTTCGCCATCGCCGGGATCGCGGGCGTCGTTGCCGTGCTTGCCATGCTCGCGAACGTGCTGACCGTGCGCCGCGCGACGCTCCGCGAGCGAGCGGACGGCTCCGTGTAGCCCCCTCCCCCACGGGGGTATCGCGAAAACCATGTGGCCGCTGCTACGCCAGTACACCCGCGACCGTTACGCGCTCGGCGCCGCCGCGCAGTCGGCGAAGACCGCAGCGCTGAAACCGCGCACCGAGACGGCCGACAAGGTCGTGCAGTCGGTCTGTCCGTACTGCGCGGTCGGCTGCGGGCAGCTCGCCTACGTGAAGGACGGGAAGGTCGTGCAGGTCGAGGGTGACCCCGACTCGCCGATCTCGCGCGGCCGGCTGTGCCCGAAAGGCTCGGCGACGCGCTCGCTGAGCGAGAGCCCGCTGCGGCAGTACAAGGTGAAATACCGGCGTCCGTACGCGACCGCCTGGGAAGAGCTCGATCTCGACACGGCCGTCGACATGATCGCCGACCGGGTGATCGCGACGCGCGCGGAGACGTGGGAAGCGGCGAACGACAAAGGGCAGCCGCTGAACCGGACGATGGGTATCGCGAGCCTCGGCGGCGCGACCCTCGACAACGAAGAGAACTACCTGATGAAGAAGCTCTACACCGCGCTCGGTGTGGTGCAGGTCGAGAATCAGGCGCGCATTTGACATAGCAGCACGGTGCCCGGTCTGGGCACCTCGTTCGGACGCGGCGGCGCCACGACGTTCCAGCAGGATCTGCAGAACGCCGACTGCATCGTGATCATGGGCTCGAACATGGCCGAGAACCATCCGGTCGGGTTCCAGTGGGTCATGGAGGCGCGCGAGCGCGGCGCGGAGATCATCCACGTCGACCCGCGCTTCACCCGCACGAGCGCGATGGCGACGCAGCACGTGCCGATCCGCCCGGGGTCCGACATTGCGTTCCTCGGCGGGATCATCAACTACATCCTGACCAACGAGCGGTGGTTCGACGAGTACGTCAAGACGTACACGAACGCATCGGCGATCGTCGACGAGCGGTTCCGCGACGCCGACGACGGCGACGGCCTCTTCTCCGGCTTCGACGCCTCGAAGGACTCGTACGATCTCGCGTCCTGGCAGTACGAGGACATGTCGCTCAAAGGCGCGGCCGGACGCCGGATGGGCTCCGCCGCGGCCGGCGAGAAAGAGTCGACGCACCCGCTCACGCCGCGCGAGCAGGCGGCACAGCAGCGGCATCTCGAGCACGGGAAGCCGCCGCACTACGACCCGACCCTCCAGCACCCGCGCTGCGTCTTCCAGCTGCTGAAGAAACACTACGCGCGCTACACGCCGGAGATGGTCGAGCGCGTCTGCGGGACGCCGCGCGAGCAGTTCGTGCGCGTCGCCGAGACGCTGTGCGCGAACTCGGGGCGCGAGCGCACCGGCGCGTTCTGCTACTCGGTCGGCTGGACGCAGCACACCGTCGGCGTGCAGTACATCCGGGCCGCCGCGATCGTGCAGCTGCTGCTCGGCAACATGGGACGCCCGGGCGGCGGGATCCTCGCGCTGCGCGGACACGCCTCGATCCAAGGCTCGACCGACATCCCGACGCTCTACGAGCTGCTCCCCGGCTACATCCCGATGCCGCAGGCCGAGCACGTCGACTCGAAGACGTACCTCGAGAAGTCGACCGCGAAGCACGGGCTGTGGGCGAACATGCCCGCGTACTTCATCAGCCTGATGAAGGCATGGTACGGCGAGAAAGCCAGCGCCGCGAGCGACTGGTGCTTCAACTACCTCCCGCGCATCACCGGGGACCACTCGACGTATCCGAGCGTGATGGGGATGCTGCTCGGCGACGTGAAAGGCTTCTTCGTCGTCGGTGAGAACCCGGCGGTCGGCTCGGCGAACTCCTCGCTGCACCGCCGCGCGATGGCGAACCTCGAGTGGCTCGTCGTGCGCGACTTCTTCGAGATCGAGTCGGCGTCGTTCTGGTACGACTCGCCGGAGATCGAGACCGGGAAGCTGCGCACCGATCGCATCAAGACGGAGATCTTCCTCCTTCCGGCGGCCGACCATCTGCAGAAAGAAGGGACGTTCACCAACACGCAGCGGCTGCTGCAATGGCATCACAAAGCAGTCGAACCGAAAGGCGACTGCCGTTCGGAGCTCTGGTTCTACTACCACCTCGGGAAGCGCATCCGCCAGAAGCTGGCGTCGTCGAGCGAGCCGCGCGACCGCGCGGTGCTCGATCTCACCTGGGACTATCCGACGAAGGGCGAGATTGCGGAGCCGGACGCGCACGCGGTGTTGCGCGAGATCAACGGGTGGGGGATGGACGGCAAAGCGCTCCCCTCGTATCTGAAGCTCAAGCCCGACGGCTCGACCGCGTGCGGCTGCTGGATCTACTGCGGCGTCTTCAAGGACGAGCAGAATCAAGCTGTGCGGCGCAAACCCGGGAGCGAGCAGAGCTGGGTCGCGCCGGAGTGGGGCTGGGCGTGGCCGAGCAATCGGCGGATTTTGTACAACCGCGCGTCGGCCGATCCGTCGGGAAAACCGTGGAGCGAGCGCAAGCGCTACGTGTGGTGGGACGCGGAGAAGAAGAAATGGACCGGCGAGGACGTCCCGGATTTCACCGAGGACCGCGCGCCGGACTACGTCCCGCCGGAGGGCGCGCAAGGGCCCGACGCGCTCGACGGGCAGTCCCCGTTCATCCTGCAAGGCGACGGGAAAGGCTGGCTGATGGCGCCGGACGGTCTGGTCGACGCGCCCTTCCCGACGCACTACGAGCCGGAAGAGTCGCCGATCGACAATCCAATGTACGCGCAGCAGTCGAACCCGGTGCGCGAGCGCTGGCCGAGCGCGAACAACCCGTACCATCCGCCGCCGGGCGAGCCCGGCGCGGGCGTCTTCCCGTACGTGATCACCACGTACCGGCTCACCGAGCACCACACCGCCGGCGGGATGTCGCGGACCGTGCCGCACCTCTCCGAGCTGCAGCCGGAGTTCTTCTGCGAGGTGAGCCCCGCGCTCGCGGCGGAGCGCGGCTTGGAGAACGGCGGGTGGGCGACGATCGTCTCCGCGCGGACGGCGATCGAGGCGCGCGTGCTCGTGACCGAGCGCGTGAAGGATCACGTGATCGACGGGCGGCCGACGCGCGTCGTCGGGCTGCCGTACCACTGGGGCTCGCGCGGCATCACGACCGGTGACTCGGCGAACGATCTGTGGTCGATCAGCGTCGATCCGAACGTCCACATTCAGGAGTCGAAGGCGGCGTCGTGCGACATCCGCGCGGGCCGGCGCCCGCGCGGGCCGGCGTTGACCGCGCTCGTGAACGAGTACCGGACGCGCGCCGGTCTCCCGCTGGAGGAATGATGGAGCTGTTCGAGGCGACCGCCGCCGAGCGCGAGACCGCTACCTACGAGAGCCCGCAGCCGCGCAAGGGCTTCTTCACCGACACGACGCTGTGCATCGGCTGCAAGGCGTGCGAGGTCGCGTGCAAGGAGTGGAACCAGCTCCCTGAGGACGGGCTCGACTTCACCGCGCAGTCGTACGACAACACCAGCCAATTGAACGGGGCGACGTGGCGGCACGTCGCGTTCGTCGAGCAGATTCGCGACGGCAACGGGAGTGCCGCCGAAGAGTCGACCGTCGTGCGCGAGCACGCGGGGCGCTGGCTGATGGAGTCGGACGTCTGCAAGCACTGCACGCACGCGGCGTGCCTGGACGTCTGCCCGACCGGCTCGCTGGTGCGGACGGAGTTCGGCACGGTGATCGTGCAGGAGGACATCTGCAACGGCTGCGGCTACTGCGTGCCGGCCTGCCCGTTCGGCGTGATCGACAAACGGCACGAAGACGGCCACGCCGGGAAGTGCACGCTGTGCTACGACCGGTTGAAAGACGGGGAGAAGCCGGCGTGCGCGAAGGCGTGCCCGACCGAGTCGATCCAGTACGGCGATCTCGACGAGCTGCACGCGCGCGCCGACGCGCGTCTCGAGCAGATTCGCGCGAACGCGCAGTTCCGCGACGCGAGCCTGTATCTGCGCGACGCGGACGACGGGATCGGCGGGGCGGGGGCGTTCTTCTTGCTGCTCGACAAGCCGGAGGTGTACGGGCTCCCGCCGGATCCGGTCGACACGTCGCGCGATCTGCCGGCGATGTGGCGGATCGCGGGGCAGGCCGCGCTCGCGCTCGTCGGCGTGACGGTGCTCGCGGCGATGGGTGCGCGGCGATGAGCGAGTCGTATTACGGGCGGCCGATCGTCAAACCGCACGTCTGGAAGCCGTTCATCCCGTGGTATTTCTGGGTCGGCGGGATGGCGGGCGCGGCGTCGGTGCAGTGCGTGGCGGCGCGCGCGCGCGGTGAGAACGAGCTGGCCGTCATCTACAAGCGCGCGGCGCTGGCCGGCGCGCTGATCTCGCCCGTGCTGCTCATCGCGGATCTCGGCGTGCCGGGGCGATTCCACATGATGCTGCGCGTGTTCAAGCCGACCTCGCCGATGAGCGTCGGGTCGTGGCTGCTCAGCGCGTTCAGCGGTGCGGTGATGACGTCCACGGTGGCGGAGCTGCTGGGCTGGGAGCGCGTCTCGCGCGCGCTCGAAGTCGTCACCGCGGCGCTCGGCCCGGGGCTTACCGTCTATACCGCGGTGCTGATCTCCGACACGGCGACGCCGGTGTGGCACGAGGCGTACGAGACGCTGCCGTTCCTGTTCGCGGCCAGCGGTGTGGCGGCGGCGGGCGCGGTGGGATCCATGTTTGCGCCGCCGGAGCAGAACGCGCTCGCGCGGCGAGCGATGATCGCCGGCGCGGTCGGCACGCAGATCGCCGAGCGCGCGATGGAGCACCGGCTGGGTCCGTTCATGTTCGAGCCGTACAAACAGGGCAAGAGCGGCGCGTTCAAGCGCGTCTCGGATTTCCTGTGCATCGCCGGCGGCGCGCTCGCCGTCGCAGGCGGCCGCAACACCATGACGACGTGCGCCGCGGCGGCGTGCATCGCGGTCTCCGGCGTGTTCGAGCGCTTCGCCGTGAGCGCCGCTGGCAAGCAGTCCGCGAAGGACCCGAAATACGTCGTGCAGCCGCAACACGAGCGCCTGTCCGGGCGCGCGACGTGATCGCGGACGTCGCCGGAACGCGCTCGTCGGCGGTCGACGTGCGTACCCTCGCCCTTCGCGACGGTGTCTTGCGCGAGCGCGTGGATCGGGTCTGCGTCGAGGAGCCGCTCGAGATTCGATTGCGCGCGCGGGGTGAGACGCGACGCGTGGCGGTGACGATGCGGACGCCGGGCGCCGACTTGGAGCTCGCCGCGGGCTTCGTCCTCGGCGAAGGGATCGTCCCGAACCGCGAGGCGATCCGCGCGATCCGCCATTGCGACGACGACGATCTCTCCCCCGACGAACGCGGCAACGTCGTAACCGTCGACGTGCGCGCGCGCATCGAGGCGAGCACGCTGCTCGAACGGCACTTCACGATCTCGAGCGCCTGCGGCGTCTGCGGAACGGCGGGGATCGAGCTCCTCCGCGCGCGCGGCTTGCAGCGCATCGAAAGCGACGCGAGCATCGACGGCGCATTGATCGCCCAGCTTCCGGAGCGCATGCGCGTGCGCCAGAACGTCTTCGACGCGACCGGCGGCCTCCACGCCGCCGCACTCTTCGCGCTCGACGGCACGCTGCTCGCCGTCCGCGAGGACGTCGGCCGCCACAACGCCGTCGACAAGATCACCGGCCTCATCGCGCTCCGCGGCCTCGACGCCACGCGCTGCGCGCTCGTCGTGAGCGGCCGCTGCGGCTACGAGATCGCGCAGAAAGCGATCGCCGCCCGCATCCCGATCGTCGCCTCCGTCTCCGCCCCCAGCAGCCTCGCCGTCGAACTCGCGAAAGCGTTCGACCTTACCTTGGCCGGCTTCGTCCGCCCCGACCGCTGGAACGTCTATTCGGGATTACAGCGCATCGCCGGATGACGGCCGATTCGGCACTTCAACCAAAAGGCAAGCGCTTCGCCAAACGGAAAGCCCCAGGTGCAATACCTTTCGGCAGAGGCTCTGGGGCCGTGCCGATGATAGCACGGGTGTCTCTCCTTTGTCAAAATTTTTCGCCCTCGCCGATCCCGAGGTTCGGGGCGAGCTCTCACGTCTTCTGAGCGCAGACCGGCTTCAAGGTTTCATAGGCGACTGCGGCGGTGACCTTGATGACGCACTTGCGCTATACGCTTGGAATGCGGCTCTGGCAGGTGCGTTCCTCGCACCGCTCGGCGCGGTAGAGGTCGCGCTGCGCAACGCGCTCGCAGATCGCTTATGTGCCGCATTCGGTCCCGAGTGGTACGATGAGCAATCGTTTCTCCGCGTCGATCCGGCCTTCTTCTCGCCGCCGCTCGCTCGCGCGAAACGCCAAGTCATCGCAGCGGGCCGGGCGGTACATATGTCGTCCGTCGTCGCGCAGCTCACGTTCGGATTCTGGACGATACTCTTGCGGCCGCCTTATGCACGGACCTTGTGGCCTGTCCTGCGACCCGCGTTTACACGGTACACTCGGCGTCGCCACGCAGCGGACGCATTTGAGCCGCTCGTGGCGTTCCGGAACCGGATTGCGCACCACAGAGTGATCTACGATCGCGAGCCGCGGTTGATGTGGGCAAAGCTCCGCACCGCGGCTCGGCTCCTCGCACCGAGCTCGAATCGTGGATCGAGCATCACGAACGCGTCTCGCGGTTACTCGCCGAAGGCCCGGTGCGACCCGGAATTCTCTTCTAGACAGAGGGCGACTCGTTCACGCTTCCGTGGCCTCGGGGTCGAGCTCGGTTTGCGGCATTTGGGTTAGGCCGGGGCGGATCTCGGCGTTCGTGATATCTTCGTCGGGGAAGAGGCGGACGAGGATCACGCGGACGATGCCGGCGACGGGGACGGCGATGATCAAACCCAGGAAGCCGAAGACGTGGGCGCCGATCAAGAGCGCGAAGATCACGGCGAGCGGTGTGACTTTTACCGTGCTGCCTACGATGCGCGGGCCGAGCAGATGGCCCTCGAACTGGTTGATGACCGTGAAGGCGACGATCACGCCGACCGCGTTCGGCCAGCCGTTGGTGAAGAGCGCCACCAGCGCCGCGGGAATCGCTCCCGCGAACGGGCCGACGTACGGGACGACGTCGGCGATCCCGGCCCACGCGCCGATCAGCACCGCGTACGGAACGTGCAGGATCAAGAGTGCGGCCGTCGCGAGCGCGCCGATCACCGCCGCGACGATCAGCTGGCCGCGCACGAAGCCGCCGATCACGCCGTCGATGTCGGCCAAGATGTCCATCGCGAGCTCGCGGCGCTTCGCCGGTACCGTCCGCGCGAAGAAGCGCTTGATCATCGTCGACTCGGCGAGCATGTAGATCGAGACGACCGGGATCGCGACGGAGACCGCTCCCACCGTGACCACCGAGAGCAGCGCCGGGACGACGTGTGAGGTGAACCCCTCCGTGATGTGTTTCAGCTCGATCCCGGCCTGGAGCGGAACTTTCGCCGCGTAGCCGCGCAGCGCCGGCGGGAAATGTGTGACGATCGGGTTGTGCGTCGTCGAGAGGTACGTGTCGAGGACCTTGCGCATCGCGGGGAGCGACGCGACGAGGTCCTGCGCCTGCGCGATGATCACCGGCACGAGCAGGTAGATCCCCGCGACGATGATCACCGCGCCGCCGCCGTACACGATCGAGAGCGCGGCCCACAGCGGCAGCCGTTCGTTCAGCTTCCGCACCACCGGGACGACGAGATACGCGAGCAGCACCCCGCCGACCAGGATCACCGTGACGTCCGACAGCTGGACCAGCAGGTTCAGCACGCGCTCAAGGATCAGGTACGCGAGCACGATCGCCGCGAGCAGCTTGAACCAAGCCTCCGCGCGCGCGTACCAGCGCGGCGGCTTCTCGGTCACACGCTCTCGCGAACCAGCTGCCACAGCGTCACGAACAGCGCGACCAGCGAGAACACCGCGAGCATCGGGTGGAGCACGACCCCGATCAGCAGCCCTGCGGTGCAGCACGCCAAGATGATCGGCCATGGCGACTCCAGCGAAAACACGCCGATCGTTTCACCGGCGAGCTCGGACGGCGCGCGCTGCTGGTCGCCGTCGAGCAGCGTCTTCGGCTTGATCACCCGCAGGTACGCCGCCACGAACGCGAACCCGGCGCCGAAGAGCCCCAGCAGAATCGTCCCGACGTTCTCGCGCGTCGTGAGCCAGTAGAGCGCTGCGACGACCAGCCCGAACGTCATCGAGGACAGGAACATCCGCAGCGAGATCGTCACTTCGGCGAGTCCTTCGCGTACTCGGGATGGTGCAGGTCGAACGCCGGCCGTTTCGAGCGGATCGGCGGGAGCACGCGGAAGTTGAACTCCGGCGGCGGCGAGGAGGTCGCCCACTCGAGGGTGTTCGCCGAACCCCACGGATCGTCGGGGAGCGGCGTGCGGTTGCGCATCGAGACGATCACGTTCCACACCAGCACCCCGGTCCCGATCGTGATGAGCGCGACGCCGATCGACGAGGCGAGATTGAGCGGCCCCCAGCCGGGGAGCGCCGGATACGTGTAGATGCGCCGCGGCATCCCCATCATCCCCAGGAAGAACATCGGGAAGAACGCGAGGTTGAACCCGACGAACATCAGCACGAAGTGCAGCTTCCCGAGCCGCTCGCCGAGCTTCACGCCCCAGATCTTCGGGAACCAGAAATACAGCGCCGAGAAGATCGCGAACATCGAGCCGCCGCCGAGCGTGTAGTGGAAGTGGGCGATCAGAAAATACGAGTCCTCGACGTGGTAGTCGAGCGGCGGCGACGCGACGATCACGCCGGTGATCCCGCCGATCAGGAAGTTCAGCATGAACCCGATCGCGAACAGCATCGGCGTCTCGTAGCTGACCGCCCCGCGCCACATCGTCGCGATCCAGTTGAAGAACTTGATCCCGGTCGGGACCGCGATGAGGAATGAGAGCCCGGAGAAGAACGGGTTCGCGACCGCGCCGGTGGTGAACATGTGGTGCGCCCACACACCCATCGAGAGCCCGGCGATCCCGAACGCCGAGAGGACCAGTCCTGTGTAGCCGAAGATCGGCTTGCGCGAGAAGACCGAGACGACCTCGCTGATCACGCCGAAGAACGGCAGGATCATCACGTAGACCTCGGGGTGGCCGAAGAACCAGAAGACGTGCTGGTACAGCACCGGGTCGCCGCCGCCGCCCGGGTCGAAGAACCGCGCGCCGGCGTGCCGGTCGAGCAGCAGCATCGCGAACGCCGTCGTGAGCGGCGGGAACGCCATCATGATCAGCAGCGCGGTCGCGATCATCTCCCAGGTGAAGATCGGCAGCCGCCACATCCCCATCCCGGGCGCGCGGAAGACGATCGGCGTCACTAAGAAGTTGATCGCCGTCATGATCCCGGAGATGCTCGTCAGCGTGAGCCCGAGGATCCACAGGTCCTGACCGACGCCCGCGGAGACGCGCACGTCGGAGAGCGGCGCGAACGCGGTCCAGCCCGCCGCCGCTGCACCACCTTGCGTGACGATCCCGGAGAACACCGTGAGCCCGCCGAGCAAGAAGAGCCAGAACGAGAACGCGTTCAGCCGCGGGAACGCCATCTCCGGCGCACCGATCTGCAGCGGGATCAGGTAGTTCGCCAACCCGAAGCCGAACGGCGCGACGAATAGGAAGATCATCGCCGTCCCGTGCAGCGTGAAGACCTGGTTGTACTCGTGCGGCCCAACGATCGTCTGCTGGGGCGCGGCGAGCTGCAGCCGGATCACGTCGGCGAGGAAGCCCGCGACCAAGAAGAACGCCAGGCTCGTCAGCATGTAGAGGATGCCGATCTTCTTGTGATCGGTCGTCACCAGCCACGCGACGATCCCTTCCTTCGCCAGCGCGCGCGGCGGTGCGGCGACCGCGCTCATGCCGAGGCTCCGCGGTCGCGCACCCAGCGCGCGAACGCCTCCGGCGAAACCACCCGCACGGTGAAGCTCATGTGCGCGTGGAAGGTGCCGCAGTACTCCGCGCAGCGGCCGGGATAGACGCCTTCTTTGAGCGGCGTGTAGTCGAACACGTTGACGATCCCCGGGATGGCGTCGCGCTTGAACAGGAACGCCGGCACCCAGAACGCGTGGATCACGTCGCTCGACGTCAGCCGGATCTCCGTCGTGCGGTTCGCCGGTAGCACGAGCTCGGGCGGGCGGTCCGTGGTCCCCTCGATCGCGATGTGCTCGCGCGGATACAGGAACCGCCACGACCAGCGGAATGCGACGACCTGCACGGTCTCACCGGGCGGCGTCACCACGCTGTCGACGTGCCGCTCGGCCGCGTAGGTGACGGCGAACAGCCCGGTGACGACGAGCACCGGGATCACGGTCCAGGTCAGCTCCAGCGGCACGTTCTGGTGGAACTTCGCCGCCTGCACCGTGTTCGGATCGCGCCGCCGGTACGCGATCGCCGACCACAGGATCAGCCCGGCGACGATCGCGTAGACGACGACGGCGGCGGTGAGGAAGACGACCCAGACGCCGTGCAGCTGCCCCGCCTGCGCGGTCGTGTCGTGCGGGATCGCGGAGCACCCGCCGAGCGCGAGCGCGGCGGCGAGCGGGGTGATGAGCGCGGCGAACCGCACGTGCAGAACGTCCCTCCGGCTTGAGTGTGGCTTCAGGTGTCGTACCCGCCTCGGGCGCGTCTCACCGAGCGATTCGCCGGGTAAAGCACATGCCGGATGTCCGCACGCATCGGCAACGCCGCGCGCACGGAGCGCTTGACCGTCCGGGGTCACGCGCTCATTCTCGGCGTAATCCTGTTCCTCGCCTCCGAACTGATGTTCTTCGCGGCGTGGTTCGCGGCGTATTTCGATCTGCGCGGGCGCAGCGGGCAATGGCCGCCGGCCGGGGTCCATCTCGACCCGGTCGAGTCGTCGATCGGGACGGCGCTGCTCGGCATCTCGAGCCTGTTGGTGCTGATCGCGATCCGCGACGTCCACGCCGGGAAGCGGACGCGCGCGCGGCTGTGGCTCAGCGGGACGCTGCTGTGCGCGGTGCTGTTCCTCGCCGAGACGTTCCACGGGTGGAGCAAGAACGCGTTCACCGTCACGACGCACGCGTACGGCTCGGTGTTCTACGGGATGACGGGCTTCCACGCCGCGCACGTGACCGCGGGCGTGATCATGCTGGCGTTCCTCACGGCCGGCGTCGACAAGCCGGGCTTCACCGAAGAGCACGCCGCCGGCGCCGAAGCGATCTCGTACTATTGGCATTTCGTGTTCGTGGTGTGGCTCGGGATCTGGGCCACGATCTGGTTCGTGCGATGAAGAGTCTCGAGAAGCGCGGCGAGCGGCGCGCGGCGCTGTGGCTGCTGCTCTCGCTCGCGGGGAGCGTCACGTTCGCGACGTCGTTCGCGCTCGGCGGGCAGACGCAGATCGAAGGGCTCGGGCTCGCGGCGGCGCTGTTCGGGATCGCCGGCGCGCTGATCACCTGGAGCCGCGATCTGCTCCCGCACGAGCAGACCGCCGATCCGCAGCATCCGCTCGGGACGCCGGAGCGCGAGCGGGCCGACGCGGTCTCGCTGATCGAGAGCGGCGCGACCGAGATCGTCGGGCGCCGCACGTGGCTGATGCGGTTGGGCTGGACCGCGCTGGGATTCCTCGGCGTCGCCGCGCTCTTTCCGCTCCGTTCGCTCGGGCCGAGCCCGGAGGGGCAGATCGGAAAGAGCGGATGGAAAGCCGGGATGCGGCTCGTGCGCGAGGACGGCTCGCCCGTGCGCGCCGACGTCGTCGAGGTCGGCAGCGTCGTCACCGCGTTCCCCGAAGGCCAGGTCGGCCCCGATCACGTCGTCGAGATGGCGAACGACTGCGTGATGCTCGTGCGCGTCCCGGAAGAGCAGCTGCGGATGCCGGGCGAGCGCCGCGACTGGACGCCGCGCGGGTTCGTCGCGTACTCGAAGGTCTGCACGCACGCCGGCTGTCCGGTCGCGCTGTACCGCGAAGGGCCGCAGCAGCTGATGTGCCCGTGCCACCAGTCGACGTTCGACGTGCTCGACGGCGGGACGGTCCTGTTCGGCCCGGCGGCGCGCTCGCTGCCGCAATTGCCGATCCGCGTCGAGGCCGACGGAACGCTGAGCGCCGGCGGGACGATGTCGGATTTCGTCGGCCCCGACGCGTGGGAGACGGCGTGATCCGCAAGCTCGTCGACGCGCTCGACGAACGGCTCGGCGCCGCGCCGTTCCTGCGCCACGCGTTGCGCAAGGCGTTCCCCGACCACTGGTCGTTCATGCTCGGCGAGGTCGCGGCGTACTGCTTCATCTTCATCCTGCTGAGCGGGACGTATCTGACGTTCTACTTCCACCCGTCGGCGCATCACGCGGTCTATCACGGGCACGGCGTGCCGTCGCTCGACGGGCGCGTGATGTCGGACGCGTACGCCTCGGTGCTGCGGATCTCGTTCGACACGCAGGTCGGATTGCTCGTGCGCCAGGCGCATCACTGGTGCGCGCTGGTCTTCGCGGCGGCGGTGATCACGCACATGGCGCGCATCTTCCTCACCGGCGCGTTCCGCAAGCCGCGCGACATCAACTGGGTGATCGGCCTGACGCTGCTGCTGCTCGTCATGGGCGACGGGTTCACGGGCTACTCGCTCCCGGACGATCAGCTCTCGGGCGCGGGTTTGCGGATCGCGCAGTCGATCGCGCTCTCGATCCCGGTGATCGGGTCGTGGGTCGCGTTCCTGTTCTTCGGCGGGAACTTCCCGAGCCCGGAGACGACGAACCGGCTGTTCGCGATCCACATTCTGTTCATCCCGCTCGCGCTCGGCGCGCTGATCGCGCTGCACGTCATGATCCTGTGGCACCAGAAGCACACGCAGTTCCCCCGGAAGCGGCAGCGCGAGAACAACGTCGTCGGCTCGCCGCTGTGGCCGACGTACGCGGTGAAGTCGCTCGCGCTGATGGCGGCGACGTTCGGCGTTCTGCTGCTGCTCGGCGGCCTGGTCGAGATCAATCCGATCTGGCAGTACGGGCCGTACGACCCGTGGACCGTCGCGTCGCCCGCGCAGCCGGACTGGTACGTCGGCTGGCTCGACGGCGCGCTGCGCGTCGCGCCGCGCTGGCCGATCCGGTTCGGGCACCATTCGATCTCCGCGCTGCTGTGGCCGGGGATCGTGATGCCGCTGGGCTTGTTCGGCGTGCTCTACGCGTGGCCGTGGCTCGAGCGGAAGCTGACCGGCGACCGCGCGTACCATGAACTGCTGCAGTTTCCGTGGCAGAACGCGATGCGCACGTCGTTCGGCGTGGCGGTGTTCACGTTCGCCGGCGTGCTGCTGATGGCCGGGAGCGACGACGTGCAGGCGCGGCTGTGGCGCATCTCGGTGCAGCAGCTGGCGTGGGTGTACCGCATCGCGGTGCTCGTCGCGCCGGTCGTCGCCGCGGCGATCACGTGGCGAATCTGCGTGGAGCTGCAGGCGCGGCACGCGTACGAGGAAGAGCACCCGTCGCGCGTGGTGCTGAAGCGCGCGGCCGAAGGCGGGTTCGAGGAAGAGCCCGTGCCGACGCCGTGATCGCGCTCCTCGCCGCGGCGGTCCTGCTCGCGCAGACCACGTCGGCCGGCGAGCCGAAGCCGCCGCTGACGCACGTCTCGGCGCCGGCGGCCAGCGATCCCACGAAGATCGGCGGGGACCTGTACGCGGTCCACTGCATCAGCTGCCACGGCGCGAAATTGCAAGGAACGGTGGACGGCCCGCCGCTCACGAAAGCCGGCGCGGCCGACGTCGACTTCCAGCTCTCGACGGGCCGCATGCCGCTCGAGGTTCCGGCGACCGAGCCGATGCGCGGCCCGGCGTCGTTCCCGCGCGAGCAGATCGACGCCCTGATCGCGTACATCGTCTCGCACGGTGGCACCGGTCCGCCGATCCCGAACGTCCACCCTGACATCACGAAACTCACGCGCGGCCGCGTCGTCTTCGAAGAGAACTGCCAGGCCTGCCACGGTGCGACCGGCACCGGCGCCGTCGCCGGCTTCGGCTGGCTCGCGCCCGCGGTGCTGCAATCGACGCCGCTGCAAACCGCCGAAGCGGTGCGCACCGGCCCCGGCATCATGCCGCAGTTCGACGAGCACGCGATCCCGCAACCGGACCTCGACGCGCTGACCGCCTACGTCGACACGCTGCACCATCCCGACGATCGCGGCGGCTATTCCCTCGCGAGTGCCGGCCCCGTCGGCGAAGGCCTCATCGGCTGGCTGATCGGCGTCGGCTGCACGGTCCTCGTCATGTTCGCGGTCGGAGAGACGCTGAAGAGCAAGCCTCCCGCCTGAAGGCTACCGACGTTTGCTCACCTCACTAGTGCGAGGGAAGGGCCCTCCGCTGAGCGAAGGGGCGCGTCCGCCGTTCGCTCGGCGGCGCTCGGCGGGGTGACGTGGTAGTGCCATGTCGGCCGCGGGCGTTCTTAAACGGAGCGACCCTATGTCGACTCAGACGTTCCAACCGCCCGCTGACACGGTGAACACGACGGACACGTTCCTCTTCGCGCCGAATTTGAACAACCAGAGCTATCTGATGCTGGGGATCGCCGGTACGCTCAACTTGACCTATCAGCCTGGAAGCCCGTCGCCGGTTTCAGCGTACATTTATTCGCCAGGCGGCACGCAGTTCTTGGTGGTGGGTACGAATCAGTACACCGTCAACGACGGCGACTACATCGTCATCGACGGGATCGGCGCGAGCTGCAAGGTGGAATTCAACTATATCTGAGAGGCGCGTTCGACGCGAATGAACGGAGCGGCCCGGTCGCCGTGACGACGGGGCCGCTCCCGGCCGCGAGGCGACGAACCTGCGAAACTCAGCGCGCTGACGCCGCCTTCGCGACTGCGCGGGCGGCAAAGACATCCGCCATCGCCGCACGGTATGTTGCGGATGCGAACGTGTCGGATCTTGCGGTGACGCCGCGCGCGGCACCCGCGCAGGCAGCTTTCACGAAGTCGGCGTCGCTGGGGTTCACGCCTTTCAGCGCACTTTCGACCACGCCGGCGCGGAACGCCGCATCACCGATGCCGGTGACCGCGACCCGCGCCGAACCGATTGTTGTGCCTTCCATCCTCAGCACGACCGCGACACCGACGACGGCATAGTGTGAGGCGGGGTGATGAAACTTCACGTACGCGGAGCTCGGTGCGGCGTCGAATGCGATCCGGGTCAGCACTTCGTCGGGGGCCAGCGCGGTGTCGAACATCCCGCGGAAGAAATGCCCGGACGTCAGCTCGCGCGTGCCGCCTTTACCGACGAGGGTGAAAGTCGCGTCGAGGGCTTGCAGCACCGCAGGGTAGTCGGCGGACGGGTCGCCGTGCGCGGAGGCGCCGCCGATCGTGCCGCGGTTGCGGACCTGCGGGTCGCCGAGGTCGTTCGCCGCGTCCCACAGCGCGGGCGCGTTCTTCTTCAGCTCGTCGCTTGCCGCTAACGCCGCGTGCTTGGTGAGCGCGCCGATCGTCACGCGGCCGCCGCTCACTTCGATCCCCGCGAGCGCGGGGATATCCGCGATGTCGATGAGGACGCTCGGCGCGGCGAGGCGCAGCTTCATCATGGGGATCAGGCTGTGGCCGCCGGCGAGGAGCTTCGCCTCGTCGCCGTGCTGTTCCAAGAGGCGGATCGCCTCGTCGACGCTGCTCGCGCGGACGTAGTCGAACGCTGACGGTATCATCGCACGCTCCCGTTCGTCGGTTTCGCCTGCATCGCGGTCCAGAGCTTCTCCGGCCGCAGCGGCATGTCGATGTGCACCACGCCGAAC